>JBHEMZ010000067.1:0-29759 GCA_046262315.1 Gaiellaceae bacterium
AGATGGCGCTGATCCCGATGTTCTCGCTCTACAACGACCTGCACCTCTTCGACAAGGTCTTCGGTCTGATCCTCTTCCACACCGCGTTCGGCCTTCCGTTCGCGGTCTTCCTCTTACGGAACTTCTTCATCGGGATTCCGAAGGACATCCTCGAGTCGGCGCGCATCGACGGTGCGTCGGAGATCAGGATCTTCCTGCGCCTGATCCTCCCGCTCGGCTTGCCGGCGATCGCGTCCCTGGCGATCTTCCAGTTCCTCTGGACGTGGAACGACCTGCTCGTCGCGCTGACCTTCGGGCGCGAAACGCAGCCGATCACGGTGGCGATCTTCTCCCAGCTCAGAGCCTTCGGCGCCAACATCGAGCTGATCGCGCCCGCGACCTTCGTGTCGCTCGCCGTTCCGCTGGCAGTCTTCTTCGCGTTCCAGCGTTACTTCGTCCAGGGTCTGCTCGCGGGCTCGGTGAAGTAGTGGCTCGGCGCGAACGGCTGGACGCGCTGATCCGGCCGTTCGGAGGGCTCAACACGGCGTTCTTTGCAGTGCTCGCCGTGATGGCGGCGCACGAGTCGGAGCACGTCGCCCAGGTGGTGCAGAAAGACGGGACGCTCGAGCGCTGCCCCGAGGACTGCCGCGGGCTGCTCGGGTTCATCTTCGACATCGAGTGGGTGCACTTCGCCTACAACTCGACGATCCTCGTCGCGCTCGTGCTCCTCTTCATGGCGTACCGCATGTGGGAGCCGAGGTGGCGCCGCGCGGCCCTCGCGCCGTGGCTGGCGCTGACGGGCGGGATCTTCGTCGTCCAGCTCTACCACGTGGTCGAGCACTCGGCGAAGCTCCAGCAGTGGCTCACCAACGGCCACGTGTCACCCACGCCGGGCCTGCTCGGCAAGGAGCTCGAGCCGGCCCACGGCCACAACTTCTCGCTCGTCGAGCTGCACTTCGTGTTCAACACGATTGTGTTCGTGCTGGTCGGGGCCGCCTACTTCGGCTTCGGCTTCCACCGCCACGTCCCGGGGCGGGTGCGCGTGCCCGCGTGGGCGCCTGCGCTCGTGGTCGCGGTGCCGCTGCTCGGCGCGTCGGCGCTCGCGTGGGTGACGCAAACGCCGACCATGCGGCTGGCGGCGGGCGAGCACCAGGGACCGCTGGTGATCAACTCGGCGACCAAGGTGGTGGGAGACGACGGCGCCGTCGTCCGTGGCGGCATCGTGATCACGGCGGACGGCGTGACGGTGCAGAACGTGACGGTCGTCGGCGGCGAGCACGGTATCGCGATCGACGGCGCGCGCGGCGTTGTGCTGGACGGCGTGCACGTGCGCGGCGCCACGCTCGACGGCATCAACGTGCGCCGCGGCAACGCGCGCATTCGTGACTGCGTGATCGAGTCGCGCGGGGAATACGTCCAGGGCATCGACGTCTCGTTCACGATGGACAAGCCGCCGACGCTGATCCAGGGCTGCCGCATCAGGGGCGGGCAGGAGGCGATCGCGACCCACTGGGCGAAGGTGATGGTGCAGCGCAACCGCGTGAGCGGCACATCCCTCCGCGGTATCACGGTGACGGAGATGTCGATGGGGAAGGTGAACGGCAACCACGTCGAGGGTGCGCTCGGAATCGGCATCTTCTGCGGCGACTACTCGCACTGCGAGATCGCGGGGAACCGCGTGACGGGCACGCGACCCGACATGGCCTCCGGCGACCTGCTCCGCGACGGGGTGGGCATCATGGCGCACTTCGGCGCAGTGGCCGAGCTGGGCGACAACGAGCTGGACGGGAACGGCCGTCGCGTGGCCACGTACGCGCAGGGACGGTTCGAGCGGGCCGACTAGCCGCAGGAAATGTCATCGAGAGCCCTGGAGACACCGCGCCTGGAGCCGTGGGTGGCGTTCAACGGTCTCTCCTACACGCCACGCCGCGACTCCGTGGAGTGGATCACGGAGGCGAAGCGCGACGAGACGCGGCAGCGGCGCCTCCTGCGGCGATCATGATGCTGCGCGAGGGCGCGAGCACGCCCCGGTGACCACGCTGCCCTGGGACTGGTACTCCGACCCCGCTTTGCCGGGCCTCGAGCGCGAGCGCATCTTTCGGCCGGCCTGGCATTACGCGGGGCGCGCGGAGCAGGTGTCCGAGCGGGGCCGTTCCTCGCCTGCGCGGCCGGCGACTTCCCGGTGGTAGTGACGCGCGACGGGGAGGGCACGCTGCGCGCGTTCCTGAACGTGTGCCGGCACCGCGGCTCGGTGATCGCGGCGGGCAGCGGTCATCGCATGACGCTCCAGTGCCCGTACCACGCCTGGACGTACGGGCTCGACGGCTCACTCGTGGCGGCTCCTCGCGCCGACCGGGAGGGAAGCTTCGACCCGGACGAGCTCGGGCTCGTGCCGGCGGCGGTCGACTCATGGGGGCCGTTCCTCTTCGTCTCGGTCGAGCCGGACGCGACGCTCACCGAGGCGCTCGGCGACGTGCCGCAGTGGCTCGATGTCGAAGGGCTCGTCTTTCACCGCCGTGCCGATTGGGTTGTCGAGGCCAACTGGAAGATCGCTTGCGAGAACTACCTCGAGTGCTACCACTGCGCGGTCGGGCACCCGGGGTTCAGCGAGGTCGTGGACGTCTCGCCGGACGCCTACCGTCTGGAGGCGAACGGGCGTGTGGCGAGCCAGTACGGGCCGGCGCGCGACGGCGGCCTCACGAGCCAGTTCCACTTCGTGTGGCCCAACCTGAAGATCAACGTCTTCCCCGGCGAGCCGAACCTGTCGATCGGCCACGTGCTGCCCGCAGGCCCCGAGTGCGCGACTGGCTTCCTCGACTACTTCTTCGCGCCGGGTGTAGACGAGGAGTGGCTGGGCGACTTTTTCGAGCTGGACGAGCAGGTCGGTTTCGAGGACGCCGCGCTCGTCGAGAACGTCCAGCAAGGCGTCCGCACGGGCGTGCTCGAGCGCGGCCACCTGCTGGCGGAGAGCGAGCAGCTCGTTGCATGGTTCCAGGCGCGCGTCGCGGAGGCGCTCGCGTGAGCGCGGCGCAGCACTGGCGCGACACCTGGGAGCGTGCGTGGCGCACGCATGACGCGGACGCGGTCGAGTCGCTGTACGCCGAGGACTGCGTCTTCACCTCGATGCCGTTCCGCGAGCCGCACCACGGTGCTGCGGGGGCGCGCGCCTATGCCCAGTGGTCATTCGCGTCCGAGGAGGCGGTCGAGTGCTGGTTCGGCGAGCCGGTCGTGGACGGCGACCGGGCAACGTGCGAGTACTGGGCGGTCGTGCGCTCGGAGGGTGTCGAGCAGACGATCGCGGGCTGTGCCGTGATCCGCTTCGGCCCGGATGACAAGGTGCTCGAGCAGCGCGACTACTGGAACCTGCTTGACAGTCGGTGCGACCCGCCGCCGCGCTGGGGCGGCTAGCGAGCGTTTGCCCCCGCCGTATGCCGGAAAGATGGGGCCCATGGCCACAAGGGCCCCTACGGCGACGACGGTCGAGACGAACCCGTTCGGGGCCGTCAGCCTCTTCTTCGACCGCGCGGCCGACCACGTCGGACTGGCCGACGAGATGCGCGAGGTGCTGCGCGGCTCCTACCGCGAGGTGCGCGTGCAGGTGCCGGTGCGCATGGACGACGGCCGGCTCGAGGTCTTTACCGGCTACCGCGTGCAGCACAACGCGGCGCGGGGCCCGTACAAGGGCGGCATCCGCTACCACCCCGACGCCGACCTCGACGAGGTGCGCGCACTGGCCGCGCTGATGACCTGGAAGACCGCCGTCGTGGACATCCCTTACGGCGGCGCCAAGGGCGGGGTCCAGTGCGATCCGACGGTGATGAGCACGGGTGAGAAGCAGCGGCTGACGCGCCGCTTCACGCAGACGATCAGCTACGTGCTCGGCGTCAACCGCGACATTCCCGCCCCCGACGTGAACACCGATGCGCAGACGATGGCGTGGATGATGGACGCCTACTCGTCACGCTACGGCTACACGCCTGCGATCGTGACCGGGAAGCCAGTGGAGCTCGGCGGCTCGCTCGGGCGTGATGCTGCCACCGGGCGGGGCGTCGTCTTCTGCATCGCCGAGGCGGCACGCGATCTCGACTTCGAGCTCGAGGCCGCCACGGTGGCGATCCAGGGGTTTGGCAACGTGGGCTCGTGGACGGCGCGCCTGATCGGCGAGCTCGGCTGCCGCGTGATCGCCGTCTCGGACGTGAAGGGCGGCGTACACAGCGAGGCGGGGCTCGACCCCGACGCCATCTTCGCGCACACGCGCGAGAGCGGATCTGTGGGGGACGCGCCCGGCACCGAGCCGATCTCCAACGAGGAGCTGCTCGAGCTGGACGTGGACATCCTCGTCCCGGCCGCGCTCGACCGCGTCATCAACCAGGGCAATGCCGACCGCGTGCGGGCGCCGCTCGTCGTGGAGGCGGCGAACCACCCGGTCACGCCTGCCGCCGACGATGTCCTTCAGGACAAGAACGTCGTCGTGATTCCCGACATCCTCGCCAACGCGGGCGGCGTGACCGTCTCGTACTTCGAGTGGGCGCAGAACATCCAGCAGTTCCGCTGGGAGGAGGAGCGCGTCAACGAGGAGTTGCGCAAGACGATGTGCCGGGCGTGGAAGGAGGTCTGGGAGCGCGCGAGCGCGGACGCGATCCCGCTGCGCCTGGCCGCGTTTGCGATCGCCGTCGAGAAGGTCGACCAGGCCGATCGGTTACGCGGTTACGTGTAAGCGCGGATCAGGACGCCAGCAGGAACGAGACGAAGAAACCCGCCGGTCGAGAACGCGTTCACAGGCTTGCCCTTGACGAATGCCTCCGGCATCACCGTGTCGGCGAGCGAGGCGAGCACGGCGCCGCCCGCGAACGCGAGCAAGAACGACAGGGTCTCGTCGTCGGCGCCACCGAGGGCGGCGCGGCCGAGGACGACGGCCGCCGCGAGCAGCACGGCGGTGACGAGCCACAGCATGATCGCGAACCGCGGCGAGCGCCCGCCCTCGCGCATCTCGACGGCGCCGACGAGCGACTCCGGCAGGTTCGAAGCGAAGATCGCGAGCAGCAGGGCGAGACTCGATTCCTCGACGAGTGAGACGCCGAGCGCCGCGTTCTCGGGGATCCCGTCGAGCGTGACCGCTGCGAGGAGTGCAAAGCCGACGCCGCCTGAAGCGGCGTCGCGCACGACCTCGCGCTGATCCGCCTGCGGATCGGGCTCGGTCTTGGCCACGTACTTGTCGAGGAGCGTGTTCACGGCGACGAACACGGCTGCCCCGGCGACAAGCCTGATCCCGGCACGCGTCGTTCCGCCGAGGTGGTCCGCCTCCGGGAAGAGCTCGAAGCAGAGCGCCGAGATCAGAGATCCGCTCGCGAACGCCAGCAGCACCCCGGTCAGCCAGGTGGGCGCGTGCCACAGCGCGCCGACGGTTCCGCCGATGACGAGCGCGCCCGACGCGACGACGCCGAACAGGAGGGCCTCGAGCACGCTTCGGAGCTACCCGGAAGATCCCTTGAGCGAATTTCGGCGCCGACCGCGTCCACGGGGCCGCGCGCAGCCGAGGAGGCTCAGCCGGCCGGGGCTGGCTCCGGCTCAGGTGAGCGGTGCGCCGAGGCACGCGGCGCCACTTGCACGCCTCGATCACCTGAGATCCGCGACCTCAAGGCGGGCCTGTTGGTGTGTGCGCAGCGAAAGGCAAAGCCGTCTAGTAACAATCTGTTACTAGCGCCCGTTGGGCCGACGGCGACCGCAACGAAGAGCCCAGGGCAAGCATTTGCCCCAAAGAGGGATGCGCTGCGGGCCGGAGCGTGCCGAAGTGAGATCTGCACGCCCCTTCCTGGAGGTGCCCCATGCTCCACATGCTCGAAGCTCTGCGTCGCCGCCTGACAGGAGAAGGCGGCTAGACGATGGCCGAGTACAGCCTCGTCTGACGCTGATCACGATCGCCTGCATTCCGTCGCCCTGCTCGCAACGAGCGAGCTCGGCGCGATCACTCGCGCCGCCAGCCTGTCCCTTAGCCGGTTAGGCGACGGTCCAGGTGTCGCCGCCGTGGAGGAGAGTCTCCAGGTCTCCGGCGCCCTTCTCTGCCTTCGCCCGCTCCAGCTGCTCCGCCATCAGGTCGTCGTACACCGGGCGCTCCACGGCCCGGAAGATCCCGATCGGCGTCGGGCCCGTGGGCGTGTGCGACAGGCGGGACAGCGAGAACGCGTGCGCCGGGTCCTCCAGCGTCTCGTCGTGCACCAGTAGCGCTTCCTCGCCGGCCGCGGCTACGTCCACGATCTCCAGCGTGCCGTCGGGGCGCTGGATCACGCCGCGCTCGTTCTCGGCCCCGAAGCGCACCGGCTGCCCCTGCTCGAGCGGGATGCGGTTCGCGTTCACCTTGTCCTCGCGCACCGCGTCGAAGGCGCCGTCGTTGTAGACGTTGCAGTTCTGGTAGATCTCGACGAAGGCGGCGCCCTTGTGCGCGGCGGCCCGGCGCAGCACACCGGTCAGGTGCTTGCGATCGGTGTCGATCGAGCGCGCCACGAAGGTCGCCTCCGCGCCGAGCGCCAGCGAGAGCGGGTTGAACGGCCAATCCAAGGAGCCCATCGGTGTCGTGCGGTTCAGCGTCCCGACCGGTGACGTCGGCGAGTACTGGCCCTTCGTCAGCCCGTAGATCTGGTTGTTGAAGAGCAGGATCTTCAGGTTGACGTTGCGACGCAGTGCGTGGATCAGGTGGTTGCCGCCGATCGAGAGCGCGTCGCCGTCGCCCGTCACGACCCAGACGGCGAGATCTGGCCGTGACACCGAGAGCCCGGTCGCGATCGCCGGCGCGCGTCCGTGGATCGAGTGCATGCCGTACGTCTGCATGTAGTACGGGAACCGCGACGCGCAGCCGATCCCCGACACGAACACGATCCGCTCGCGAGGGATGCCGAGCTCGGGCATGAACGACTGCACCGCTGCGAGCACTGCGTAGTCGCCGCACCCCGGGCACCAGCGCACCTCCTGGTCCGACTTGAAGTCCTTGGCCGTGAGCTGCACGAGCGGCGTGCCGTTGCCGTTGCCGCTCGCGGGGCGGGTCGCGCCCTGGTCCGCTTCCAACTCTTTTCCGCTCACCTTTCGTTTCCCCGCTTGAAGTTGCCAGTCGCGCGCGCGAGGAGCTGCTGTTCCCCTTCGGCGTCGACGGAGTGCACGCGCGACATGAACTTGCGAGCATCCTCGCCGGCAAGGGTCGTCACCGTGCGGCCCTGCCAGTCGATGAGCACCTTGCCGTCGCGCGTGGTGCGGTAGGAGAACTGGCCGATCACAGCATTCCCTCGATCGCCTCGGCCAGCTCGTCCGAGCGGAACGGCAGCCCGCGGACTCGGTTGTAGCCGACCGCGTCGACGAGGAACTCGGCGCGCACGAGCTTCGAGAGCTGACCCAGGTTCATCTCCGGAACGAGCACCTGCTCATATCGCGCCAGCACCTCGGCGGTGTTGCGCGGGAACGGGTTCAGGTGGGTCAAGTGCGCGTGCGCGACCTTCCCGCCCGCCTCGCGGACGCGGCGTACGGCGGCGCCGATCGGCCCGTACGTGCCGCCCCAGCCGAGCACGAGCAGCTGCGCTCTTTCCTGGTCGTCCACCTCCAGGTCGGGCACGTCCACGCCGGCCACCTTCTGCGCGCGCAGCCGCACCATGAAGTCGTGGTTGTCCGGGTCGTAGGAGACGTTCCCGGTGCCGTCCTGCTTCTCGAGGCCGCCGATCCGGTGCTCGAGGCCGGGCGTGCCCGGGATCGCCCAGTCGCGTGCGAGCGTCTCGGGGTCGCGCCGGTACGGCCAGAAGTCGCCGTTGTGGTTCTTCTCCGTGGTGAAGTCGACCGACAGGTCGGGCAGCGTGGCCACGTCCGGCAGCCGCCACGGCTCCGAGCCGTTCGCCAGGTACGCGTCCGAGAGCAGGAAGACAGGCGTGCGGTAGGTGAGCGCGATGCGGCACGCCTCGACCGCCGCGTCGAAGCAGCCGCCCGGCGTCGACGCGGCGACGATCGGCAGCGGCGACTCGGAGTTGCGCCCGAACATGACCATCAGCAGGTCCCCCTGCTCCGGCTTTGTCGGCATGCCGGTCGACGGGCCGGCGCGCTGCACGTCCACGATCACGAGCGGCAGCTCGAGCGCGATCGCGAGCCCGATCGTCTCCATCTTCAGGACGACACCGGGGCCGCTCGATGTGGAGACTGCCAGCGAGCCGCCGAACGCCGCCCCGAGCGCCGCGCCGACGGCGGCAATCTCGTCCTCGGCCTGGAAGGTGCGGATGCCGAAGGTCTTGTGCCGCGCGAGGTCCTCGAGGAGCGCCGACGCGGGGGTGATCGGATAGGCGCCGAGGAAGAGCTCGAGGCCGCTCTTGACGCTTGCGGCGACGAGCCCGAGCGCGAGCGCCTGATTGCCTGTGATGTTGCGGTACGTCCCCGGCTTGAGCGGCGCCGGCTTGATCTCGTACGTGACAGCGAAGTCCTCGCTCGTCTCGCCGTACGCCCAGCCAGCCTTGAACGCGCGCTCGTTCGCCTCCGCAATCTCCGGCCGCGACTTGAATTTGCGCCGGATGAACTCGACCGTGCCCTCGGCGGGCCGGTGGTACATCCACGACATCAGGCCGAGCGCGAACATGTTCTTCGAGCGCTCGGCCTCGGGCTTCGTGACGTCGATGTCCTTGAGAGCCTCGATCGTCAGCGACGTGAGCGGGACCTCGTGGACATGGAACTCGTCGAGCGAGCCGTCCTCGAGCGGGTTCTCTTCATAGCCGGCCTTCTTGAGGTTGCGCTCCGAGAAGGAATCGCGGTTGACGATCAGCGTGCCGCCCTTCGGCAGGTCGCGCTGGTTGGTCTTGAGCGCCGCCGGGTTCATGGCCACGAGCACGTTGGGCGCGTCGCCCGGGGTGAGGATGTCGTGGTCGGAGAAGTGGATCTGGAAACCGGAGACGCCGGGCAGCGAGCCGGCAGGCGCCCGGATCTCGGCCGGGAAGTCGGGCAGCGTCGAGAGATCGTTGCCCAGGAGCGCCGTCTCGCTCGTGAAGCGCATGCCGGTGAGCTGCATGCCGTCTCCCGAGTCGCCCGCGAAGCGGATGACGACCCGGTCGAGCTGCTCGACGGGCTTCGTGGCCATGCGCACGGCCAGGGTAGCGCAGCCCCGCGCGGCGCCTGCCGGCCTGTGGACTCGCCGGTGCGCTTTCGGCGCGATCGCGTCTCACCCGCGTGCGCCGTCCACGAATAGGATCGCGGCGGGGAGGAGGCTTCGGGCACGTACGCGAGGGGTCTCGGGAAGACAGGTCCATGCGAAGGCCCGTGAGGTCAGAAGCGGCGCGGCGGCGTGGGGACGACTAGTAGGGGGTCGGCTGGCGCGCGCGCGGATGGCGGTTCGGCCCCTGCACGGTTATGCTCGGCCGGTGAGTCGGCTTGGCGAGATCATGCAGCGCGAGGTCCTCGCGGTCGCCCCCGAGGACACTCTCGGGTCGGCGGCCGAGGAGATGGCCGAGCGCGGCGTGGGCTCCGCCGTGGTGCTCGACTTCGGTCGGTTGATCGGGATCCTGACGGAGCGCGACATCCTCAGGGCGGTCGCGGGGCGCGTGCACTCCAGCGAGGCGCGCGTGCGCGAGTGGATGACCGCCGATCCCGTCACCGCGTCGGAGTCCACATCCGCCGCCGAGGCGGCGCGGCTCATGCTCGAGCACGGCTTCCGCCACCTGCCGGTCGTCGTGGACGAGCAGGCGGTCGGGATCGTCTCGATCCGCGAGGTCGCGCAGTGGGGCCTCGACGCCTCCGGCGTCGAGCAGGCCGAGTCCGGCACCGGGTAGCGCACGACGCCGGAGGGACAGCCCCTCCGCAGACAGTCTTCTGCGGGCTTTCGGCTGATGCCTCGCCGATGAGACAGTAGGGCGTTCCTACAGAGGAAGCACCCACTCGCCGCCGCGCATGATCGGGATGGCGGCGCCGCCGCGCTCCACGCCGTCCACGTCGACCTCGGGACCGCCGACCATGAAGTCCGTGTGCACGGACGAGTGGTTGAGGCCCGCCGCCTCGCGCTCGACCCACGACATCTCCGGCCCTGCGGGGAGCGTCTCGGGCAGACCCTCACCGTAGGCGATGTGCGAGGCCGCGTTCTCGTCGAACAGCGTGTCGAAGAAGGTGATGCCGGTCTGGCCGACGCGCGACTCCGAATCCACGAGCGCGACCTCCCCAAGCCGCGCGGCGCCGCCGTCGGTCGCCATCTGCGTGCGCAGGACGTCCTCGCCCGCGGACGCCCATACCTCCACCGCGCGGCCGCCCTCGAAGCGCATCTCGATGTCGCGGACGATCTGTCCGAGCAACACGAGCGGCCGCGTGGAGCGCACGACGCCCTCTGTCCGCCGGCAGTCGGGCGACGTGAACACCTCCTCGGTGGGCATGTTCGGAACGTGCGGGTGGCCCCAGGCGGTCCTCGTCGCCGCGCACTCCCACATACCGCCCGGGAGGAGGCCGACGGTGAGATCCGTCCCCGGCCCGTGAAAGCGGACCGCGTCGAATGCGCACGAGGTGAACCGCCGCGCCCGCCCGGAGAGTCGCTCGATGTGCTTGCGCCAGGCGGCCGCAGGGTCGGGCTCGTCGAGCCGCACCGCGCGCGCCACGGCCTCCCACAGAGGCCGGGTGTCAGGCTCGCCGAAGACCGCCTGCGCCCAGCCCTCCGTCGGGTGCGCCACGACAGTCCAATTGACGCGGCCCTCCGTGACCAGGCTGAGCAGGGCCTCTTGCTCGGCGACCTGCGTCGAGCGCGCGAGCCGGGCGCCGTCGGAGTTGGTGAAGAGCTCGGGATCGGGCTCGCCGGCGATCGATACGAGGGCGCCCTGCCGCTCGCCGAGATCCCGCGCCTGCTGAATCAGGTGCGGCGGCGTCCACCCGAGCGCCTCCTCGGGTGCGAGATCTACGCGCGCGCGGCGCACGTGCTGGTCGCGGTAGTGGACGTGGACGTGGCGCGCGCCTCGCTCGTACGCCGCCCGCACGACTGCTCGCGCGAGCGGGGCATGCTCAACCTGCGCGAGGACGAGTACATCCTGCCCAGGCACGAGGTTGATGCCGACGTCGATGACGAGCCGCGCGTACGCCTCGAGCGGGGGCCCGCCGTTCACCTCGAGCGGGCCCCGCCGTTCGCGCTCACCTCGCGAAACTACCGCGTGGCCGCTACTTACTGGTGCATCTTTGCGGGCGTACCCGACACGTGGAGGAGGTTCTCGACCTCCTCCACGCCCTGGACGCTCCGGGCACGATCCCCGAGGTCGCTGATCATCTCCTGCGTGCCGACCTCGCCGCGCAGCACGATCTTGCCGTTCTCCGCGTTGACGTTGATCTGGCCCTTCGGCACGTCCTCGTCGCGGAAGATCTCCGTCTCGACCTTGTGGGCGAGCGTGGCGTCGTCCGGCTGCGGCTTCTCCTCCTCGCGGACGTGCTGCGCCTGCTGCGCGACCCCCTTGGCCTCGGCGCCAACGGCATGCTCGGCCCGCGCGCCGCGGCGGCCGACGCCGCGGAAGAGCGCGAGAGCGCGATCACGGGCGGCGTTTCGCCGCTTGGCCCCTTTCTGCGGGTCGAAGAAATACACACCGGCGGTCAGTGCCGCGAGAAAGCCGAACTTGCGCATCAAAATCCCCTCCTGGTCTCGTTCGTTCGATGAGAGGGTTGTAGCCGCGCCGGCCGGGCGCGAAACGCCCGCCGCGACGCGGCCACTACGATGCGAGCGAGGCGGTCAGTCGCCCCAGTCGAAGTCCCGGGAGCGACTCCACAGCCCCTCGCCGTCGCCCGCGGAGGGCTCGTCCGCGACGTTTGCATGGGCGTGGACAGCGGCGAGCTCCGGCTCCACGTCGGCGAGCGAGATGCCTCCGTCGAGCGTGTCCTCGAAGCGCGCCTGCTCCTCGGTCTTGAACAGCGGATGGTTCTGGAAGGGATCGGTCCCGCGATAGCGCGAGAGCGGCATGGCGAACTCGAGGTCCGCGTTCTTCTGCTTCAACTCCAAGTGGTCCTGGATCACATCCGTGAACAGCGAAATCACGGTTTCCGGCATTTCCCTCTCTCCGTAGGGTGCAGCAAGCGGCGGATTGTAAACCGAAAAGTGCTGCTATGTGCGACTATGCCGGCTTGCCGCTCGTCCGTCACCTGCTCTACCGGCGCCTGGGACCGCTCGGTTTGGTCCTAACCGCCTGGGACGTCTGGCGGCGCCTGCCGCCGCCCGTTCGCCGGCGGATTCTGCACGCGGCGACGAAGCGCGGGCCGTCTGTCGCGGCGAGCGTCCAGCAGGCGTACCAGCGCCGCCGCGCCGAGCGCCTCGGCTAGCGGTCGTACTTGCGGAGGAGGTCGTCTAGCGCCTCGCGTAGCACTACCGCCTCCTTCTTGCCGAGCCGCTCGGCGAGCGAGCGCAGGCGCGCCAGCTGCGCCACCGTGTAGTACGAGGACCGCAGGACCATGTCGTCGCCCGGCGTGAGCCCGAGCGCGTCGCCGCCCTGTTCCTTCGCGGAGTAGAGCGCCAGGTCGGCCTTCCGCAGGAGCTCATCTCCCGTCTTGGCGTCGCGAGGGAGGTTCGCGACACCGATGCTCGCTGTGCAGCGCAGCCCGTCCGGCAGGGCCGCCGCCAGGGCCTCGTCCAGCTCGCGGCGCAGGGTCTCCGCACGCAGGAAGGCGTGCTCCAACGAGAGCGCGGGCGCGACGACGGCGAACTCGTCCCCGCCGATGCGCGCGCAGCTCCAGCCTTCGGGGTCGGCTGCGCCGCGCACGACCGACCACGCTGCCTCGATGACTCGGTCGCCCACCTCACGGCCGGCCTCGGTGTTGATGATGGCGAAGTCGTCGAGGTCGATCTGTAGGAGGGAGACGGCCTGCTCGCGCTCGGCCGCCTCGCGAAGCCACTGCGCTAGCTCGCCGGGTGAGGTGATGGTGCTGGTGGTGGACATCGTGAGCTCCTTTCGTGGCGCCGAGGGCTACCCGCTCCCACTATACATACCACCGATATACATAAACATATATCGTTGTTCAAGGCCCCATCGAGGCCAGACCCCGTCCCAGGAGTCCTGCAGAACCAGGGGCGCGGCCCCTACGCCAGGGCTTCGCGGACGATGCGGTCCTGCTCGCGCAGGTGGGCGGTCGGGTAGCCCTCGCTCGGGCTTGCGCGCCAGGGCCGTCCCGCGTAACGGAGGGACACGCCGGAGGGGAGCGCTTCCTCCAGCCGGTGGCGGATCGCGCGGTAGCCACCCATGTTCTGCGGCTCCTCCTGCGCCCAGACGAGCTCCTCGAGCCGTCTGTACGACGCGAACAGCTCGCGCGCCCGCGCCGTCGGGAACGGGTAGAGCTGCTCGAGCCGGGCCACGGCAACGTGCGTGGCCGCTGCGCGCTCCTCGTGCCCGACGATGTCGTAGTAGAGCTTCCCGGAGCAGAGCACGAGCTTCGTCACCCGCCCGCGGTCGGCCTCGCCGTCGTCGAGCAGGTGCTGGAAGCGGCCCTCCGCGAGCTGCTCGAGGCTCGCCGCCGCCTGGCGGAGCCGCAGGAGCGCCTTCGGCGTCATGACGACGAGCGGCCGGCCGGTCCGCGCGAGCGCCTGCCGTCGGAGCAGGTGGAAGTACTGCCCGGCTGTCGTGCAGTTCGCCACGGTCATGTTCTCCTGTGCCGCGAGCTGGAGGAAGCGCTCGAGTCGCGCGCTCGAGTGCTCGGGGCCGGAGCCCTCGTACCCGTGCGGCAGGAGCAGCGTCAGGTTCGACGTCTGCCGCCACTTCGAGAGGCCCGCGACGATGAACTGGTCGACGATCACCTGCGCGGCGTTCACGAAGTCGCCGAACTGGGCCTCCCAGAGGACGAGTGCCTCGGCGGCAGTCGTCGTGTAGCCGTACTCGAAGCCGAGGGCCGCGGCCTCTGACAGCGGCGAGTTCTCGATCTCGCAGGAGGCTGTGGCCCCCGGCAGGTTGCGAATCGGTGCCCACGTCTCGCCCGTCTTGACATCGTGAAGGACGAGATGGCGGTGCGAGAAGGTGCCCCGCTCGGTGTCCTGGCCGGTCAGGCGGACAGGGACGCCCTCGATGATGAGGCTCGCCAGGGCGAGACCCTCCGCGTGTCCCCAGTCGATCGCGCCCTCCTCGAGCGCGGCGACGCGCCGCTCGAGCTGCTTCGCCAGCTTCGGGTTGACCGTGAAGTTTTCGGGCACCGCGAGGAGCTGGGCGTTCAGCTCGCGCAGGCGCTCCGCGGGAACGGCGGTCTCGACTTCGTCCTGCCTCGCGGCCGGCGGGATCACCTCGTCTCGCGACTTGGCCGGGATCGACTTGCCGAAGCTCGCCTTGAGCTGCTCGTGCGCCTCGCGGATCCGCTGCTCGACGCGCTCTCCGAGCCGTGTGATGTCCTCGGGTGTTACGAGGCCCTCGGCGAGGAGCGACTCCGCGAACTGCTTCACGACCGGGGAGTGCCCGGCGATGCTCTGCGCCATCAGTGGCTGCGTGTACGCCGGCTCGTCCTGCTCCTGGTGGCCGAAGCGCCGATAGCCGACGAGGTCGACCAGGAAGTCGCGGCCGAAGCGCTCGCGGTATGCGAGGCCGAGGCGGATCGAGGCGAGCGCGGCGGGCGGGTCGTCGGCGTTGACGTGGACGATCGGGATGTCGAATCCCTTCGCCAGGTCGCTCGAGTAGTACGTCGAGCGGCCCTCCTCGGGGTCGGTGGTGAAGCCAACCTGGTTGTTGGCGATGATGTGGAGCGTCCCGCCGGTCGTGTAGCCCGGCAGGTCAGCGAGGTTGAGCGTCTCCGCGACGATGCCCTCGCCCGGGAATGCGGCGTCGCCGTGGATCAGGATGCAGAGCGCGCGCGACGGGTCATGGTGTGCCTCGCGCGTCGTGCGGTCGGTCTGTTCCGCGCGCGTGCGTCCCTCCGCGACCGGGTCGACGTACTCGAGGTGGCTCGGGTTCGCCATCAGCGTCACGTCGATCTCGCCGCTCGACGTCGCCCGCTTCGAGCGCATGCCGAGGTGGTACTTGACGTCGCCCGTGCCGCCCTCTGGGTGCACGACGACCGCCTCGATCGTCCGCTCGCCCTCGAACTCGCGCAGGATCGCGTCGTACGGGCGTCCGACCACATGCGCGAGCACGTTCAGGCGCCCGCGGTGCGCCATCCCCATGACGATCTGACGCGCACCGTCCTGCGCCGCGAGCCCGATCGCCTCGTCGAGCATCGGCACCATCATGTCCAGGCCCTCGATCGAGAACTGCTTCTGCCCGAGGAAGGTCTTGCGCAGGTAGAGCTCGAAGCCCTCCACCTCGGTGAGGCACTCGAGCAGCCGTCGCTTCTCGTCCGCCGAGAGCGGCTGCCGGAAGCGGCCCGACTCGATTGCGTGGCGAAGCCAAACGCGCTGCTCGTGGTCGTCGATGTGCTCGATCTCGTAGGCGATCGTCCCGCAGTACGTATCGCGCAGGCGCGGGAGGACATCCGCGAGCGTGTCGCCCGGAACGTGCACCCGCAGGACGGACGCCGGCACCCGCGCCTGGAGCTCGGGCGTCAGCCGCGGCACGAGGCGGTCGGGGTCGAGCGCCGGGTCGCCGCGCGGCGCCGAGCCGAGCGGGTCGAGCCGGGCGGCGAGGTGGCCGTGCGTGCGGTGAGCCTTGACGAGCGCCATCGCGGCCGCCACGGCGCCGAGCAGCGTCCCGTCGGACGTGGGAATCGGGGTGATGGGTGCCGCGGCCGGTGTGAGCCCGTCGCTCCCGTTTCGCTCGAGCAGCCGCCCGAGTCCCGGCAAAGCGGTCGCGAGCGCGCCGTCGCCGCGCTCGAAAAGCGCGCGCCACTCCGGCGGAACCGCCTCGGGGTTCTCGAGGTACTGCTCGAGGAGCTGGCCCGCGTACCCGGAGTTCAGCGCGTCGACGTCGCGCATCGTCCCTTCCTTTCTAGCAGCGAGGGCAAGGCTGCGAGGGCGGCCGGGACGGTTACCAGAGCGGCTCTTCGGTCAGGATGGCGTAGACCATCCCAAGCACCCAGCCCGCGCTCACGACGCCCACGGCAAGCGACGCAAGGCGGGAGTGCCGACCGCCGATGCCGACCGCGATCAGCGCCACGATCAGCGCGATCGGTGAGATGCGCACGGGCCGGTAGACGATCGCGATCGCGCCGGCGAAGAGTGCGGCGGTGGCCATCACGCCGGCGACCACCTCGGCGGGGTGATCGCGCCGGCCGGCCTCGAGCGTCTCGTTCACGCGCGGCGCTCAGCCCGGACGACGGCCACGCGCGGCCCGGACGGCTTGCGCGGCGGGCGGCGGCCGTGCGGGCGGCCGCGCGCTGAGCCGGGCGAGCGATCGGCGGACGGCCGCGGCCTTGAAGGGGCCTCGACGGGCAGCAAGGCGGGTTCGAGCGGCTTCGGCTCGGCCCGGATCGCCCACCAGCAGACGCCGACCAGGTAGATGATCGGCAGCTTCAGGATGAGCATCATGAAGACGAGCTCCACGAGGCCACAGTGTACGGGACCTGCGACCACCACTCGTTGCAGGGATCGAGAAACCCGTCAGCCGGTCGATGTCCAGAGTGGCCCCGCCCCGGTGAACGCGTGGGGGGCCGCAGCCACACGCGCTCCGGACGCGAGACGGGGTCAAGGCCAGAGGCGGCTCCACGGGCCGCCTCTCGCCGTCTGCGGGTGCCGCGCGCCGCTCAGCGGAACGGATCGGATCGATGACTGGAAGACGCGCGCGGGCTAGAGCACGCCGGGGACTGCGCGCGCCGTCATCGCAACTCCGACGAGCAGGATCACGAACGCGCTCAGCGACGGCAGCAGCCGCACGGCGCGGCCGTCGAAGTTGACGCGTTGGAAGGCGCGGCGGGCGAGCAGCGCCACCAGGCCGATGCCGGTCACGGCCGCCGCCAGGCCGGTGCTGAAGGCCACGATCAGCAGAAGCCCCAGCGCCACCTTGTGTAGCGAGATGGCTGCCAGGAGCACCACGAGCGCGGAGGGACAGGGCAGAAGGCCGCCCGAGATGCCGATCGCAACGAGGCCGCGCCAGCCTGGCTCGCTCGGGACGTGCGAGTGCCCGTGCCCGTGCCCGTGCCCGTGCTCGTGCTCGTGCTCGTGCTCGTGGTCGTGATGGTCGTGACGCGCGCCGCTGCGGCGCAGGCGGGCGCGCAGCACGGACGCCCCGATGCCGACCACGAGCAGCCCCGAGACGAGCCCGAGCCAGGGATAAAGCTGGTCGGGGACGATGAACTGCGAGAGCGCGAGCGTGACCAGGCCGAGGGCGAACACGCCGATCGTGTGGGTGACCGTGACGATGCCGCCGAGCGCGAACGCGTGGCGGGGGCGGCCGCGGCTGCCGACGAGGTACGCGGTCACGATCGCTTTGCCGTGGCCGGGGGAGAGCGCGTGCGCCGCGCCCCAGAAGAGTGCGACCGCCAGCGCGGCGAGGAGCCCGAGCGGCCCGAAGTCGCGCTCCACGAGCGCCGCGAAGCCGCCGCCGCCTCCATTGCCGTGATCCGCGCCCGCATCCCCGGCGAGCGTGGGGGGCGCCGCCCCGGCCGGGCCGGGATCGACGACGAGTGATGCGCCGGCCACGTCGAGCGGGCTTTTGAGCAGATCCTTCGGGTAGCTGAGCAGCCGCTCGCTCGAGCTGCGGGAGGGTGCGGATGACGACGAGAGCCGGGCGCCGCCGTCTGCGCGGGCCACGACCTCGCGCCAGCCGATCCGGCTCGCGTAGTTGCGGTCGTGGAGCTCGACACGGGCGCGCCCGTCCAGGCGCGGCCCCGCGTAGAGCACCTCCAGCCGCATCGTATTCAGCCCGCCTGAACCCTTGGAAAAGCGCAGCGAGCGCGCGACAGGCGTGAGCGCAGCCCGCCGACCGCCGACCCGCAGATCTAGCCGGGTGCCGATCAGGCGCGCGTACGTGCGCGCGTCGACGCCGTCGCGGCGCGCCTGGAAGGTCGGGATCTCCGCCATGTCGAGCACGTAGAGCACGTAGACGCGGTCACCGGCTGCGATGACCTCGCTGTAGCGGTTGACCGTGAAGTTCCCGAGCGGATGCGCGTCCGCACTCGCAGGGGCTGCGACTGCGGCTAGGAGGACGAGCAAGACAGCGAGCCGCTTCATCGTGCAAGCCTCCTTGCGACCGGGCTCCAGAGGAGCGAAAAGTGTGGGTTCAGGGAAAGCGCGCGGCGCAGCCAGCGGCGCGACTCGGCCTGGTGACCCGCGCAGCGCTCGATCATGCCGCGGTGGAAGAGCTTGACCGCATCTTGCGTCCCGAGCCGCAGCGCCCGCTGCGACCAGTGCAGCGCGTCGCCGCAACGGCCGTTCCGCGCCAGCGTCCAGGCGAGCACGTCGTCGCCCTCGATGCCCGGCTGCGCCGCGCGTGCCTTGCGGGCCAGCCTGAGAGCATGGGGCAGGCGTACGCCGTGGTCGGCGTAGAACTGCGCGATCTCGAGATCCGCGCGTACGCCGTTCGCGCGCAGCAGGCGCTCCACGGCGCCGACGAGCGCGTACCGCTCTCGCGCCTGTGCCCGCCGGTCGCTCACCCACAGCACGTCGCCGAGGGTGGTGATGAACTGCGGCAGCGGCACGGCCGCGACCGCCCGCCGCGCTAGCGACGCCGCGCGCCTGTAGCGGCCGCTAGCCGCCTCGACGTGGGCGAGCGCGTCGAGCGCGTACGGATAGCCCGGGAAGACACGCAGCGCGGCGCGGTAGCTGCGCGCAGCGGCGCCGAGCTGTCCCGAGCCGAAGAGCAGCTTGCCGAGCTCGACGCGCGTCCACGCGGACGCCTCCGGTCGGCCGAGCGCGGAGGTGGCTGCGAGCTTCATGGCCTCGATCGCTCCACGGCGGTTGCCGAGCAACTCGCGTCCGTAGGCGATGCGTGCGTACGCGGCGACGCCCGGTGCGTCCGCCGCCAGCTCGTCGAAGGTGGCGAAAGCCTCGTCGTACCGGCCGAGCTCGACGAGCGCGTCGCCGGCGATCGCGTACGGCTCCGCGGCCTCCGGTGCGAGCACGCGGGCGCGGCGGCCGAGCGCGAGCGCCCGGCGAAAGTCGTGTCGTGAGAGTGCGAGCGAGCCGAGGCCTATTGTCGCCTCGGGACGGCGCGGAGCGAGCCGGAGCGCGCGCCGTAGCACGCCGTCCGCTTTCGTCAGGTATGCGGAGTCGGCGGTCTCGCGGGCCCGCTGCTCGTACGCGAGCCCGAGGCGAGCGAGCGAGCGCGCGTCGTCCGGCCGCGCACGAACCTGTGCCTGGAGCGCGAGCACCTGCGCCTCCGTACTCCCGCCAAGCAGTGCAGCGGGAGGCTTTGCGGCGCCGGCGCGCTCCGGAGCGGTCTCCCTCAGCACGCCCCCAAGCAGCAGGACGGCGGCGGCCAGCGCCGCCGCCGTCACTGCAAGGGTGATACGTCCCAGCACTCCCTCGTCCCTAGGGGTTGATGTGCGGGGTCGGCTGCCGGTTCCGCCCGTCCGCCGGATTGGCGAGGAACGGGAACGTCTCCGGAAGCGCTGCATCATCGATGTTGACGCCGTCGCCGGCCTTGACCGCGATGTAGGTCGGGCCGCCGACGAGTCGCACGGCGATGTCGGTCACGTCGTCACGCGGTCGCCGCCCGTTGGGCCAGCCGGCGTTGTCGCCTGCCAGCACGGTCAGCCGCTTCTGCTGTGCGAGCGGCTTCGGGGCAACGCCCAGGTCGAGCCGGATCAGCTCCGAGACAGCCTGGTCGCCGGGCGCGTACTTCAGGAGCGCGTCGACCAGATCCTGCCGGCCGGACTTCGCCGCGGGAGCTCCGAAGACGAGCTCGAGGGCGAGGGCCAGGCGCGGGTTCAGGTAGTAGTCCAGGAACTCGTACTCCTGCTCGGGCCGAAGGGTGTTCCACCTGTCCTTGTCCTTCGTCCCGATGATGAGCTCGTTGATGAGCGGGTTCGCGAGCCGCTGCACCTGCACGAAGCTCGTGGCGACGCCTGGGAAGCTGCGAACGCTGACGTCGGGCCGGCTCGTGTACGCGTAACCACCAAGCTTGGGCTGGGAGGTCTGCGCAGCGTTGCGGCTGTCCGAGGTGAGCATGCTCGCAGGCAGCTCGATGGCGATCGTGTGGACGCTGAACCCGGAAAGCATGTCCACGCCGAACGGGTTCAGGTTGTCGTTTGCGTCCTCGGCATCGCTCAGCAGCGGCACTGCGCGCCGGAAGTTGAGCGTGTCGAAGACCGCGCCGAGATCGATGTAGAACGGATCCTGGCGCTGCCCTGCGAAGACGCGGACGCCGTTCCCCAGGTCGTTGATGCCCTGGGCGGCCAGCGCCGGGTAGTCCGGCATCGTGCGTGGGCCGACGTTCGACGGCACGGCGATGAGGCCCTCGGCGAGGGTCTCGTTCCGCTGTGAGTTGAACGGGCCGGCCGACGTCATCGTCACCGAGTACTTCTGCCGCAGGCCGAGGCCCTCCGAGCCCGGGCCGTCGAGCTTCGTGATCGGCGGGATGATGCTGCCCGTTGCGGGCGGCACGCCGCCGACGTAGGACAGCGGCAGCCCGAGCGCGTCAACGACACCACGGATCTCCTGCTTGAAGCGGAAGTCGAGCGTGATGTCCTTGCTTCCGTCACGGTTGTTGTCGATGCCAAACGAGTAGCGGACGTTGGGGTCGAAGTTGTAGTAGTTCGGCCCCGCGCTCGGCTCCTCGCCTGGCTGGACGTTCATGATCAGAACGACCTTGTCGCTCTGGCCCGACTCGTAGCTGCGGAACATGAAGAAGTCCGTAATGTCCGCGGACGGGTCGAGCGAGATCAGCGGTGCCTCGCGGTGGCTGGCGGCGCTTGCTCCCTCGGGGCCGGGCCCGCGTACGAGCGCGGCCACGATTGCGAGGGCGCCGGCAGCGATCACGAGCACGCTGACCAGTAGCCTCCTCCTCATCTCACTCCTCTCGGTTGGTACGGGGTGGACGAGCGTTGTTCGCCCCGCCCGCCGACCCGGTTCACCCATTCGGGTGATGCCAGGTGAGATGGGGGTGCCGATCCGGGCTGTATGGCTCGGGAGGTCTGGCCTCTGGCTGCACTTCCGGTCGCGCTCGCCGCGCTCGCCGCCTCGCTCGCGCTGCGCCCGCCGGTCCGGCAGGAGTCCGGAGCGCAGCCAGCAGTCGTGGCCCATTCGCCGCGCGCCGACTCGGTCCCTCGTGTCGCTCGGGTGCAGCCTCGCTCCGCGCCCAAGCCCGGGAGCCTCGTGGCACGGGTCGTGTCGGGTGCGCGCGTGACCGTCCACTCGGTTGCCGGCGGTCCCGTCAGCAAGGTGCTCGGCGACCGGACCGAGTTCGGCTCGCCGCGTGCGCTGGGAGTGGTGCGCCGTCGCGGTCGCTGGCTCGGAGTGACGTTGCCGGAGCTCCCGGAGGGCAGGCTCGGCTGGGTGGACTCGCGCGCACACGCGCTGCGGCTAGCCGCGACTCGCATCGCGCTCGAAGTCGACCTTTCTTCGCACACGCTCGCGCTCCGGCGGGGCGACCGGCTGCTCCGCCGTGTTCGGGTCACCATCGGCGCGGCGGGTTCGACCACGCCCACCGGGCGCTTCGCCATCACCGACAAGCTGTCCGGGCCGCGCTTCAGCGCCGCCTACGGCTGCTGCATTCTGGCGCTGTCCGGTCGCCAGCCGAACCTGCCCGCGGGCTGGTCTGGCGGCGATCGCCTCGCGATCCACGGCGCGCCCGCCGGTGAGCCAGTCGGGAGTGCCTCCTCGGCCGGCTGCCTGCACGCGCCAGAGGAAGATCTGCGCGCTCTCATGCAAACGGTTCCGCTGGGCGCACCCGTCGTGATCCGGGCCTAGGCCACCCGGCCCATTCGCGGGATCTCTCGGCACGGTTATCGGTTGCAGGTCCGGTGGATCTTTCATAGGGTCGAGTCTCCCGTCGTTCCTCTTTCATCGTGTTCCCACCATCAGGGCGTAGCCATTCTTCGTTTGTCGGGATTCCGGCCCTCGCGGCCCTCTTCCTGGCTGCGCTCTTGCTGGCCGGCAGTGCCGACGCGGCCCTGCGCCGCGACGTGGGGGCGCTGCAAGAGCGCACCCCGGACGCGGGCCGGCGAGCCGCCGGGATCGCGTCAGCAGGCGACCTCGAGCTCGATCTCCTCCGGCAGCTGAACGTTTTGCGGGCGCGCTACCGGATGCGTCCGCTACGCCGCTCGCCCGCGCTTGCAGCGGCGGCCCGGTTCCACTCCCGCGCGATGGCCCAGGGCGGGTTCTTCGGTCACAGCTCGGCGGACGGAACGCCCTTCAACATGCGGGTGGAACGTTTCTACCTGCGACCGCGCTGGTGGCGCGAGTACGTCGTCGGCGAGAACCTCGTGCGCGGCTCGCACGACCTGGCGGCAAGCACCGTCCTGCGCCTGTGGCTCTCGAGCCCGCCGCACCGGCGAAACCTGCTCGGGAAGTGGCGTGAGGTCGGCTTCGGCGCAGTCCGGGCCACCGGAGCGCCGGGTGCGTTCGGCGGAGAGCGGGTCGCGATCGTCACCGCCGACTTCGGCATGCGCCGCTGACCGGCGCGCGCTAGGCCGCGCTTACCGCCTGCGAGCAAAAGCGAGCAAGGCGAGGCGCCGCGCCGGCGCGCACAGGGGACGAGATGCGCATCAGTCGTCCGGGAAGTCGGGTGGATCCTCGTCGCCGTCCCCGCCTGAACCGCCGCCTCCCGAGCCAGAATCCGAGCCGCCTGAGCCCGAGCTGCCAGAGCCCGAGCTGCCAGAGGCCGAGCTGCCAGAGGCCGAGTTGGACGCTGACCTAGTAGTGGTAGTCGTGGTTGTGTCGGAGGTCGTCGTCGTCGTGTCGCCGGACCCGCCTGGGGTTCTGCCGGAACGCATGCCGCCACGGTCGTCGGCCTTGGGGGAGCCGCTCGCATCGGAGGTGCCTCCGCCCTCGTCGCTCTTCGTCGGCGAGCCCGAGGGGCCTGAGCTCGCGGAGGAGCCGGAGCGGTTGTCGTTGTCGCCGCCGCGGGGATCTTCGCCACGGCGGTCCTCTCGCCTTACATCGGCTCGGGAGCCACGATCTGCGGCCTCGCGCGGTGCGAGCTCGCCACTCTGCCGGATGCTGGTGGCCGGCAGGCCGACGGAGTTGCGCGGCACGACGCTCTCGCGCTGGTCGGCTTCGGCGGAGTCGCGCTGGTGCTCGGGCTCCTGGCGGCCTGGTTGGTGGCCGGATCTCTGGCGCGCCCGCTCCGCAACCTGGCCGAAACCGCACATCGCATCTCCGGCGGCGACCTGGAGTCGCGCGCGGCGGTCGAGGGGCCGCGCGAGCAGCGAGAGCTGGCCGGAGCGTTCAACGACATGACCGGCCGCCTGGCCGGCGTGCTCTCGGCGCAGCGCGAGTTCGTGGCCAACGCCTCTCACCAGTTGCGCACGCCGCTGACGGGACTGAGGCTACGGCTGGAGGGGGCCGCATTCAAGGCCCGTGACCCCGAGCTCGAGCTTCAAGCGGCGGAGGCCGAGACGGAGCGGCTCGCCCGCCTCCTCAACGGTTTGCTCGCGCTCGCGCGCGAGGGAGGAGACCCAGGCCCGGGCGCGCCCGTGGAGCTCTCGCGGGTCGCCGCGGAGGCGGCCGCACGCTGGGCGGGTCCCGCCCGTCGAGCGGGCCACGAGCTCGTGGTCGCCGGCGGCGGAGAGGCGGTCGTGCGCGCCTCTCGCGAGGACCTGGCAATGGCGCTCGACAATCTGATCGAGAACGCGCTCAACTACTCGCCACCGGGGACGCCGGTCAGGCTGGAGTGGCGCGCGAACGGCACGTGGGCGTCTCTCGCCGTCGCCGACGAGGGGCCCGGCCTCGCACCGGAGGAGAGCGAGCGCGTCTTCCAGCGCTTCTACCGCGGGAGCGCTGGGGTGGGCACGGACGGCACGGGTCTCGGCCTGGCCATCGTCGACAGCGTGGCGCGGCGCTGGGGAGGGCGGGCAGGGGCAACCTTGCCTGGTGCGGGCGGGGCGCGATTCGAGCTACTTCTGCCGCGCGCGGAAGCTTTGCCGGAGCCTGGCGAAGGCTTGCCCCCGGCTTAACCCAGGCACGGCTACCATCGGCCGCCGATGACGTTCTCAGGCGCTTTCAAGGTGATCGCGGTCGGTCTCGCCGGCCTCGTCGCCGCCGGACTGACCGGCGTCGGGCTTTACGCCGCGTCGCCCGGCGTCGCGAATGGCGTCGAAGCTCTGCGTGACGCGGACGGCGCCCGTCGGCTTGCCTTCCAGCATCACGGGTGCCGCGGTCACGAGCAGTTCCTGCCCACCGAGGGAATCGCTCCGCCGCCGCTCCTGGACGGTCTTGCCCGTCGTGAGCGCGGCGGTGATCTCCGGACGGCTGCGGTAGGACGTCCCGCGCAGGCCGCTGCCCGCCGAGTCCGCGAGCAGCTTGCCCCGCCGCCCCACGATGATCACGCGACCTCCGAGATCCGCGGCAGCGTCGTTCGTCACCCGCTGGAGCTCGCCGCGCTGTTTGAGTCGCCCCGAGACCGAGGCCGCGATCACGTGTGCCTGGGACTCTGCGTGGGCCTTCGCCTCGGCCTCGGCGCGGCGCTCGAGGTTGAGCGCGAGCGGCAGCACGACCGCGACGATCACGAGCAGCAGCACGTAGGCGAACGCTGCGACGAGACGGCCGCGCAGGCCCATCAGCGCCGGGCCGAGAGCTCGTCCGCGGAGGCAAAGCGGAAGCCGACGCCGCGCGCCGTGTGGATGTAACGCGGCGTCGACGGGGCGTCGCGCAGCTTCTTCCGCAGCGACGCGACGTGCAGGTCGAGCGTCTTCGTGGAGCCGAACCAGGTTGTCTCCCAGACTTCCTCGATCAGCTTCTCGCGCTTTACGACCGCGCCCGCATGCCGCATGAGCATGTGCAGTAGGTCGAACTCCTTGCGGGACAGCTCGACCGGCCGGCCGGCCTGCGCCGCAGTTCGCGCAGCGGGGTTGAGCTGGAGGTCGCCGAGCTCGATGGCGCCGTCGGCGGGCCCTTCGCGGGCGGCGCCGGCACGTCGCAGCACGGCACGGATGCGGGCGACGACCTCGCGGGCGCTGAACGGCTTGACCACGTAGTCGTCGGCTCCGAGCTCGAGCCCGACGATCCGGTCCGCCTCCTCGCCGCGCGCGGTCAGCATGATGATCGGAACGTTCGAGCTCGCGCGGAGCTCGCGGCAGACGTCCCACCCGGAGCCGTCCGGGAGCATGAGGTCGAGCAGCACGAGATCGGGCTGAACCGTGCGCGCCAGCTCGAGCGCTTCGGCCGCAGTGCCAGCGACCCGCGGCTCGAAGCCGTCGCGCTCGAGCGCTTCCGCAAGCGGCTGCGTGATCGAGGTCTCGTCGTCGACGAGCAGGACGGTGGGCCTACCGGGAGCCATGCGGGCAGTGTACGGGCATTTGCAGGGAGTTCCTGCGGCCGGGGCGTGCCCGGCCGCGGGATCCGACCCCGGCCTAGCGGGCGACGAAGCTCGTCTTCATGCCCGCTGTCGCGTGACCGCTGACGCCGCACCAGACCTGGTACTTCACGCCCTTCTTGAGCCTGGCCGTCAGCGTCGCCTTCGAACCGCCGGCGAGCATTTTGGACTTGAGGTTGAGGCCGCCGCCCTTCAAACGGAAGTCGTGGGGGATGCCGGCCACGTTCGTGACCACGAACTTGACGGTGCCGGCGCGAGGGACAGCCGAGAGCTTGATCTTGAAGTTGGTCTCCTTGACGGCGACCTTCTGAGCGGTGCCGGCGGCGGGGCTGGGAGCCGCGAACGCGGCGGCCAGCGCGAGCACCGGCAGCAGCGAGATGAGCTTCTTCTTCACGTCGTTTCCTCCTCGGTAGTCGGGACGAGCCCGAGCCTAGGAGCGCCCGACCCAGGGGTGGGCTAAGCGAGTGAAAGCCCTTCGTTCGGGTTTGGCAAACGGCTCCTCGTCATCGGGCCGGAATCTGCCACAGCAGGGGTCGGCCCTGCCGGCGCCGTCCGTGAGGATCGTCCCGGAACGCGACGTCCTCAACCGCCCAGCTCGGCATCGTGGCGCCACTGTGGTCGATCCCCTCTTCCCCGTCCCCGACCGCCAGACCGATCTGATCGACCGTCTCGAACGTCATCGGCACCCGGGTCAGCGGGCCTGCGTCATCGACGCTCACCTCTTTAGCGGGGTCCGACCAGGGTGTTCGCGCCAGATCCGATGCCCTGCTGGTCCGGCTCGATCGCGAACGCGACGTCCTCCTCGTCGTCGAACTCCCGCTCGGCGGCCGCTTCGAGCAGGCGCCGCTGCTTCTCAAGTGGGGCGCGCCGGTCGGGCGGCGCCGCTTCGACAAGGTCATCGAGCATTGCCCTGAGCCGACGTGTCACCTGAATCGACCCGGTCGCACGCTGACGGATCTCGTCCAGCGCGAGGTGGACGTACCCTTCCCAGGAAAGCGCCGGAATGACCGCGCGTAGCCGTCCAGCCTCGTCCGCGTGGAGGCCTGTGGGAAACGGGCGCGTGACCAACTGGCGCAGGCAGTCGTGGAGGCGATCGACTGCCTGAGTGGCGGTGGTGGGATCGCTGATCGCTTCCGAGAGCGAGCGCTCCGCCACATCGACGAGCAGGCGGAAGCCGTAGGAGATGTCCTGATGGAGCGTCCTCTCCGGCCCCAACGCCACCGCTTGGTCGAGGGCTTCGGAGTCCACCCTTGACCCGTCGCCGTAGACCGCGAAGAGCGGAGCCCCTTCGGGAACGAAGTCGCCGAGCCTGCGGAGCAGGACGATCACCGCGTCGGCTGCGCGCCCTACTTCCACGAGATCGTCGGCGTCGACCCGAAAGATCACGCCGTGAGTCGGCGCGGGGAGGATGCGATCTGGCTCGCCGGCGGGCTGTTCCTCGTTCGGGTCGCTCGCCGATGGCTGACGGGGATATAGCTCGTCGATGCGCTCGCGGATCTCGTCCCCCACCGACTGAATGATCGCCGCGACGCGCAGCGACTGGCCGATGTGGTGCACGTAGGAGACGAGCACCATGATGCTCACGATGATGAGCACGAAGGCGACCACGATCGCGAGCCCGGGCACGTAGCCCTCGTCGTCCCCACTCGCGCCCCGTACCTCGCGCATCACGAGCATCGCGTGGGCGAACGTGGCGACGAAGACTCCGATCGCGAGCTGGCTGGGGCGGTCGTGGATGACCTTGCGCAGCACGCGGGGCGAAAACTGGCCGACGGCGAGCTGGACGACGACCATCGTGATGGTGAGGACGAGACCGGTCAACGTGACCATCGAGGCAGCAACCGTCGTGAGGATCGCGCGCGCTGCGTCCGGGTCGCCGGAAAGGCTGCGCGGTACCAGCGAGCCGCCGAAGGTGCGATCGAGCGCAATCGTTGCAAACGACATCCCTGCCCCGGCGAGCACGCACAGGATCGGGACGAACCAGAGGCTCGAGCCCAGGTACGTGCGCACGCGGAAGAACGTCACGGCGGCAGTCTGCCCGCTGCGCGGCTCCCGAATCGCAGCGCGGAATCCGGCGCGTGGGGCGCGGCTCCGTCAGCGGGACCGGGGCCGGTCCTTGGATTACGAAATTCGCCGTCGGCCGACGGGCTTGGCCTGCCGCTCCCGATGACCGCGCAAAAATCGCGCGGATGTAGGCGTGACTCGCGCGCACTGGCGCGAGTCGAACCTTGCGCGGATGAGGTCGTGGAACCTGGCAGTGGGAGCACGTGCGGACGCGCGTCGAAACACGAGCCCGCGCAGCGAGGGAACGACGCGGGTCGGAACCTATCCGACAATCCGTTATCGACGCCGTGCTTGGTTCACGTCGCTCCGAGAAACGGTCGCCTCGGGTGATGACGACCGAGCCCCCGCGGACGGTCCTGTCGGCGCGCCATACGATGCCGACCGTAGCCCTCAGATGCGTCGGCGCCAGCGCGCGAACACGTCCTCGAGGTCGGCGCGCCTCGAGCGTGGCACGAGAATAAAAAGGCGATCGCCGGGTCTGACCACGGTGCTCCCACGAGGCGGAATCGTCTCGCCCTGGCGCGCGACTACCGCGACGAGCGCGGTGCGTGGCAGCCCGAGCTCGCGGACGGCGGCACCGGCGATCGAATGATCCGACGCGACCGCGAAGTCAACGAGCTCAAGCGAGCCGAGCGCATCCACCTCGAGCGGCGGCGGGACGATCGCCGGCCCGGGCGACACGACCCCGAGCCGCTCGGCGAGGCGCTCGAGCGTCGTCCCCTGGATAAGCGTTGAGACGACAACGACGAAAAACACCGCGTTGAAGATGGTCTCGCGGCTCCCGATGTCTGAGGAGAGCACGAATGTGCCCAGCACGATCGGCACCGCTCCGCGCAGTCCCGCCCAGCCGAGGAGCGCGCGCTCGTGCGCGGTGAAGTCGCTGAACGCGGTCGAAACCCAGACCGCTGCCGGGCGCGCGACGAGTACGAGGAGAGCGGCGAGCAGGAGGCCGGAAAGTGCGACGCCCGGCAAGTCGCGGGGGAAAACGAGCAGTCCGAGCACGACGAACATCGCCACCTGCGCGAGGAAAGCGAGGCCCTCGTGAAAGGCGACCAGCTGCCGGCGGTACCGGGACGGCGTACTGCCGACGGCGAGGCCGACGAGGTAGACGGCGAGGAAGCCGCTGCCGCCCACGATGTCCGCCGCGCCGAACGAGAGCGCGCCCGCAGCGACTGACGCAACCGGAGCGAACGCACCGATCGCCTGCGGAATGCGCGCGAACGTCCACATTGCAGCGGCACCCAGGGCCAGGCCAACGACGAGGCCGATTCCGAGCTGTTGAACGACGAGCAGCGCGAGGTCGCGAAACCCGAACGCCGGTTCCTGAATCCACTCGATTAGGCCGATAGTGAGCGCGATGGCCATCGGGTCGTTGCCGCCCGTTTCCGCCTCCAACGTGCGCGCGATCCGGCGCCGGATACTCGTATACCGGAGCGTGGCGAAGACGGCAGCCCCGTCCGTCGAGGCAACGACTGCGCCGAGTAGGACCGACTCAAGCCATGAAAGGTCGAAGAGGAGGTAGGCTGCGACGCCGGTCGAAACGGCGCTCACGGCGACGCCGACCGTGCTCAGCAGCGCGGCTGGGACGGCGACCTGGCGGAGCCGGCGCCACGAGGTCGAGAGGCCGCCCTCGAAGAGGATGGCGGCGAGGCCGACGACGCCTACCGCGCGCGCGAGCTCTACGTCGTCGAACTCGATCCCGCCCGGCCCGTCCGATCCGAGCACCATTCCGAGCGCTAGGAACGCGACAAGCGACGGGACGCCCGCACGGGACGCCCCTAGTGCGACGAGGATGCTCGCCGCCAGCACAGCGCCGACGAGAAGCAGGATCAGTCCTTCGTCCACGGCGGCATCTTCGCCGGTGCGTCCGCTCGAAGACGAGGAGTCGAACCGCCGCCTGGTCTTTCACACGACACTCGCCGGGCCGGGCTTTGCCCGGCCGCTGAGGCTCACGGAGACCACGCGAGATCCGCGCGAAGTCGTCATGGCGCACGCCATGGCCGCCGACCTAGCGAGCGCGGTGACACATTACCCAGATACTGTCCCCGCCAGGAAACGGACGGAGCAACTTCCGCGCCGGGATGTTCACGTACAGCCGGACGAGGCCCCGCCTTCACGAGCCGAGCCCGACGAACTGGTCGAGGCGGCCCTTCGAGAGGCGGCGGCGATTCCTGGCGCGGACGCGGCGCTCCATGCTATTCGGGAGCCCCGGTGACCTCGTGGTCGCCACCCTCGGGCTCTCGAGGCGCGAAGCGGATCGTATCGCCACTACGCTCCCGGCGCTGGGAAGCCGGACTAGTTCTGTTGCCTACACACCTGCGAGACGACTGATCGCGTCCGGGCCTCCGGCGAGCCTTGTGGTCGACCAAGACCCAGCTCGCACAGGAGGCCCAGATGCATGATCGAGTGTGCCCGCCCCGGCGGATGCGTTTCTCC
>JBHEMZ010000068.1:0-14053 GCA_046262315.1 Gaiellaceae bacterium
GGAGAAACGCATCCGCCGGGGCGGGCACACTCGATCATGCATCTGGGCCTCCTGTGCGAGCTGGGTCTTGGTCGACCACAAGGCTCGCCGGAGGCCCGGACGCGATCAGTCGTCTCGCAGGTGTGTAGGCAACAGAACTAGGCGAGCTCGTCGTCGGTTGGCATGTTGGCCACACTGTAAACACAGAGTCGGATGGACGGTACCCGGCCGCTAGAGTCACCTCCCGATGCGCCTACTGCTCGTCATCGCCGTGGCCTTCGCCTCCGCGCTTGTGGGCGGCAGCCTCGTCTACCTGCTCGGGGAGGTAGGCGACGAAGGCGCTCCCGAAGCTGTGGTCGTGAGCGAGGTGGCGGCCGGCGACACTGATTCGCCCGCCTCGGTGGAGTTGCGCCCCGGACGCTTCGAGCCTGCGCGCATTTACGCGGCGCGCTCGCCGGGCGTCGTGACCATCTACTCCTTCTTCGGGCCCGGCGGCGAAGAGCACGCGGCGCAAGGGTCGGGCCTCGTCGCCTCGAGAGAGGGCTACGTGCTGACGAGCGCCCACGTCGTGACGAACGCGGGCTCCGGCGGCGACTTCGTCAGCGCCCGCCGTGTCTACGTCGGCTTTTCGGATGGCGATCGGGTGCCCGCCGAGCTCGTTGGGTGGGACCTCTTCGACGATGTCGGCGTGCTGCGGGTCGACCCCTCCGCGCATTCGCTCCGGCCGCTGCCGCTCGGCGACTCCGACAGCGTGGACGTCGGCGAGCCGGTGGCCGCGATCGGCAGCCCGTTCGAGCAGCGGGGCTCACTCGCCGTCGGGGTCGTCTCTGCGACCGGCCGCTCGATCCCGTCGCTCACGTCGCGCTACTACGTGGTGGACGCGATCCAGACTGATGCTGCGATCACGCATGGCAACTCCGGCGGCCCGCTCCTCGACGCCCGCGGGCGCGTGATCGGGATCAACGCGCAGATCCGGACCGAGTCCGGCGAGGCACAGGGCGTCGGTTTCGCCGTCCCGATCAACGCCGTCCGCCGCTCGCTCCGCGAGCTTGTCCGGCGCGGCCGTGTCGTCTATCCCTACGTCGGTCTCTCCACGGATGACCTCACGCCCTCGCTCGCCCGCCATCTCGGCCTCGCTGTGGACCGCGGCGCGCTCGTCGCCTCCGTTGCCGAGGGCAGCCCGGCGGCCCGCGCGGGGATCCGCGGAGGCAAAGACGAGGGGCAGTTCAACGGGTCGATTTTCCCACGCGGAGGCGATGTCGTAGTTGAGATCGGTGGGCGCTCGGTGCGTTCTGCCGACGATGTCGCGCGCATCCTGCTCGAGCGGCACCGCTCCGGCGAGGTCGTCATCTTCACGCTGCTGCGCGACGGCCGGCGCCGGGACGTTTCGGTACGTCTGGCGCCCCGCCCGCCGGGCCCGGTCGAAGGCGGCTGATCCGCCCGGAGGTTCGGTCCGCCGCTGTATGGGAATAGGAGAGCCGTTCCCCACGGGAATTTTCGGCTGGAGCAGCTGGAGAATCTGCCCAAACTTGCAATATGCTGCATAAAACTGCACATAGACATAACGGGGACGGCCCGCATGCAGTCCGGCTAAGCATCCCCGCCAAGGCCGAGTACATCACCCTCGTGCGCCTCGCGCTGACCGGCCTTGCGCACCTGCATCCGCTGTCAGAGGAGACGCTGGGCGATCTCAAGCTTGCCGTTACCGAGGCGTGCTCCAACTCGGTGCGCCACGCCTACGGGAACGGCGGCGACGGCGTCGTGGACATTCTGTACGAGTTGCGAACTGACAGGCTTGTCGTCGAGGTCGCGGACAACGGCACCGGCTTCGCGCATGGGGAGTCCTCCCCTCGCGGCGACCTCGACGAGGGGGGTCTCGGCATCGCCATCATCCAGGCAGTCGCGGACGAGTTCGAGGTTCGCGCAGGCCGCGACGGGGCAGGATCGCGGCTCCGTTTCGTGAAGTTGCTGCAGGAGTAGCCGAGCGTCTCGCTAATCTCGCGCGCACCCCGTCGCGCTCTCTCTTCGATGCTGCAACTCGTCAACGTCGGACATAAGTCGCTCGCCGACTACGCGACCATCGCCACGCGTGGGCTGATGGAGCAGATCCGGACCCTTGCGGATCCGCTTTCCGGCGCCCGGGTCTTGCACCTGTCGGCGACTGCTTTCGGGGGCGGCGTGGCGGAGATCAACTACACGCTCGTGCCGCTTATGCAGGACGCGGGCCTCGTGGTCGAGTGGCGGATCATCCACGGCCGTGACGAGTTCTTCGACGTCACGAAGCGGATCCACAACGCGCTTCAGGGACGGCCCGACGGTCTGACCCCCGAGCACGAGCAGGTCTTCCACGCATACAACCGCGAGAACGCCGAGCTCTTTACGGACGACTACGACTTCGTCATCGTCCACGACCCGCAGCCGGCGGCGATGCTCGAGTACGTCGGCGAGTCGCGCGCGCATTGGATCTGGCGCTGCCACATCGACCTCTCGGAACCATTCCGACCGGTGCTCGAGTTCCTGGCGCCTGCGCTGTCGCGCTACGAGGCGACGATCTTCCACATGCCGGAGTATGTGCCCGCCGTCGCCGGCCTGCCGCCGGCGTACATCTGGCCTCCCGCCATCGACCCGCTCACGCCGAAGAACATGGCGCTCTCGGCCGAGGACGCCGCGTACATCGTCGACCAGTTCGGGATCGACGTCGATCGCCCGCTCCTGACGCAGGTGTCGCGCTTCGACCCCTGGAAGGATCCGCTCGGCGTTATCGACGCGTACCGCGACGTGAAGCGGACGCACCCCGACGTGCAGCTCGCGCTCGTCGGCTCGATGGCGCACGACGACCCGGAGGGCTGGGAGTTCTACAACCAGACGGTCACGTACGCCGCCGGCGACCCCGATATCTTCATCCTCTCCAACCTGAACAACGTCGGCTCGGTCGAGGTCAACGCGTTCCAGGTGCACTCGAGCGCGGTGCTCCAGAAGTCGATCCGCGAGGGTTTCGGGCTGACGGTCACCGAGGCGCTCTGGAAAGCGCGACCGACGGTGGCGGGGCGGGTCGGCGGCATCGTCAGGCAAATCGTGGACGGTGAGTCGGGCTGGCTCGTCGACTCGCCGGCGGAGTGCGCCGAGGCGTGCCGTGAGATCCTGGACGACCCGGTCGCCGCGCGCCAGCGCGGGTTGCGCGGCAAGGAGGTCGTGCGGCGCAACTACCTGACGCCCCGTCTGTTGCGCGACTGGCTCGTGCTCTTCAACCGGCTCGCCGGTAACGACACGGGCGAGGCTGAGCTGGTCATCGCGACCGCCGCGTGAAACCGGACCCGGGGTAGGGTGCCCGGGCCGATGGCGGCCCGGCGCAAGCTCATCATCGTCTCGAATCGCGGGCCGGTCAGCTACGCGGTCTCAAACGGCGACATCGCCGCCCGGCGTGGCGGGGGCGGCCTCGTAACCGCCTTGCGGAGCCTCGTCTCGCATCACGACGTGACCTGGATCGCCAGCGTGATGAGCGAGGGCGACCGGGTGATGTCGGAGCGGCACGGTGGCGGCGCCTTTGCCGAAATCGCCCGCGATGGCTCGGAGTACCGCCTGCGTCTCGTCTGGCACCAGCTCCAGGCGTACGACTGGTACTACAACGTCGTCGCCAACCCGGTGCTGTGGTTCGCGCAGCACTACCTCTGGGATCTCGCGGCCTCGCCTGACTGGGACCACGGCCTCCACAACGCGTGGCGCAACGGGTACGTCGCGGTCAACCGCAACTTCGGTGAAGCCGTACTGGAGGAGCTCGAGCGCGAGCCCGGCGCGGCTGTGTTCTTCCACGACTACCACCTGTATGTGGCACCCGGAATCGTTCGCGAGCAGGCTCCCGATGCCACGCTCTCGCACTTCGTGCACATTCCGTGGCCGCAGCCCGACTACTGGCGCGTGCTGCCCGAGGAGATCCGGCGTGCCGTACACGAAGGCATCCTCGCGAACGATGTCGTGGGCTTCCACACAGCCCGCTGGCGGCGGAACTTCCTACGCAGCTGTGAGGACATCGTGGGTGCGGCCACGGACTACGACCGCTGGGAGGTGCGGCACGGCGGACGCGCCGTCGCCGCTCGCGCGAGGCCGATCTCCGTCGACCCGCTCGAGTTCGAGGAACTCGCCTCGAGCCCGCAGGTGCTTGAGGCGGAGACCCTGATCGTCGAGTCGCGGCCCGAGTTCCTGGTGCTCCGGGTCGACCGGACCGACCCGTCCAAGAACGTCGTGCGCGGGCTGCGTGCGTACGAGGTCTTCCTCGACGCGCACCCCGAGCTGCACGGCCGAGTCCAGATGCTGGCCTTGCTCGACCCGTCCCGGCAAGACATCCCCGAGTACGCGGAGTACCTCGCCGCCATCCAGCGGGCCGCGCGCACGGTCAACGACCACTTTCAGAAGCCCGGCTGGATCCCGCTCTCGCTCCAGATCGCCGACAACTTCCCGCAGGCGGTCGCCGCCTACAAGCAGTTCGACGCGTTGCTCGTGAACGCGATCTTCGACGGCATGAACCTCGTGGCGAAGGAGGCACCGCTCGTGAACGAGCGCGACGGCGTGCTGATCCTGTCGGAAAATGCAGGGGCGCACGAGCAGCTCGGCGAGTGGGCGCTGACGGTGAATCCCTTCGACGTGGCGGCACAGGCTGAGGCGATCCATGCGGCGCTCGTCATGCCGGCGGAGGAGCGGCGCGAGCGGCACGAGGGTGTCCGCGCTGCCGTCCGCGAGTACGACATCGGCCGCTGGATCGCGGACCAGCTCGAGGATCTGGAGAGCGTCGAGGGGCGCGTCGCGGCGGCAAAATGAGCGAGCTGTCGCATGTCGACGAGGGTGGCGGCGTCCGCATGGTGGACGTCGCGGGAAAGCCCGTGTCGCGGCGGCGCGCGGTGGCGACGGCGACCGTCTCCATGGCGGCCGCGACCGCCCAGCGGCTCCGCGAGCTGCCGAAGGGAGACGCGCTCGCGACCGCCCAGCTCGCCGGCGTGATGGCGGCGAAGCGAACGAGCGATTTGATCCCGCTGTGCCACCCGCTGCCGCTGACGAACGTCGCGGTTGAGCTCGCGGTGGCCGAGCGCGCCGTCGAGATCATCGCGAGCGCGGAGGCGACGGCTCAGACCGGCGTCGAGATGGAGGCGCTTGTGGCGGCCTCCGTTGCGGCGCTGACGGTCTACGACATGGCCAAGGCGATCGACAAGGAGATGGCGATCAGCGATGTGCGGCTCGTGGAGAAGACGAAGGAGCCCGCGTGAGGGCCGCGGTGCTCACGGTCTCGGACGGGGTCGCTGCCGGCGAGCGGGAGGACCACAGCGGCGATGCACTGGCGGAGCTTCTCGGCGGGGACGGCTACGAGGTGACGCGCCGCGTTGTCCCGGACGAGCGGGAAACCATCGCCGAGGCGATTGCCGAGCTCGCCGAGGAGGCTGCGCTCGTGCTGACGACGGGCGGCACGGGGATGGCGCCGCGTGACGTCACCCCGGAGGCGACGTTGGAGGTGGTCGAGCGTCTTGCTCCCGGGATCGCCGAGGCGCTGCGTGCCGACTCGAGCGCCAAGACACCCCACGGCCTGCTCTCGCGTGGCGTCGCCGGGGTGCGCGGTACGAGCCTCATCGTCAACCTGCCGGGCTCGACGGGCGGCTGCCGCGACGGATACGCCGTGCTGCGGCCTGCGCTCGCGCACGCGCTCGAGCTGCTCGCCGGCCGATCCACTAGCCATCGGCAGACGTAGGGGCTGCGCCCGTCCGTCACAGCGCGTGCCATACCGACGAGAGCATCTCCGTCCCACGCGCCCACCGCGGGGGTTCCCCGCAGGACCGCCTCGATGGCCTGCGCCGTGCGGTCTGGCCAGAGGCCGACGCTTCGATAAAGCTCGTGTACCTGATCCCCGGGCAACGGCCTCGCCACCCCGCGGCTACCACGACGTCTGTCATGGCCGCCACAGTACCGTCGAGGTCGCCCCGGCATCTAGCATCGCGCAGGGATGACGACGGGCGCCGTTCCTGTGCTGCCGGTTCGATTCGCGCGCCTCGTCAAGTTCGAGCACACCGTCTTCGCTCTGCCCTTCGCCTACGTCGGCTCGTTTCTCGCGATCGACGCCGTCCCGTCGGCGAGAGATCTGCTCTGGGTGACGGTGGCGATGGTCGGTGCTCGCTCGCTCGCCATGGGGCTCAACCGGCTGATCGACCGTGCCGTGGATGCACGCAACCCGCGCACGGCTGGACGCGAGCTGCCCTCTGGCACGCTTGCGCCCTGGCACGTGGTCGCGTTCTGCCTCGCCTCGCTCGCCGTCTTCCTCGTCGCGGTCTGGCAGCTCGATCCGCTCGTACGGTGGCTCTGGCCGATTCCCGTGGCGGCCTTCGTTCTGTATCCGTACCTGAAGCGCTTCACCTGGCTCTCCCACCTCTGGCTCGGCGCCGTGGACGCGCTTGCGCCGGTGGGAGGCTGGGTGGCTGTGACCGGCGAGCTGCCCTGGCAGGCCTGGGTGCTCGGCGCGGCGGTGGCGCTCTGGATCGCGGGGTTCGACCTCTTCTACTCGCTGTTCGACGTCGCCGTCGACCGCGTCCAGGGGCTCCACTCGTGGGCGGTGCGGTGGGGCGAGCGCGGCGTGTTCGCGGGAGCGCGCGCCTTTCACGCGGCGACCGTGGCACTGCTCGCGGCGGTCGGGCTGGGGCTCGAGGTCGGCGTTGCGTACTGGCTCGGCGTCGCGGCGGTGGCAGCGCTGCTCGTCTACGAGCACGCGCTGATTCGCCCGGGCGACCTGCGACGCCTCGACGCAGCGTTCTTCACGGTCAACGGCGTGATCAGCGTGGTCTTCTTTGCGTTCGTGCTGGCCGACTCGCTCTAGCAAGTAACAGACTGTTACTTGCGTGGCCGCGCCGCGGTGACCGCGCCTAGACTGCCGCGGTGATCCGCGCGCGCGGGCTCTCGAAGCGCTTCGGCGACAAGCGCGTCCTGCACCGGCTCGATCTCGTCGTCGAGCGGGGCGCGACGCTCGCGGTGACCGGTCCGAACGGCTCGGGCAAGACGACGCTGCTTCGACTCTGCGCCGGGCTCGCCGCTCCGACCGCCGGCGAGCTGAGGGTCGAAGTCGACCGCTCGGCCGTCGGCTTTCTATCGCATGACCCGCTGGTCTATCGCGAGCTGACGCCGCTCGAGAATCTGGACCTCTACGGGCGCCTCTACCGCGTGCCCGAGCGGCGCGAGCGGATCGGCAGGCTGCTCGAGCGCTTCGGGCTCTGGGACGAGCGGCACGAGCGCGCAGGCTCCTTCTCGCGCGGGATGCTTCAGCGACTCGCGCTCTGCCGTACGCTGCTTCACGAGCCCGAGCTGCTCCTGCTCGACGAACCGTTCTCCGGACTTGATGCGGCGGGCGCCGAGCTGGTCGACCGCGAGTTGCGCGAGCTTGCAGGTCGCCGCACGCTCGTGATCTCCACCCACGCCGCGGCGCGCCTCGGTGGCCTCGCTCCAACTCGTCTGGCGCTCGCCTGATGGCCTACCTCGGCGACGTGGCAGCGCTCGCGCGCAAGGACCTGCTGCTGGAGCTCCGCTCGCGCGACACCGTCCCGGCGATGTTGCTCTTCGTCGTCGGCGCTCTCGTCGTCTTCCACTTCGCGCTTCCGGCAGACGCGGGTGCTGACGCCACGAACGGTCTGCTGTGGATCGGGCTCCTCTTCACCGCGCTCCTGGGCCTCACGCGAGCGTTTGTCGCCGAGCGCGAGCAGAGCATGATGGACGGGCTCGTGCTCGCCGCCCAAGACCTGAGCGCTATCTGGCTCGGCAAGGCGCTTGGCGTCGTGGCCTTTCTCGTCCTCGCCGAGGCGGTCGCGCTGCCGGCGTACTGGCTCTTCTTCGAGCCGGTCGGCTGGGAGCTCGTCGCAGCGGTCGCGCTCGCCGACGTCGGCATTGCTTCGGTCGGTACCATCCTCTCGGCCATGGCGGCCGCGAGTCGCGCGCGGGAGCTGCTTCTGCCGCTCCTCTTCCTCCCCCTCGGGATTCCGATCATCGTGGGAGGCGTCGGCGCTACCGTGGCGGATGAACCCGCCCGTTACCTCGCCTTTCTCGGCCTCTACGACCTCGTTTTTGCGATTCTCTCGTGGGCGAGCTTCGAGTACGTCATCACGGAATGACCGCCAACCGCGCCCCCCTCTTCGCCGCCGCTGCCTTCGGGTTGCTCGTCACCGGCATCTCGCTGGCTCTCTTCTGGGCGCCGGAGGACGCCGACCAGGGCTTCAGCCAGCGCATCTTCTACATCCACGTGCCGCTCGCTCTTACGGCGTACGCCTGCTTCGGCTGGGGTGCGTGGAAGGGCCTGCGGCTGCTGTGGCTGCGCGACGAGCGGCACGACCTCGAGAGCTACACGGCCGTCCATCTGGGCGTCATCTTCGGCCTGCTCACGCTCGTGACGGGCTCCATCTGGGCGAGGACGTCGTGGGGCGTGTGGTGGACGTGGGGGTCGCGTCAGCTCGTCATGTTCCTCGTGCTCTTCCTCTTCTACTGCGCCTACTTCATGCTGCGCTACTCGGTCGAGCCGGGGCGGCAGCGGGCAAACATGTCCGCCGTTTACGCGCTGTTCGGCGTGGTGCTGGTGCCGATCAGCTTTCTCGCGATCCGGCTGACGGCGGACATCGTCCATCCGCCCGTGTTCAAGAGCGACGGGCCGGACATGGCCGGCAGCATGTTCTTCACCTTCTGCGTGTGCCTGGCGGGAACGCTCGCTCTGGCCGCGGCCCTCTACCACGTGGAGCTCGGCGGCAAACGGCTCGACGAGCGGGTGCGCGAGCTGCGCGAGCTGCTGGCATGAGCTCCGGCGAGCGCTACGTATTCGCCGCCTACACCGTGGTGTTCGCCGTGGTGCTGCTCTACCTCGTGATCATCGCGCTGAAGGTGGCACGCCTCGAGCGCGATCTCGCCGAGCTGGCGCGGCTCGCGCGGGAGCGGCTCGACCGCGGCGAGGCGGTCGAGGAGGAGGTGCGGGAGGCCGTGATTGGCTGAGTTGCTCTTCTGGCCCGCGCTCTTTGCCTACGGTGAGGCGGCCGTCGCGTACGCCGGCAACGCGCGGCGTCCCGGGGCGCTTGGGCGCGCGGCGACCTGGGGAGTACGGGCGGGCTGGCTCGCCCAGACGGCCCTGCTCGCGCTGGAGGCCGTGCGGGCCGGCGGCTTCCCCTGGGCGACCTGGGCGGGCTCGCTCAACCTCTTCGTGTGGCTTGTCGTGACGGTCTATCTCGCGTGGGGCTGCCGGCCGCGCTACCGGCTGCTCGGCCTCGCGGTGATGCCGCCCGCGGTCGCGCTGCTGATCGTCTCGTACGCGGCCGGCGGGATCGGGCGCGAGCGCGCCGCGGACGCCTCAACCCTGTTCCTGGGATTGCACGTCGGGCTCGTGCTCGCCGCCTTCGCGGGCTTCACCCTCGCAGCCGGGCTGGCGGGGCTGTACCTCTGGCAGGAGCGGCGACTCAAGCGGCGCGAGGCGCGCATCTTCCGGCTCGCCGCGCCCTCACTCGTTTGGCTCGACGAGCTAGCCGCGCGCATGGTGGCGGTCGCCCTGCCGGTCTTCACGGCGGGCATTGGCGTCGGCATCGGCCGCCTCCTCGCCCGGGACGAGAGGCTGGACGCCCTCATGGCCGCGGCGGCCGTGACCTGGCTCGCCTACGCGGGCGTGTTGCTCGTCCGCTACGGGCTCGGCTGGCGGGGGCGACGCGTCGCCTGGCTGGTGCTCGCCTCGTTCCTCCTCGTCGCCACCGTCCGTCTCGGTCTGCCTGTCGGGCACTTCGCATGACGGTCGTTCTCGTCGGTACGTCCCATCATCACGCGCCCGTCGAAGTGCGCGAGCGCGTGGCACTCAACGGCGACGCTGCGGCTGCGCTCGCGCGGCGGCTCGCCGCGACGGGCGCGGAGGCCGTCTGCCTCTCGACCTGCAACCGCACGGAGCTGTACCTGGCCGGCGGCGAGCCGGCCGAGACCGAGCGCCGCGCGCAGGAGGCGCTGGTCGAGTTGGCCGGCGACGAGCTCCTGCCGGTGCTCTACCGGCTCCGAGGAGGAGCGGCTGCGCTGCACGCCTTCCGGGTCGCCGCCGGCCTCGACTCGATGGTTCCGGGCGAGGGTGAGATCCTCGGCCAGGTGCGCTCGGCGTACGAGTCGGGCCGGCCTGGCCCGGTGCTCGACCGCCTCTTCCGGCAGGCCGTCTACGCGGGGAAGAAGGTTCGCGCCGAGACGGCGATCACCGAGAGCCCGACGTCGGTCGCCTCCGCCGCGGCGGCGCTCGCGCAACAGGTCTTCGGAGACTTGGCCGGCCGCTCCGTCCTCCTCCTCGGCGCGGGGCAGACCGGCGAGCTGACCGCGCGCAACCTCGCCAAGCGCGGCGCGGTGATCGCCGCGGTCGCCAACCGTACGGGGGAGCGCGCGGACGAGCTGGCGGGCCGGTTCGGCGCCCGTCCCCTGGTCCTGGAGGAGGCCTCGCCGGCGCTCGCCTCGGTCGACGTCGTCATCGCGTGCACGAGTGCGCCCGACCTTGTCTTGCGAGCGGAGCAGGTGGCGCCGGTGCTGCCCCGCCGGAAGGGGCTGCCGCTCTTCCTGATCGACATCGCCGTGCCGCGCGACATCGACCCGGCCGTGCACGAGCTCGACGGGTGCTATCTATACGACATCGACGACCTCGAGTCGGTCGTCGCCGAGAGTCTGGCCGGGCGGCGTGAGGAGGCCGTGCGTGCTGAGGCCATGGCCGCGGCGGAGGCCGACCGTTTCGCCGCGTGGCAGGCCTCGCGCGCGGTGGTGCCGGCGATCGCGCTGCTCCGCGAGCATGCCGAGGCGATCCGAGCCGGCGAGCTCGCGCGCGCGGAGAACCTTCTCGAACGGCTGTCGGACAGCGAGCGGCGACTCGTCGAATCCGTCACAGCAGGGATCGTCAACAAGTTGCTGCACCTGCCGACGGTGAGGCTCAAGGAGGCCTCGGCGGGCGGCGCGGGCGGAAGCGCGTACGCGGATGCGGTGACGCACCTCTTCGGCCTGGACGAACGGCCGGAGGACGAACGCTTCTGAGGGTCGGCACGCGCGGCAGCCGGCTCGCGATGACGCAGGCCGGTCTTGCCGCCGAGGCGCTGCGCGGTCTGGGGGCCGAAATCGCGCTCGTGCCGATCACGACAGCGGGCGACCGCGACCGCACGCGGCCCTTCGGCCAGATCGGCGAACGCGGCGTATTCGTCAAAGAGCTCGAGGAGGCTCTGCTCGCCGGGCGCATCGACGTGGCGGTGCACTCAGCGAAGGACATGACCTCGCATGACACGGAGGGGCTGTGCGTAGCGGCGTACCTTCCACGCGAGGACCCGCGCGACGCGCTGTGCGGGGCGGAAGGGCTGCTCCCGGGCATGCGGATCGGCACCGCCTCCGTGCGGCGGCGCGCGCAGCTTCTCGCCCTCGAGCCAGAGCTGTCGGTCGAGCCGCTGCGCGGCAACGTCGACACCCGGCTCCGTAAGCGCTCCGAGCGCGGGCTGGACGCGATCGTGCTGGCCGCGTGCGGGCTCGACCGGCTCCGCCTCGGCGGTGAGATCGGCCGTCGCTTCGAGCCGAGCGAGCTGCTACCCGAAGCGGGGCAGGGCGCGCTGGCGCTCCAGGTCCGATTGGGCGAGGAGGCCGCTGTGGCCGTCCTCGATGACGGGGAGACGCGTCGGCGCGTCGAGGCGGAGCGAGTCTGCGTGGCGGCGGTGGGTGGGGGCTGCCTCGCGCCCGTGGCGGCTCACCACGACGGCCGGGAGCTGACGGCTCTCGTGGCCGACGAGGACGGCCGCTGGATCGAGCGCCGCACCGGTGACGACCCGGTGGCGCTCGCAGCCGAGCTCCTGTGCTTCGTCGCGGCGTGACGGTTCCGGGGCACATCCGGCACAGACGCGCGCGCCGCGACCGCGTACCCTGGATCTCCCCCCGGGTGGGTGGGGGGTTTGTGGGTGGGGACGCGTCGGGGAGCGCAAGCTGGCGCGCCTCGTCCTGACCCGTCCGGCGGGGCAGGACGCCGAGCTTGCGCGACGGCTCGAGGCGCTCGGGCACGAGACCGTCTCATGCCCATTGATCGCAGTCGAGCTGCTCGGGGACGGGCCGGTGGACGGGAACGGGTACGACTGGCTCGTGGTGACGAGTCGGAACGGCGCCGCCGAGCTGGCTCGGCGCCTCCGAGGGCGGCCCGCTCGGATCGCGGCGATCGGCCCCGGGACGGCGGCCGAGCTCGAGAGCCGGGGTCTCCCCGTCGATCTCGTACCGCGAGTTTCGACCCAGGAGGGTCTCGTTGCGGAGCTGCCGCAGCCGCCGGGGCGCGTGCTTTTCGCGGGAGCGGAGGAGGCCCGCACCTACCTCGCGGATGTCCTGGCGGCTGACGTCATCCCGCTCTACCGCACGCGGGCGCTCGAACCTGCCGAGCCGCCCGCCGGCGACCTCGTAGTGCTCGCCTCCGCCTCCGCCGCGCGCTCGCTCGGCGCGCTGCCCGTCGACCTGCCGGCGGTCACGATCGGTCCCCAGACGACACGCGCCGCGCGCGAGGCGGGGATCCGCGTGCTTGCGGAAGCCGAGACGCACGACCTCGAAGGGCTCGTGGACGCGGTCGCGCGGGCCGCACGTTAACGTCGCCCGCGTGGTGATCACGTTCCTCACCGACTTCGGGCTCGACGATGACTTCGTCGGAGTCTGCCACGGCGTGATCAGGCGGATCGCGCCCGACGCCGAGGTCATCGACGTCACGCACGGGATCCGGCCGCAGGCGGTGCTCGAAGGCGCGCTCGTGCTCGCCAACGCGCTGCCCTACATGCCGGAGGGGATCCACCTGGCGGTTGTGGATCCGGAGGTCGGCGGCAAGCGCCGGCCTGTCGCGCTACGCACCCAAGGGGGCATTCTCGTAGGCCCGGACAACGGCCTGCTCGTGCCTGCGGCCGAGCGGCTCGGCGGCGTCGATGAGGCCCGCGAGCTCACAAACCGATCGCTTTGGCTGGAGCGCGTCTCGCGTACTTTCCACGCCCGAGACATCTTCGCGCCTGTGGCCGCGCACCTCGCGGCCGGCGTCAGCTTCGAACATGTGGGCGAGCCGTTCGACCCGGCTGCGCTCGTGCGGATCGAGCTGCCCGAGCCGTCTGTCGCGCCGGGGAAGGTCACCTGCCGCTGCCTCGCCATCGACCGCTTCGGGAACGTCCAGCTCAACGTGCGCGCCGAGCACCTCGGCGAGGCCGGTATCGAGCGGGGGAACCGCGTCGAGATCGTGCTCACGGCCGAGCGCTACTCCGCCGTCGCGGCCGCCACCTTCGCGGATGTGGGGCCCGGCGAGATCGTCGTCTACGAGGACGCCTACGAGAACGTTTCGATCGCCATCTCGCGCGGCAGCGCAGCCGACACTTTCACCATCGAGCCGGGCGACGCCGTCGCCATCGTGCGGCTCGCTTCGTGATTTTTCCCGCAGTTTGCAACCTGCGCGTGGCGAGCCTCGTGTCAAACGTCGCATCGCTCGTTAAGGTAGGAGTACAAGAACGTTCGCGGCGCGGTTGCACCGGCCCGGACGTTCTTTTTTCGCTCCGTACTGCTCTGCCGCCCGTGTTGCTGAACCGGAGACCCCCGCCGTAGCCCGGAGAAGCTGGTCGCTACACTCAGCCGGCGCGGCGAGGTAGCTCAGTTGGTAGAGCACACGGCTGAAAACCGTGGTGTCGCCGGTTCGAATCCGGCCCTCGCCACCTTTCGCTCGAGTGCTGCTCGGTGAGACTGCGACGAGCCGGCGCCCGAGCCGGGCTTGTCCCGGCGAGAGGCGGCGAGACAGTTAGGCGACGCCTGAGTGGAGGAGCGAGTTGCCGGCTCCGCCAACACCCGAACCCTGAACGAACGCCCGCAAGGAGGGCGATGAAGAAGGGCCTCCCCGGCTGGCAGGTTCCGGCTTGTCAGCTGGGAGCTACCGAGAGGAGGCCCGAGTTCGATGTTGCACGCTGGTTTGGATCTCAGCGGCAGGCGTCTCGACTTCCACCTGCTTGACCAGGGGGGAGTGAGCGTCGAGGTCGGCGCGGCAGCGCCCGATGCCGACGGGCTGCGTGGTCTCGCCGACCGGGTCGCCCGTCAC
>JBHEMZ010000069.1:0-4596 GCA_046262315.1 Gaiellaceae bacterium
AAGGTCGAGCGCTTCCACCAGACGATGGCCAGGGAGTGGGGTTACGGCGTCGCCTACCGCTCACACCGCGAGCGCACGCGAGCGCTGCCACACTGGCTCGACTACTACAACCGGCGCAGGCCGCACAGCTCGATCGGAGACCGACCTCCGATCAGCCGCGTTCACAACGTCCGTGGGTAGGACAACTAGGCGTACACCCTGGTGGACGTGCTGAACGTCGTCCGTCGCCTGGCGGCGAGCGCTGGGCATAAGCACGTCGGCAGCCGCCTGTCAAGTCTTGCGGGGAACGCGGTCCAGCGCCCACAATCCGCGTATGCAGGAGCCCGCGCCGCCGGTCAGCCGTCTCCCGCTGCACCCGCAGCAGGAAGTCGAGTGCCGGCGCTGCGACGTGCATTGCGACAAGGTCGTGTATCCGGCCGCCTGCGTCGAGCGCTCGTGCCCGTTCGTCTACGCCTTCGAGGAGTTCGGCCGGACATACATCGGCTGCATGCAGAAGGTGTACGACGTCGAGATCGATCTAGAGATGCTCCAGCAGGCGGAGCGCCGGCGCGACGGCTTCGGCGGCGTCAAGGCGGTGCGGCCGCCGCTTCCGATATGCGAGGCGGACGTCTCGAGCTGCTACGAGAACAAAGCCGCTGGCCTCGGCTGCGTGAACCCGGAGTTCTTCGAGCTGCCGCTCGACCGGCCGAGCTTCCGCGTCTTCGCGCGGATCGCCCCGAACGCCTAGTTCTCCCGCCGCAAGTCCGGCGCGCTTTTCCGTCGGAAGTCCGCCCTGCTTCGCAGGGCCATGACGACTTTTCCCGCCGCAAGTCCGGCCTGCTGCGCAGGCCATGGCGACTTGCGGCGGGTTGTTGGAAAGTCAGACGCGACTTCGCGCGTGGTGGCTGCGGCGGGGCAAGCCCGCCTCCTCGCCGCAGCAAGTCCGGCCTGCTGCGCAGGCCATGACGACTTGCCGCGGGTGGCGGAGAGTCAGACGCGACTGCGCGCGGTGTGGCTGCGGCGGGACAAGCCCGCCTTCGCCGATGTAGGGATTGCTTGCGCTCACTTCGAGGCGAACTCCGGACCCGGCGCCCAGCGCGCGTGCAGCTCGCGAAGCTTGCGCACCTCATCGGCGTCCGGCCCTCGTCCTTCCTTGCCCGGCACCTCGAGCACGGCGGGCAGCTCCTGCACCGCCGGGTGCGCTAGGAAGGCGCCGAGCCGCTCGCCCATGAGACCCTCGCCCACGTTTGCGTGCCGGTCCCGGTTCGAACCGAGCGGCGCCTGCGTGTCGTTGACGTGGAGCGCACGCAGCCGCGCCAGCCCGATCCCGCTGTCCAGATCGGCGAGCACGGATGCGAGTGCCCCGGGGGCGGTCACGTCGCAGCCCGATACGAACAGGTGACACGAGTCGAGACACACCCCGAGTCGCGGATGGTGGTCAAGGCGATCGAAGATCGCGGTGAGCTCGTCGACCGAGCGGCCGATCGTGCCACCGGCGCCGGCCGAATTCTCCATCAAGAGCCAGGTCCGATCCGAGCACCGCTCGAGCGCTCGCGCGATTGCCGCGGCAACGCGCTCGAGGCCCGCTTCGAATCCGGCCCCGAGATGCGAGCCGACGTGGAATATCACGCCGTCCGCGTCGATCGCCGAAGCGGTCTGAACCGTAGAGCTGAGCGTGGACGCGGACTTCTCGTAGATCTCCTCGTTCGTCGTCGCAAGGTTGACGAGGTAGAGAGCGTGCACGAGCGCCCTGCGCACTGGGCCAGCGGCGAGGCGCTCGCGGAAGCGCTTGAGGTCGGCGGGGTCGTGCTGGGGGAAGCGCCACGCCCGCGGGCTCTGCGCAAAGAGCTGGACGACGTCCGCGCCGAACCCCTCCGCCCGGTCGAGCGCCCCCTTGACCCCGCCGGAGCAGTGGGCGCCGAACAGCACGTGAGTAACCTACCCGCGTGCCTCAGCGTGTTCGCATGGCGCCGTCGCCGACCGGCTTCCTGCACATCGGCGGCGTGCGGACGTTCCTCTTTAACTGGCTGTTCGCGCGCGGCCGCGGCGCCGATTGCCTGCTGCGCATCGAGAACACGGACACGAGCCGCGAGGTCGTCGACTCGGTCGAGCAGATCCAGCGCTCGTTGCGCTGGCTCGGCATCGACTGGGACGGCCCGGTCACGTTCCAGCTCGACGCCATGGACCGCTGCCGCGAGCTCGCGCAGGAGCTCCTCGCCGCCGGCAAGGCGTACGAGGACGACGGCGCGATCCGCTTCCGCATGCCGGACGGGGGTGTGACCGCCTGGGAGGACGTTGTTCTGGGCCGCGTCGAGTTCCCGAACGACGCGCTGGACGACCTCGTGATCGTCCGCTCCGACGGCCGTCCAACCTACAACTTCGCCTCTCCCGTGGAGGATATGGACGACGAGATCACGCATGTGATCCGCGGCAGCGACCACATTTCGAACACGCCGCGTCAGCTCCAGATCCTGCGCGCCCTCGGCCACGAGCCGCCCGCGTACGCGCATGTGCCCGACGTCCTCGGTGAGGACGGCAAGAAGCTCTCGAAGCGCCACGGCGCGCAATCCATCGACGAGTTTCGTGCGGCCGGCTACATCCCCGAGGCGCTCATGAACTTCCTTGCTCTCCTCGGCTGGTCGTACGATGACCGTACGACGATCATGACGCCCGAGGAGCTGGTCGAGCGCTTCAAGCTCGAGCGCGTCGGCGCGAGCCCGGCTACCTTCGATTACAAGAAGCTCGAGTGGATGAACGGCGTCCACCTGCGCAAGCTCTCCGACGAGGAGTACGGCGACCGGCTGGTTGCGTACCTGCGCGAGCGAAATGTCGACTGGGACGAGGCGCGCGTGCGCGAGACCGTCCCGCTCGTCAAGGAAAAGATCTCACCGCTTGGCCAGTACCCGACCTTCGCGGGTTTCTTCTTCGGGGGCGCCGAGCCGGCGCCCGGACAGCTCGACGGCGGCGCTCCGATGCTCGAGCGCGCCGCAGACGTGCTCGCCGACGTGGAGCCCTTCACGGCGGAGCGGATCGAGGAGGCGCTGCGCGCCCTCGCCGCCGAGTTCGACCTCTCACCGCGCAAGGCATTCCAGCCCATCCGCGTGGCGGTGACGGGTTCGACCGTCTCGCCGGGGCTCTTCGAGAGCCTGGCGCTGCTCGGGCGCGAGGCGTCGCTTGCTCGTATCCGCGCAGCGCTCGGGGCGGCGGCTTGACGACGGTGCTGGTCGTCGACGACGACGCGGCGCTGCGCATGCTCTGCCGTGTCAACCTGGAGCTCGACGGCTATAAGGTGCTCGAGGCCGAGGGCGTCGACGAGGCCGCCGAGTACCTCGAGGACGAGCGCGTCGACGTCGTGCTACTCGACGTGCACATGGGGGACAACCTGAAAGGGGGGCTTGGGCTGCTCGGCCGGCTGGAAGGGCGGGTGCCGCGTCCTGCCGTGGCGCTCCTGACCGGATCCATGGACACCCTGCGGTTCGAGAAACCGGCAGGCGTGGACGCGATCCTGACGAAGCCGTTCGCGCTCGACGAGCTCGCCAGGCTCGTCGAAGGGCTCGCGGGCCGCATGTAGGCTGCCCGGCTTGTGAGCGCGACCGCCGTCCGCAGGCCCGCAGAGTTCGAGTCGCAGCTCCAGCGTTTCCGCTACGAGCGGCTCGAAGAGGCGCGCGCCGTGCGCGTCGGCGAGAAGGATGTCTCCGAGGGTGCCGAGATCGTGGCGCGCTACGCGGACCTCTTCACGCGCGGGCAGCTTGATTCGCTCCGCGACGCCGAGCAGACCGCAGAGGGGGCGGAGCGCGAGCGTCTCTACAGGCTTTCGAAGTCGTGCGAGGCCGGGCTTGTGGAGCGTGAGATCGCAGCCGCGGCCGACGAGCTCGAGAACCGCCTGCTCGCCGCGCGCGTCGCGTGGCACGGCGAGGAGCTGCCGCTACGGTCGGCTACCGCTCGGCTCGCCGTCCTGACCGCGTACGGCGATCGCGAGGAGCTCGGCGCGCTCTCGGCCGACCTGTCCGCGACATTCAACGACGACCGGCTCGATCTTCTTCGTCAGATCGAGGAACTCGAGGCAGACGCCTCGGGCGAGTCCGATCCCGTCGCGCGCAGCGAAGAGGAGAAGGGCATCTCGCTCCACGAGCTCGCTGCCGCGCTGCGCGACGCGAGCGACCGGCTCACGCGGCCCTACGAGGCGCTGCGCCGGCGCTGGTTCGACCGTCTGCTCGGCGACGAGCGCGCCGACGTGCCTTCGTCGTCGCACGTCGGCTTCGTCCGGCGTCTGTCGCCGCTCGAGACCACCTACACCAAGGAGCGCGCTGTCGAGGTCTGTCTGGAGACGCTTCGCGCGCTCGGCCTCGACCTCGACGCGCAGCCTAATATCCAGCTCGACCTCGACGACCGGCCGCAGAAAAGCCCCCGTGCTTGCGTGATCCCTTCCGATCCCCCCGAGGTCGTGCACCTGATCACGCGCGCGCAGGGTGGCCTGCACGACTACCAGGCGTTCCTCCACGAGGCAGCGCACGCGCTCCACTACGCAGGCTCGTCCGACTCGCTGCCGTACACCTTTCGCGCCGTCGCACGTGACCACGCTCTGACCGAGATCTATTCGTACATCCTCGAGGCGAT
>JBHEMZ010000070.1:0-13619 GCA_046262315.1 Gaiellaceae bacterium
CGGCAGCGTCGAAATCATCCGCCTGGAACCAGAGCAGCACGCCGTGGCCAAGCGGAGCGGCGTCGGCGTCGACGAGGTTGGAATGGTCCTCATCGTCCCAGCTATGCAGCTGAAGGACGAGTTCTCCGTCCTCGAGCAGCCGGTTGTAGACGTTGCCGTGCTCATGTCCCTGCAGCTGATCCAGATCCTCGAGCCGAGCAACCTGGCGTACCAGCGGCTGCTCGCCTTCACGTCCTTCACCGCGATGAGCGGCTGCGCACGCACGCCAGGAGTGCGCGGGGAGCTTGGCCGATCGGCATGTCTCATCGAGAATCATGCCGCAACCTCGCACCGCGGCGGATGCGTTGCCTCAGCGCCGCTCGACGGCGACCCGCAGCCCGAACGCGATGAGCACTACGCCGGTGGTCCGCTCGAGCCATGCCTTGACGCGCGGCGCGGTGAGCAGCTCGCGCGCGCCGTGTATGAGACGGGCGTAGGCGGACAGCCAGATCAGCCCGACGATCACGTGGATGCCGGCCAAGGTCAGCGTCTGTGGCAGGACAGCCGCGTCACGGTTGACGAACTGCGGCAGGAACGTCAGAAAGAAGAGCGCCGGCTTCGGGTTGAGGACGGTGCTGATGAGCCCTTGCAGGAAGGCGCGGCGCGGCACGGCGACGGCGCCCGACGGCGGGTGGGTCGGCGGGCGCTTGGAGGCCAGCAGCGCCCGGACGCCGAGGTAGACGAGGTAGGCGGCGCCGGCGAGCTTGACGACGGTGTACATGGTCGCAGAGGCCACGAGCAGCGCCGAGATCCCGGCGGCGAGCGCGACGCCGTGGACGAGCAGCCCGGTGAGATTCCCGAAGATCGTCTTCTGCGCCAGCGCCGGCCCGCCGACGAAAACCTGCCGAGTGACGAGCGCCATGTCCGCGCCCGGGATCACCGTCACGAGAATCGACCCGACGAGGAAGGGGACGAGCAGTTCGAGCGGCACAGTCACCATTCCATCGTCATACACCAGCCGGGTCGTCTGCCGCGCCGTGAACACGTCAGTTCAGTCGGCCCGTTCGACGGTCTGCGCCGACCTCCTGTCCTCTGGCCCGTTCGGGAAATGTCTGGTGGGCGCCTGGCCCCACTGTCCGAACGTTTGTGATGGCGCCGCCAGGGCTATAGCTGCCACCATGAGCGGCTACACGAAGAAGAACGTCAAGACCGAAGTCGAGAACCAGGCGCCGAAGTTCGACATGCCCTCGGAGATGGAAATTCGCTTTGCGCGTACGCCGCTCGGAGGACAGACGCTCGGCCTGAGCCACATGAAGCTCGCGCCCAGCTTCCGGATCCCGTTCGGGCACAAGCACGAGGGCCAGGAAGAGGTCTACGTGGTCGTTCGGGGTTCCGCGCGGATCAAGGTCGAGGATGAGATCGTCGAACTCGCCGAGTGGGACGCGATCCGGTTCGACAAGAATACGATGCGGGCCGTGGAGGCCGGTCCCGACGGCGTGGAGTACCTCGCCTTCGGCGCTGGAGAAGATCCCCGCGACGCCGAGATGGTGCAGAACTGGTGGAGCGACTAGGTCTCTTCGCTCCAAGGCAGCTCGTCCGCTTCTACTACTACGAGGTCATGCAGGTCGCACGTCGAGAATAGGTCGCCGTCGAGCATCATTCCCGAACGCGCCACGCGGAAACGAGTTCTTCGAAGTCGAGCGCGGGTCGATCCCGAGGCGCTCCCCAAGTGTGCAGTAGCGTGGAGAGCCACGTGACCAGATTCGTCGTCGACTGCGGCGTCGTCCTCCACCTGGCGAGTGAGGGAATCGAGGTCCGGGCCGAGCACGAGCTTCTCGCGCCGACGCTCTTGCGCTCCCAGACGCTGTCGGCCCTGCACGAGGCCGTGTACGGGGGCGAGATCCCGCCGGATGTCGCTCTCGAACGGCTCACCCGCCTTTGGGCTATGCCGATCCGCCTCCTCGGCGACGCCGTGCTGCGGCGTCGGGCCTGGGACCTTGCCGAGCAGCTGGGGTGGGCCGAGACCTACGATGCCGAGTACGTTGCACTCACTCAGCTGCAGGCAGACGCGTTCGTAACCCTGGACGCGGAACTGGCGCGCCGGGTGGAAGGGATCGTCCCCAAGGCGACGATCGAGGCGCTGCGAACGGCCTGAGACGAAGGAGGCGGTCGGCGCTTCGACTGATCGAGTGCGCTAGCCTCGAGGAAGCCGTCGAGATCGCCGCAAACCGGCCGATGGCAGACACTCTCACCAACGCTGCGAAGCACTCCGGTGCATCCGAGGCGCGCGTCGAGCTATCGACGACCACCGAGGCGATTGTCGTGGAGATCAGCGACAACGGAAGTGGCGGGGCGAAGCTGGTCGACGGCTCGGGAATCCGAGGGCTCGCAGACCGCATCGAGGCCCTCGGGAAAATTGGAGCTAGAAAGTCCCATCGGGGCCGGAACCGGTACGGGCCGAGTTCCCCGTGACCTAACCCGAGTCATCGGGAGAGCTTTCGGCGCGAGGCGACGCTCGGAGCGATTGAGACGCGCGTTCCCGCACCTGCCCGGTGGTCTCGGAGGCGACTCGGAAATTCCGCCATTTAGCAGCGACTTCGTTAGCTATGTTCGCATCGCGTTCGCATGCTTACCAGAGGGGTCAGCGATTGCTCGCAAAACCCCTGCAAATAGAGCCCTCTGACGGACTCGAACCGTCGACCCCCTCTTTAGCAAGAGGGAGGTCGCATCGACACGACCCTTACCCATGCGCTCCGCTGGGCAAGCGGTCGCAACCCACGGCAACAGTTTCGCCTGTTCCTCAGCCATTTTCGCGGCCGCGCCATCTGCCGCCAGTTGCGACTGGTTGCAACCACGGGGCTCCATGAAGGCTCCATCTGAAGTTTTCTTCGCTGGCAACGGCAGCTCCGCAGCGGTATCCGTCAACCGTCCTCTGCTGCGTCCGCGTCTTGTGTGCGTTCGGCGGCTTGTGTCCGTTCGGCCTGCAGTGTCGGTGTTCTTGTTGTGCAGACGTCGGAGAGCTACGAGGTGAGGGCGAGCGCCCTTCCGAGCAGCTCGTTCGCCTCGGCGATGAGTGGGCGCGCGGCGAGCCCTCGGAGCAGCTCGCACGCGGACTCGAGCTTGGTGGCTGCAATGGGGTCTCCCAGCGCGAATAGGCATCGGCCCTCGCCGAGCAGCGCTTGCGCGAGCTCGGTGAGAATGCCCAGCCGCTGCCACTGTTCGGCGGCTTGGGCGTAGAGCGAGGCGGCCTGCTCGAGCTCGCCTGCATGCTCGGCGAGGAGCGCTGCCGCGGTCAGCAGCGCGTATTCGTGCCGCGGCGTGATCGGTTCGACGCCCTCGAGCATCCGTTCCGCAAGCGCCGGCTGACTGGCCGCAAGCGCGGTGCGGATGAGCTCCGGAACTGCGGCGACGTAGTACGCATCGTTGGGCGAAAACGACAGCCGTAGGCGTCGAGAGCGCCCAGCCCTCGCTCTTTGCACGAGCTCGGCGAGAAGCGCGGCTGCCCTTTCGCGGCCACCCTGGCGCCCGACCTCGACGAGCGCGGCGAGGCTGAGGCCGATGAAGAGAGCCTCCTGGTGTCCGCCCTCGCGTGCGGCACGGAGGACCCGGTCGGCGAGCTTGGCCGCCTGGTCGAGCTGGCCCTGGTAGGCGAGGACGCGTGCCTGCGTCGAGCGCGCGTCGAGCAGCGGCATGTGCGCGCGGCCGGCCTCCGCGCGGGCAGCGAGCTGCTCCGCGTCGTCCGAGACGAGGCCCCAGTCGCCGAGCTCGAAGCGCACCGGCAGGCTCGAGCAGGCGATCGCGAGCGCAAGCTCGCCGATCCCGCGCCGGTCCGCGAAGGCGCTCCCTTCCTGCCAGATCGCGAGCGCGGCGGCCGGCCCCTCGACGGGCCAGAGGACGACGCCCAGATTGTTGTAGAGGATGGCTGCCTCCCGGCCGAGTCCCTGCTCGAGCGCGAGCGCGAGCGCGCGGCGCATGTCCTCGACGCCGGCGGTCTCCCCGCGCCCACAGCGCGCGCCCCCCAGGTAGCCGAGGGCACGAGCGGGTTCGGGCGCGCCCAGCTCGCGGAAGAGGGCGAGCGCGCGCTGCGCGGCGGCGATCGCCTCCTCGAAGCGGCCGCCGAGGAAGTGGTGACCGGCCAGGCCGGCGTAGGCCTCGAGCAACTCCGGGCCCTCGGGCTCGCTCTCGAGCAGCTCGAGCGCGTCCGCATACAGCTCCTCGACGCTTCCGCCCATCCGGAACGAGACGCCGGCGAGCCGGGCGAGCGCGTCGCCGGTGCGGCGCCGATCGCCCTGCTCGCGGAAGCCCGCGACCGCTTCCTGAAGCAGGGTCTCGGCCTCCGCGTAGCGGCCCGCGTGCCCAGCGGCCTCGGCCGCCTGCACGAGCAGGCCCGCTCGCTCCGGGTGGTCGGCCGGGGCGAGCGCGAGCGCCTGCGCGTAGTGCGCTTCGGCCTTGGCGACGTCGAGCGAGAGCGCACGATCCCCCGCGATGGCCAGGAAGCGCCTTGCCGGCTCGTCGAGGCGCGCAGCCTCGTCCGGTTTCCCCGCGAGGAAGAGCTGGCGCGCCTGCAGGTAGTGGTGGGCGAGCACCTCCGCGAGGTCATCGATTCGCTCGGGCGCCTGCCGCTCGATCCATCCGGCCGCCGCCTCGTGTTTCGCCGCCCGGGCGATGCGTGGGATCTGTCCGTAGGCGACGTCGCGCACGAGCACGTGCCAGAAGCTGTATTCGGCCTCGCCGGCCATCGTGCTCTGCCGGACGGGTCGGATCAGCTCCGCGCGGGCGAGCTCGTGCAAGGCGGAGCTGACCGCCTGCTCGTCGCGGTCGCCGATCGCCGCGAGCGCGCCGGCCCAGAAGACCTTGCCGACGACGGCGGCGTCCTGAAGCAGGGCCTTCCGCTCCTGTCGGAGTGTGTCCAAGCGGGCGGCGATCAGCGCCTGCAGGCTGTCGGGGAAGGGGATCTCCGCGCCTTCGCGCAGCTGCAGCGTGCGGCCCTTGCGGACGAGCAGCTCGCGGTCCTCGAGCATACGCACGAACTCCTCGGCGTAGAGCGGGTTGCCACCGGCACGCTCGAGCACGAGCGCCTGCACCTCCGCCGGCAGCAGCGCCTGATCGAGGAGGACGGAGACGAGCTGGGCCGTCTCGGCTTCGGAGAGGGGCGCGAGTCCGATCCGGGTCGTGTTGCGCGCGCCCGCGAGCCAGTGCGGGGCGCGCTCGTACAGCTCGGGGCGGGCGGTGCAGACGAGGAGCATCGACACTCCCTGGGCCCATTCGACGACGTGCTCGAGGAAGGCGAGCAGCGGCTCCTCGGCCCAGTGCAGGTCCTCGAGGACGAAGACCGCCGGACGAGAGCTAGCGATCGCCTCGAGGAAGCGCCGCCAGGCGGTGAACGACTCCTCCCGCGAGGCGGCGACGCCGGCGTCGATGCCGACGAGCGGCGCGAGGCGGGCCTTCAGCCACTCGCGGTCTCCCTCTTCGGCCGGAAGTGCGGCCTCGAGCTTGGCCGCGGCGTCCTCGGGCGAGTCCGATTCGAGCATGCCCGTCTGCGCCTTGACGATCTCGCCCAGCGCCCAGAAGCTGATCCCTTCCCCGTAGGGCAGGCAGCGGCCCTGGCGCCAGGAGACGATCTCGGGCCGGCTGTCGACGAACGCAAACAGCTCGGCGACGAGCCTGCTCTTCCCGAGGCCGGGCTCACCGACGACCGTGACCAGCTGCACGGAGCTCTCGCGCACCGCTTTGCCGTAGGTCGCCTGGAGGACGGCCAGGTCATGCTCGCGGCCGACGAGCGGGGTGCTCGGCGCGCGCGTGACGTCCTCGCCGAACCGCGCTCTCGCGGAGAGCGCACGTCGGCGCAGGAGCGGTTCCGCCTTCCCCTTCACCTCCACGGGGTCGAGCGGCTCGTAGAGGAAGACCTCGCGCGTTTGCCGGTAGGTCGCCTCGCCGACCACGAGCGCCCCGACCGGCGCGGTCGCCTGCAGGCGGGCGGCCGTGTTGACGACGTCGCCGGTCGCGATTCCCTCGCCCTGCTCCGGGCGTGCACCGAGCGCGATCACCGCCTCCCCGGTGTTGACGCCGATCCGCACCTGCAGCTCCAGCCCGGGCTCCCGCTCGTTCAGGTCCTCGATGGCCTCCAGGATCCGCAGGCCGGCGCGGACCGCCCGCTCGGGATCGTCCTCGTGCGCGACCGGTGCGCCGAAGACGGCCATCACCGCATCGCCGATGAACTTCTCGACCGTGCCGCTGAAGCGTTCGATCTCCGTGCGCAGGCGGGCGTGGTAGGGCCGGATCCGCGCGCGCACATCCTCCGGGTCCACCGCGTCGGAGCGGGCGGTGAAGCCGACGAGATCACAAAAGAGAACCGTGACGATCTTTCGTTCCTCGCCGACGGTCGGTTTCGCCTGTTCGAGCGAAGCGCCGCACTCGAGGCAGAACTTGGCGCGTTCCGGGTTCTCCTCGCCGCAGTTCGGGCAAGTCGTCACGAGTCGAGTCTACGGCGGAACCCTGGCGGAAACGCCTCAACACGTGACGGAACGCCTCTCTGTCGCCGCTTCCTTTGATGTGGAGAGCGACGTTCGGCCACGTTGCAAGGCGTAGCCGGAAGATGCCACGCACGGAGTTCGCCGGGCCGACAGGCCGGATACAGTGCGCTGCGTTGGCAGGGAGGCGACGCCGACAAGCGAGGAGCGGGTAATCGCGCACCTGGACGGAGGAGTCGTGCACACCATCAAGGGTGAAGCTGGACGGTCGTGCTGGGGATTCGGAGACATGTACACGTTCCTGGTCACGGCGGAGGGCCGCCGCCGCACCGGCATCTCGCCGAGGATGAGCTGTTCACGATCACCGGCGGGAGCATCAGCGTCACCGCGGGCGACGAGACGCGGCCGGTCACGGCCGGCCAGTCGGTCTTCGTCCCGCGCGGGACGCGGCACCTCTACCGGAACGAGGGACTGAAGCCGGCGAGCATGATCGCCGGCTATGCCCCTGCCGTAATGGAGGGGTGGTTCCGCGAGGTTTGCACACCCGCGGACGATCCGACCCGCCGCCGCCGCCGGTGACCGAGGAGCTGATCGAACGGATGCTCGAGGCCGGGCCACGCTACAACGTCGAATGGGTCGACTGACCCGAGCATCTGCGCCGCACGGCTGGAACGCCGACGATCTTAGAGCGGGTGTGCGTTCTTCGCGGCCCACGATCGCGCTCCGGGCCGGGGTCTCGGTGTTCGCGGTCTGCTTCATGGCCTCGAGCATCGCAATGATCGACCGTCACTACGGACACCTCGCCCGCGACAGCCGTGAACACGCCGTCTCGCTTCTGGACGCGCTCGCGGTCGAACGGGCCGTGGACGCTGGGTGGACGTCGCACCGAAAGGACGCAAAGCCGCTCAGCGCCAGCGATTCCAAGCCCCGCAGGAAGCATTCGCGGCGAGCCGTGGACGCTCGGTGGACGCCGGGACGCCCAACCGTCGTCCCGTTCGCAAACAAAAGGACCTGAACAGCAGGAACTTCTCGAAGCCCTCTGACGGACTCGAACCGTCGATTCCCTCCTTACCATTGAGGTCGGGAGGGGGTCTGTCCATGCCGGATTCCGCGTAGCCATGCCGGTTCGCGCCCGTCGCGGAAGGCGCGGATCGGCGCCTTTTTGCGTTCCGGTGCACCCTCCGTGCACCCTCGCTTGGAGTGGACAGCCTCCGAGACTCGGTGACAGTCCAGCTTGAGGACGCTACTCGGTCCTTCAATTCCAGCCTGGAGGTCGCTGGTTCGAGTCCGGTTAGGTCCATTCGCTGTTGTGCGTAGCACAACACGCTGCATCGGCTGCAAGTCGGTTCATCACCCGCAATAGAGTTGCCACGCGAGCCGGCCGGCCGCGTCCCAGAACTCCTCCGAGGCAGACGGGGAGCTGGGGCTGCCGTTTGCGCAGATCACGACCTGGCGCTCGCCGTCTTCACTCGACAGAGCGATCGCCGTGTATCCGACGGAGAAGCCGAGATGGCCCCAGGCAGGCCCGCACGGCGAACGCTGCGGGCCAATCAGCGCCGTGATCTCGCCGATTCCGAGCCCATAGCGGTCGGTCTCCTCCCAGTCCGATTCGACGGCCTCGAGCATCTCCATGCGGAGCTCGCCGGGAAGCAACTCGCCTCCGAGCGCGGCGCGAAGCATCTTCGCGATCTCGCCGGGGGTCGAGACGACGCCGCCCCCGGCCCGGTGGAAGGGCACGTCGATCTCCGTTACATCAACCGGCTCCGGGCCGCCCGGCAGGATCGGGTTGTCTGCCGGGAGATATCCCCGCGCGCAGTCAACACGGAGGGGGCCGTCGACGAGATCCGTTCTCTCCAGGCCCAGCGGCGTGAGGATGTGCTGCCGCAGTGCCTCGCGGAGCGGCATCGCGGTCGTCTCCTCGACGATCAGCCTCAGGACGATGTAGTTGCTGCCGTGGTACGCCCAGCCCTCACCTGGTGCGAACAGGCGCGGCTTCTGCATGACCAGCTGAAGCTCCTCCCGAGGCCCGAGCTCCCAGGAATGCGCGGGGTCCCGCCGCCAGGGCTCGAAGAACGTCACGACGTCGCCGATGAAATCGTCGAGGCCGCTCGTGTGGTTCAGGAGCTGGCGGATAGTGATGCCCTCGGCGAACGGCGCGGCTTCCCCGTCGAGGAGCCGGCCCTCCGCGACGAGCTGCAGGACGAGCGCGGCGACGAAGATCTTCGTCACGCTCCCGATGCGGAAGCGGTGATCGACTGTGAGTGCCTCGCCCGTTCGTAGGTCTGCAAAGCCGGCTGCCGCTTCAACCCGCCCGTCCGGCCGGAGGGCTACCGCGACGGCACCCGGAACGCCCGTCGCGAGAATCATCTCGAGCTGATCGTCGACCGATTCCACCCGGCGGGCGCCGAGCCTAACAGACTGCGAGCGCTGTCCTGGCTCCGTGATCAGGCCACTCCGAGCAGTTCCCCGAGGCCGGTCGGAAGGTTTGAAAGCTGTCCGGTTAGGTCCATTCCGTTGTCGCGTCGACAACGTCTCGCATGAATGGGCGACCTACCGCTTCAGGTCGACCTGCTCGACCTGGGCGGCGGCCCGGACCAAGATGAGCAGTCACTCGACTTTCTCCAGAGCGCGTACGCGCACATCATGGGCCGCGCCGCCTACGAGGGCAGGGCCGGCTCCATGACAACGGCCACCCACCATCCGTGGGCCGACATCCTGAACGCCGGGCGCAAGGTCGTCTTCCCCCGCACCCTGAAGACGGCCGACTGGGCCAACACCACGATCGCCGCCGGTGACACGGCAGAAGAGATCGACAAGCTCAGGGCTGGGCGGCGACGGCCACATTGTGGTCTGGGGCGGCGTCAGGCTCTGGCGGTCGCTCATGCGGCTTGACCTGATCGATGAGTTCCACCTGGGCTTGCACCCCTACGTTGCGGACGAGGGCACCCGGCTGTTCGACGACGTCCCCAAGGGCTACCGGCTCGACCTGGTCTCCAGCACCGCCTCCAGCAACGGGGTCGTCGAGCTGCAGTACCGGCGGCACCGCTAACCCAGCGGGCCAGTCCGCAAGGAGGCTCCCCAAGCAGAACTCGTAGTACTCGGTGCCCTTGTCAGCGAGAAGGCCCTTAAGCGAGTAGTGGAACACCAACGCGATCAGCTTCCGCATGATCAGAACTCCTTGGTCTCGGGTCGTCTGGGGACCGTGCTTGTTCCGAGCTGCAGCGCTGGCGTGGCCGCGGCGTCTGTGGCCTGTCGCTAGTGCTTCAGACTCCACTGCCGCCCGGAAGTCATCGGTGTCCGGCCAACTGGCCGGTTGCGCGGTGAGGTACCGGGCCAGGCGACAGGACCGAGGGGTGTGCCAGTGTTCCGGAATGACGCCAGAGCGTCGCCGTACACTGGGCGCGGTGACACGACGCGCGTAAGGCGCTGTTCCGAGGATGTTGAGTTTGCGCGGAAGGCATCCGGGCGGCCCGCCAGCATGAAGCTCGCCCGTGCCGCCGGCGTGCACCGCATCCCGAAGTGACACGGGCGGGCGCGATGACACGCCGCCCTACGACGACACACACAGTTCCGTTCCTACCTCAGTCGAGGCGCAGGATCGTTTCCTCGATCTCCTCACCGCGACCGGGTGCGAAGTCGCGGTTGACGCCAACGCGTCGGAACCCAGCTTTCTCCAGTACTCGAAGCGAACCGACGTTGTCCGAGGCCGCTCGGGCGTACAGTGGACGTTCGGCAGTCTCGGCAAGAAGAATCTGTAGTGCTGCGCTCGCGATGCCTTTCCCCCATTGCGTTCGGTCTACCCAGTAGGTCACCTCAAGCTGATTGTCGATTCGGAAGGACGCGATCGTTCCAGCGATTGCTCCGTCGACATCGATGACTCGGTACGAGACGCTTGTGTCGGCCCGCACGCGCGACATCCGGTTGAGAAACGCGCGGCGATCGGTCTGATCCTCGGCTGTGAAGGCGGCCATTCGGACCGACTCCGGATCCGTCACTTGCTGATAGATCGTGTCGAGATCCCGGTCCTCGAGCGGCCTCAGCGAGACGTTCATCTGAGCGATCCTAAGTGTCGTTGCCTGGGCGGTTCCAGGGAGTCGCCTGGGCCAGCGTTCAGGAATGATGCTCCTATGTCTTGTCAAGCCATTCGTGGCTCCTGGTTTTGCAGTAGCCGGTAGAGGTGGCGGGCGAGGTAGCGCTTGAGCAGGCGGGTGGCGTCGCGGCGGCTTTTGCCTTCGGCGATGCGGCGGGCGATGTACTGCTTGGTCGCGGGATCGTGCTGACGTCGGTGCAGTACCACGGTGTGCAGCGCGCGGTTGAGTTGGCGGTCGCCGCCGCGGCTGAGCCGGTGCCGCTGTGTCTGGCCGCTCGAGGCAGGGACCGGCGCGACGCCGGCGAGGCGTGCGAAGGCAGCCTCTGAGCGGACGCGGCCGCGATGTGACCAAGCGAGGATCAGCTGGGCGGCGACGATCGGACCGACGCCCGGTTCGTCGAGCAGTTGTGGTGCGAGCGCACGGACGTGCGCGAGGATCTCGTGCTCGAGCTCGGCGGCTTCGACCGTGGCCGCTTCGATTCGGCGGGCGAGGCTGCGCAACACGAGCCGTGTCGCGAGTTCGTCGGCGCTTGCCGAGCTCGAGCGGCGTAGGCGGCGACAGCGTTCGAGCAGCCTTCCCACCGGGAGGCCGCGCAGCTCCTCGCGGAGCTGGTCGGGGGCAGTGACGATCACGCCGCGCAGCTGCCCGAGCGCTTCGCGGCGTACGTCGACGGCGCTCCGACGGGCGACCAACAGCAGCCGTAGCGCCTCGCGTCGCTGCCCGCTGCGCGGCAGCGCGAGCGTCTCGCTGGCGAGTGCTGCCCGCGCTGTCCGTGCAGCGTCGAGCGAATCGTCCTTACCGCGCAAGCGCCGCTCGGCTCGCGGTGTGCGGCTGAGCTCGAGCACGGTCTCGCCGCGACCGGCGAGGAAGCGGGCAAGCCCGGCGCCGTAGCTGCCCGTGCCCTCGATCGCCCAGGCGCGTCTGCCAGGCGCATACTGCTCGGCGAAGCGAAGCGCCTCGCGATAGCCGCGCGCGTTTGCCCGCGCCACCTGCCTCGCCACGACAGCCCCGGCGGGGGCTGCCACGGCCACCAAGGCGTGCTCGTCGCGGTGGGTATCGACGCCGACGACGTAGTCCAGCTCATCTGCAAGCATCCGACCGATCCTCCGGTTCACTCGTAGGGTCCGGTGGTGCCGGTCTGAGTGCGGGAAACCGCGGCGGCAGGACGGTAATGAGTCACGCCGAGAAGGCGGACAAGCTCCTGATCAAGCCAGCAGCGGGCGCCAGACCGGCGCCGCCGCACACACGCAGACAGATCATTCCGAAGGCACGCACACAGCGGCCAGTCACCCGACGAGTCACACGCGGCACGGCGACAACCAGGCTGGCAATGGCCCCAGACAGACCACCTGCCGAGTCTTACCGTCCCCTGAGCCGCCGAAGCTCGCTGAGTAGCCGAGGCATGTGGTTCCGAGCAGCCGCGATGAACTTGATGTCGGCGGCCGGGGCTCACGGAGCGTGTGGCCGGTGGTCTTCGGCTCCGGTCGCCCGCTCTTCGCCACCGGCGTCATGGCCGAGCCGCTGCGGCTAGAGAACCCGACCACGATCGTGCCAGGCGACCGGGTCACCCGCTTGGCTACGACGTGTGCACGGGATAGCGCAGATGCGTGACATCCACACCGGTGACGACTGTCGGATTCCCGAGGACGGCCGGTGTGTTCGCGAGGTGGTCGAACAGCCGCACTCCTGCGCCTAGCAACACGGCAGCCAGATCGATGTGGATCTCGTCGAGCAGCCCGGCGTCCAGGCACTGCTGGATCGTTTGGGCGCCGTGCACTCCCACGGACTTCGGGCCCGCAGCCGATTTCGCTCGAGCAACGGCGCTTTCGAGCCGTCGGTGACGAACTGGACTGTCGAGCCGGGCCGTGGCCAACCGTCGGGCACGTGGTGAGTGGCGACAAAAGCGGGCACATCCCACGGGTGCTGGCCAGCCCCAGCCGCCGGCGACCTCGAACGTGCGCCGACCGGTGAGCATGGCGCCGACCTCAACCATCAAGCCCCTCAGGTGGTCGGCGCTCGGCGCCGAGACGTGGAACGTCATGCCCGATCGCGTGCTCGCTGTAGAGACCTCGACGTCGCCCGAGAAGTACCAGTCGAAAACTTCGGCGACCCCGTCGTTCTCGTCGGCGACGTACCCGTCGAGAGACATCGACATGATTGCGACCACCTTGCTCATGGTGCAGCTCCTTTCGCGACAAGGGCGCGGCTTGTTGTAGCGGCGGACGCTCGATCCGACGCGGGTGACGTCGGTTCCGTAGACGTGGATGGAGACAGGCGGCGATGCCGGGCTTCGGCCGAGCCGCTGCTAGCTCGTGGACGGTGCGAACTGGGCAATGCAACCGGTCGGCGACATCTTCAATGACTAAGAACCGCGACGGCATCGTCTCCTCCTCGCTCGGCGACACCTACTTAACTTCTCGCGCGCGCGAGAAGGTGGCTCTCCCGAACGCCGTAGAGGCCGTGGGCGACTCGATAGACGCGGCCATAGTTCTTGCGCGCGTCGGAGGAGAGTGCGTTCTTCAGCGACGACCAGTTGATCTGCTCGCCGAGGAGTTCCTCGCTTGCCCTATGAATCTCGCTTGCGCGCATGGGGCGCCCAGCCCATTGAACGACGAGCACGACCGTCTCGATCAGCGGACCCTCCTCATCATGAACGTGGGGGAGGGGGTGGATTTCATGCGGGAGCCGGCGTAGCCGTGCCCGTTTGCTTGTTTCGGCCGTTGGGAGTTTCTGTGTTTGCGCAGTGGTGCGACCCTGGTGCGACCTCACCAGGGCGGGCGGGGCGGCTCCAGCGCGGGAAACGGACTCTGGCCCGCCTGGCTGCGCCGGCCTGTCGGCAACGCATTGCCGCGAGCGCCCGCGGCCTCCGCCCGTCGGCGCTGGGGCCGCGCTCCGTGCCTGAGACAACCCGGCGAACGTTTCGGCGCTCGCGCGTCGCGGCCTTAGTGCTCCCGGCCGTAAGTTCGCTCACCGTCACGCGGCCAGCTGGAGCTGAGGCTTGTGCGCTGCGATGCGCGCGAGCAGGGCGGCGAGGTCGTCGCGGGTGAAGCGCCAGTCGAACGGCTCGGCGATCTCGTTC
>JBHEMZ010000071.1:0-4186 GCA_046262315.1 Gaiellaceae bacterium
GGGGAGTGCTCACACCACTAAGGGCACTCCCCGCTTCGGCGTTGGCGCTGACGGTCGTTGCGTCGGTTCTCGCGCTGATCGTCGCCATCGACCGTGTCGAGGCGAGGCCGGACTTGCGGGGAGAGGGCCGCATCGCATTCATCTATGGCGAGAGGAGCCGATCTGGTGGAGTGTGATCGGGACTGCCTCGGCGCTGGAAACCGCCAGCAAGGCTGCCGTCAGTGCGGTGATCGTCATGAGGATGCGCTTCATATGGCTCTCCTTCGTCTGAGGCCGTCCATCGCGGCCGGTCGCAGCGAGGATTCGGCTCGCCGCTAACGACTCGCTGCAAACTGCTAAACGCGGGGCGCCCGCCGGGTGCCGAGAGAGAGCATGTAGTCGACGGCGTCGTCGAGAGACAGGCTCCGTCCCTCGGCCAGCGCCTTGGCGAAGGCGGTGTCACCTAGTGCCGTGCAGGCGCGAGCGGCCGTCTCGTCGAGCCTTCGGCGCTCTTCGGCGTCGACCGCGTAGCCGATCTGCTCGATGGCCGCATCGACCGTCCCGAGCAGGACGGTGGCGGTGGCCATCTCGCCGCTGGCGGCCTCTGCGGCGGCGAGCCCCTGCAGGGCGTACCACGCCAGCTCGATATCGCGCAGCGAGCGCGCGATCGCGAGGCTCTCGCCGAATAGGTCGCGTGCCGCATCGGGGTCGCTGTCGAGCAGCAGCAGCGCCAGGTGGTTCAAGCCGATTGACAACCCGACCTCGTTGCCGAGCGTGCGCGCGAGCTCCACCGTTTGTTCGTAGGAGGAACGCGCGCCCTCCAAATCCCCTTGCTTCTCGGCGACGATGCCGAGGTTGCCGAGCGCGCGCATCACGCCGGCGTCGTCGCCAAGCTCGCGGTGAAGCTCGAGGCTTTCCTCAAGCACCTCGCGGGCGCGCTCGAGGTCGTCGAGCCAACCAACCAGCGCGCCGCCGAGGTACGTGAGTGCGTCAGCGACCAGCTGCCGGTCGCCGAGCGCGCGTGCGACGGCCAGAGCGCCCTCGAGCGATGTCTGCGTCGCGACCTCGTCCCCTTGGGCGCGGGCGAGGATGCCCGCACCCGAAAGCGCCTCAAAACGCTCTCGGCTGACGTTGTTCGGCGCGGCGTCCAACGAAGCCGCCAGCCAGCGGCGACCCTCGTGCAGGTGCCCACGTGTCCACCAGAAATGCCAAAGCGAGGCGGCTAGCCGAAGCGCTACTTGCGGGTCGTGCTCGAGCAGCCAGCCGAGTGCGGCGCGCAGGTTGGGCAGCTCGCGGGCTAGGATCTCGGGCGGCTCGGCGTGGTCGGGGTCACGCAGGCGCAGGGCGAGCGCCTCGACAAGCTCGCCGAAGTAATCGGCGTGACGGCACTCGAGCTCTTCGTCCGCGCTCTCCTGCCTTCGCAGCTCGAGCGCGTACTCGCGGATCGTCTCGAACATCGAGTAGCGCTCGTCGCCGTAGCGAAGGAGACTCTTCTCGACGAGTGACTGTAGGCTGTCAAGGTCAGCGTCGCAGACCCGCTCCGCCGAGTGGAGCGTGCATCCACCGACGAAGACGGAGAGCGACCGGTAGAGCTGCCGCTCCTGTTCGGAAAGGAGTTGGTAGCTCCACTCGATCGTCGCACTTAGCGTCTGCTGGCGCGGGTCGGCGTCGCGGCCACCTCTGAGCAGGTCGAGATGGCCTGAAAGGCGCTCGAGGATCTGTGCGGGAGAGAGCGCCTTGCCACGGGCGGCGGCAAGCGTGACGGCCAGTGGCAGATTGTCCAGCCGGCGGCAGAGCTCGCCGACCGCCGCACTCGGCTCCGTCCGCGTGCGCTCGCAGAACAGTGCGACGGCGTCGTCGTCAGCGAGCGGCGGCACCGGATACTCGAGCTCGCCCTGGACGCGGAGCAGCTCGCGGCTCGTCACCAGCAGGGTCAGCCTCGGGCAACGCGTGGCGAGCGCGGACAGTTCCGGAGCCGCCTCGACGATCTGCTCGAAGTTATCCAGGAGAAGCAACGCACGACGGTCGGCGATCACGTCGGCCACGTCCCCCTCAACATTGAGGGCGCGGCCGATCGCCTCTCTCAGCAGCGCCGGGTCGCGCAGCGAGGCGAGCCCGACCCAGTGCACGCCGCCGGCGAAGGAGTCGCGAGCTTGCTCGGCGACGCTCAGGGCGAGCCGCGTCTTGCCGGTGCCGCCGGGGCCGGTCAGCGTCACGATGCGCGCGTCCGCGAGCAGGTCGAGCAGTTCCTGCAGCTCGCGCTCGCGACCGATCAGCCGCGTCGGCGGGACCGGCAGCCGGCCGTTAAGCAGCCCTCGAGCCAACTCCGCGTCCGGCGCGGGCGCGGCAAGCGCCTCGTCCTGGTTCAGGATCTGCTGGTTCAGCTGCTGCAGTTCGGGACCTGGCTCGATCCCGAGCTCTCCGACCAGCGTCTCTCGGGCCGCTCGGTACGCGGCCAGCGCCTCGGCCTGGCGGCCGGAGCGGTAGAGCGCCAAAATCAGCTGCCCGCGGAGGCGCTCGCGCAGTGGATGGGCAGCGACGAGGGTCACCAATTGACCGACCAGCTCCAAGTGTCGGCCGAGGGCGAGCTCGATCTCGAAGCGCTCTTCCAGGCACGTCAGGCGCTCCTCCTCGAGGCGCCCGATCTCGGGCTGTGCCCACGACTCGTAGGCGAAGTCGGTCAGCGCCGCGCCGCGCCAGAGCTCGAGCGCGGACGACACCGCCGCGGCCGCCTCGTCCAAGCGCCCTTCCACTCGTAGCGCACGTGCCTCGTGACGCAACTGCTCGAAGCGGGCAGCGTCCAGGCCCCCGTCGACGAGTGTCAGCCGGTAGCCGCCGCCTTCGCTTGCGATCGCCTCGGCTCCGAGCAGCTTGCGCAACCGCGACACGTACACCTGCAACGTTGTTGTCGCCCTCGACGGCGCGTCGTCTGGCCAGAGCGACTCGACCAGCTGATCAGCTCTGACCGAATGGCTGGCGTGGACGCATAGCAGAGCGAGTACGGCGCGCTGCTTCGGCCCGCCCAACGGCAGCAATACACCATCCTTGACGACCTCGAGCGGGCCCAGGATCCGCATTTCCAGGTGTCCCTCGGAGCGGGGCACGGTACGTGCCTTCGGACACTAGACCGCTTCTGCCGGGAACGGAAGCAGCCCCACTCGCCGAGAGCGGCGTCCGACGTCGTTTAGCGACCTGCATGTGACCTTTAGCGGCCGTGGCAGCCTGCTCCTACATGAACCGCGCCGACGGCCTCGGGCACACGGCCTTCGCAACCGGCGGCGGCGCGACCACCTGGAGCATCTATGGAGCCGAGCGGTCGCAACCGGTGGCAACCGGTGGCAAATGCGGCGGGAGCGAAAGCGTCCGAATCAAGCTGTGTAGCGTCGTTGGGTAGCCGTGGCTGTCAGATGCGCGGCTGAGAGTGCGAGGCGGCGGCGGGATGACCCGCAAACAAGCTGGCGGGTTTCGGCCCTGCCTTCTTTTGGACCTGTCTCCCGCCGTCGCTTCGCTCGACTGGCCGGTGACCTGATAGAAGCCTGCGTCCTTTTGCCCGACACAGCCCTGTCCAGGCCGGTCGACCACATCGACTGCAGGGAGGCTAGGTCATGGAGTGGACGGTGGCAATCGGTGTCGACACGCACAGAGACGTCCACGTGGCGGTCGCTGTTGACCGGGTCGGCGTTCAGCTCGACAGCCGCGAGGTCGAGACGACAGAAGCGGGCTACCGCTCCCTGCTTTCCTGGGCGCTGGAGCTCGGGGCGCCGGTCGTCGCCGTCGAGGGCGCCGGCAGCTACGGGGCCGGGCTCGTGCGCTTCCTCGAGCGCGCGGGCGTGGTCGTCTGGGAGTGCGAGCGGCCGCGTCGCCAGGAGCGCCGGCGCGGCAAGAGCGACCTGATCGACGCGGCGTTGGCCGCACGACGGGCGGTCGCCGGCGAGGGGCTCAGCATTCCTCGCGGTGGCGGTCGGCGCGAGGACTTGCGCCTGCTCCTGCTCGAGCGTCGAAGCGCGGTGCGGGCGCGTACGGCCGCCCTCAACCAGCTGAGCTCGCTGCTCGTGACCGCGCCCGAGCAGGTGCGCAATCGTCTGCGAGCCCTCTCAGGCGAGCGACTCGCTGCGGCGGCGGCGCGCCTTCGGCCGGACCCAGATGTCATCACCGCTGTGCTGCGCCGGCTCGGGCGTCGGGTGGCGCGCCTTTCCGAAGAGATCGC
>JBHEMZ010000072.1:0-6964 GCA_046262315.1 Gaiellaceae bacterium
TGTCCGTTGGCACGTGCTCGATGCGGACGGAGGCCTCGTTCGCGACTTCCGCACGACGTACCACCTACTCCGCGACGACGAGACGTGGCGGATCCTCTCGTACACAAACCACGATGCGTGAGGGCCCGAAAAAACCGAAACACGGGGTAGGCTTCCGGGCGCGCCCCCGTGCTCAGTGGATAGAGCAGAGTTTCCTTAACCGCGCGGGTGCGCAAGTTAGATTCTTGCCGGGGGATCCGCCTGTGTAGAGCGAAATCGCTGCGTCGGAGCGGATTCGACTAGGCCGGGGGTGGGGCGAGCAGCGGCGGGAAAGAGCGTCCGTTGCAGACCTGGCGATCGCCGAGGCACGGCGCGAACCCGCTTATGGGAGGTGCGTGGCTTCGTGGGCCAGCGAGGCGGACGCTCGCGGCGTCGGCGATTCGATGCCTCGCTGGGCGGGTTCTACGTCGATTACCGCAACGACGAGTATTAGGATCCGGCGGCCGACCCGCTCGCGAACTCGTCCGAGACGCTGGGCTGGTGGACGATCAATCTGAGCGGATTCCTCTGCCATCGGCGCCCGGCACCATCAACTTGTACACCGGCACGCCTAAGGCCCACTGCGCGCTACCGAACGGGAACCCCGGCTACTGAGCCGTTGCGGGTTTCGCACGGCACGTGGAAGCCGGCGGCGTGTTGTAGGTCGGCCTCGGCGGGCGTAGATTCCCGGCTAGCGCGCATGACACACCTTCCTGCGGGTCGGGTCACCTTCCTTTTCACGGATGTCGAGGGCTCAACACGGTTGCTGCGCGCCCTCGGCGACGTGTACGCGGATGTCTTGAGGGATCACCGGCGGCTGCTGAGAGCAACCTTCGCGCGCCACGGCGGTGTCGAGGTTGACACACAGGGCGACAGCTTCTTCATCGCGTTCTCGGACGCCAGTGAGGCGGTCGCCGCCGCGGCCGAAGCGCAACGCGCCCTGTTGGAGCACGCGTGGCCGGGTGAGACGGCGCTGCGCGTTCGCATGGGCCTCCACACCGGCGAGCCGCTCGTCGCCGACGGCCACTACGTCGGGATGGACGTGCACCGAGCGGCGCGTATCGCGGCCGCGGCGCACGGCGGCCAAATCGTCGTGTCGGAAGGGACGGCGGAGCTCGTGTTCGGAGACGGTGCTCGGACCGACGAAGTGCGCGATCTCGGCGCGCACCGTCTGAAGGACCTGCCCGAGTCCGAGCGGATCTTCCAGCTGGTCGTGCACGGCCTGCCGAGCACGTTCCCGCCGTTGCGCGTCAACGAGGGGGCAATCGAGGCCGCCGGGCTGCCCGACTACTCGCTTTCGCCGGCCGACGTGCCGTGTCCCTACAAAGGGCTCCTTCCGTTCGAACTTGAGGACAGCGACCTGTACTTCGGGCGCGAGCAACTGCTGGACGACCTCGCCGCCCGTCTTTCGGACGTGAGCTTCCTGGCGGTCGTGGGAGCGTCGGGAAGCGGCAAGTCGTCGCTCGTGCGGGCGGGTGTGGTGCCCGCGCTGCGGCGTAGTTCCGCCGAGGAGTTGCGCACCGCGATCTTCTCGCCGGGCGCGCACCCGCTCGATGAGCTGCCCCCAGCGCGCGGGGCGGCGGTGGTCGTCGTCGACCAGTTCGAAGAGGTCTTCACGCTGTGCCGGGACGAGCAGGAGCGGTGCGAGTTCATAGAGGCGCTGCTCGAGCTGGCCGCTCCCGAGCGTCGTGTCGTCGTCTGCCTGCGAGCCGACTTCTACGGCCAGTGCGCCGAGTACCCGCGCCTGGCCTCGGCACTCGAGGACCACCAGGCGCTCGTCGGCCCGATGACGGAGGAGGAGCTCCGCCGCGCGATCGAGCGACCCGCCGAGCTGGCCGGGCTCCTGCTCGAGCCCGGCTTCGTGGAGGCAATCCTGCGAGATCTCGTCGGCCAGCCCGGCGCCCTTCCGCTTCTCTCGCACAGCCTGCTCGAGACGTGGAAACGGAGAAGCGGACGCATGCTCACGCTAATCGGCTATCTCCAGTCGGGCGGCGTGCAGGGGGCGATCGCGAAGACCGCCGAGACCGTGTACCGCGCCGCATTCTCCCCCGAGCAGCAGGTGCTGGCGCGGAACACGTTCCTTCGGCTGACAGAGCTCGGCCAGGGGACGGAGGACACACGCCGACGCGTCGCCATCGAGGAGTTGATCCCCCGCCCAGAGCAGGAGGCGGAGGTGGCCGAGGTACTCCGAACGCTTGCCGACGCCCGGCTCGTGACGATTGGAGAGGGAACGGTCGAGGTCGCCCACGAGGCGCTAATCCGCCACTGGCCCACGCTGCGCGAGTGGCTCGACGAGGACCGAGAAGGCAGGCTGCTGCACCGCAGGCTCACCGAGGCCGCTCAGGAGTGGAAGGCGTCTGGTCGGGACTCCGGCCTGCTCTTTCGCGGGACCCGTCTGGCCACGGTCGGCGACTGGGCGACGGCCCACGACCGCGAGCTGAACGAGCTGGAGCGCGAGTTCCTGACCGCCAGCCGACAGGCCAGCCAGCTCGAGGCGGAGCGGCAGCGACGCATCAACAGGCGGCTCCGCGGGCTCCTGATCGGCGCGGTCGGTCTGCTCGCGCTCGCCGTCATCGCCGGCGCGGTCGCCCTCGTGCAGCAGCGGCGTGCCGAGCGCTCCGCGGACGTCGCGAACGGCCAGCGCCTCGGAGCGCTCGCACTCGTCGAGAAGCAACCGAACCTGGCGCTACTTCTGGCCGTCGAGGGCACTCGCCTCGACGAGTCGCCGGAAACGAAGGGAGCGCTGTTCGACACCCTGATGAAGTACCGTCGCGCGCTCCGCGTCGTTCGCTCACGCGAGCGGATCCTGCGGATGGACGTACCCGCGCGCGGCGACTTGGTCGCGGTCGGCGACAACAGCGGCCACCTCTCTCTCTACGAGCCGGCGACGCTCGCCCGCCGGCGAACGCACACGCTGCCGTTCATCAAGGACCTCGCCTTCGCTCCGAGCGGAACCACCGTCTACACGGTCGGATTCCGCGCGTTCGACGACGAGTCGGACGCCATACGCGCGATCGACGCGGAATCCGGACGCGTTCGCTGGAAGCGTGACGTGCCCACGGGCGAGGGACGGCTTAGCGTCACACCGGACGGCCGGCACCTGCTGTGGTTCGTCGGCGGGCGCCTGCATCTGCTGCGCACGCGCGACGGCACCGTCGCGCGTCCCGCCCTGCGGGCTCACGGCGCCAAGGCGGCGCTGCCGCTTCCCGGCGGGCGCATCGCGGTTGTCGGCGGCGGGTCTGTCCTCGTGCGCGACGTCCGCTCGGGACGGACCCTCCGCCGGTTGGCGCTCGTCGGCGGGCCCACCTCCGCGTACGCGGTTAGTCGTGACGGATCCAAGCTGGCGCTGGGGCGGACCGATGGGAGCGTCGCCGTCGTTCATCTTGCGACGGGACGACACGTCGAGATGCAGGCTCGCCACGAGAGCCTCGTCGAAACGCTTCGCTTCTCGCCGGACGGATCGCTGCTCGCGACGGCCGCCGACGCCGGCGGCCGCGTGCTCGTCTCTGACGTGCGAACGGGAGTGCTGGCCGAGACGTTCGCGGGCCACGGGGCCGGCCTGCGCGCCGTCGCGTTCTCCTCCGACGGGGGGACGCTCGTCAGCGGTGGCCTCGACAGCACCCTGATCTCCTGGGACGTCCAGGGCGACAGGGCCATGATGCGGACGTTCCCGCGGCCCGGACCGCGGTGTCCCGACTGCAGTTACCCACAGTTCACGGTGACGCCGGACGGCGAGCGCCTCGTGCTGCTGAGCGCGGACTACCGAGTCCGCTTCCTCGACACTCGCACCCTGCGCCCGGATGGCGGGCTGCCCGAGGACGCTCTCGCGTGCTGTCAGGAGCCGGGCCTCAGCCCGGACGCAACCCGGATTGCAACGGTCTTCGTCGAGCCGATGGCGGTCACGCTCTGGAATGCAAGAACGGGCTCGCGCATCCGTGAGCTGTTCTCGAGCTCCGAGCGGTGGGTGGATCAGCAGCATGCACCGCCGGTCGACACCGTCGCCTACGCCCCCGACGGCAGCTCCGTGGCCACCAACGAGAACGAGGCGGTCCTCCTTCTCGACCCCCGCACCGGTCGAACGCTGGCGCGGTTCCAGGCCCCCGAGTTCGTTCAGTGGCTCTCGTACAGCCCCGACTCGAGGTTGCTGGAGGCAGCCGCAGACGACGGCAGCGTGACGGTCTGGGACGTGAAGGCGCGCAAGCGGCTCTGGTCACGCCGCATCGACAACCAGACAACGCTCGGCGGCCGGTTCTCGCCCGATCGCAAGCTGCTGATCATGGGCAGCGAGTCGGGCAGGATCCACCTCCTCGACGCCACATCGGGCGAGTCGGTCCGTGCGCCGCTGCTCGCCCATTCGGCCTACCTCGGCTCGCTGGCATTCAGCCCGGACGGATCGCTGTTCGCGAGCTCGGGGACCGATGCCCAAACGATTCTTTGGGACACCGAGAGCATGCGCGCGCTCGGATCGCCCTTCGCCGCGAAGCTGCCATCCTGGGCCCGCTTCTCGCCGGACGGATCCTCGCTATACATCCTCACCGGTGAGCGCGGCTACGTCCTCGACTCATCACTGGACGCGTGGATCGAGCGCGCCTGCTCCATCGCCGGGCAACCGCTGACACGCGCACAGTGGACGCGCTTCATGGGCAGCCGGCCATACCAACCGGCCTGCGCCAACTGAGCTCCAGCCTCGGCGGCCGGTCGCTAAAGCCAGGTGCTGTACGCCGCCATGCGCATGCGCTTGCTGGCTGCGACGGACGCGCCGGCCGTGATCGAGGCCAGGGCACCGTTGGACGCTGTCAAGGACTTCAACCTCGTGTTCAGGCGTGCGTTGCTCGTCTTGAGCGTCTTGACCTGACCCTTGAGTGCCGTGACCTGACGAATAAGTGCCTTCTCCCTCGGCCACACGCCGCCGCGACGAGGGCGGGACCGAGATCGAGGGCGGGTTCGAGCTCGAGCTGCGCGCGGACGAGCGTGGCCCCGCGCCGCTCGTCGCCCGGATGAGCTACCACGGCCAATGGCTCGAGTGGCTCGCCGCGTCTGTGCCCGGCTGCCACTGACGGGCGGGCGGAGGGTCTCGCGGAACTCCCGTCGGTTCGGTTAGGTCGCCGACCGCTCGATAGGCCGGACGGCCCATTGATTCGATTTGTGCGAGCCGTCATGATGCTGGCGACGCGCGCTCTGCGCGCCCTCTACCCCGCCCGCGGACGGACCGCGGCTCGACCGCCCGCCCGCGAAGTCCCCCTTCGAGCCGCTGGAGGGAACGGACTTCATGGACGCACCCCTTCGCAGGCGCCGGCCTTCGCCCGCCCTCGTCATCTCGATCATTGCGTTGTTCGTCGCGCTCGGCGGCGCCGGGGTCGCGGCCAACGGCCAGGCGCTGATCCTCGGGCAATCCGGGGCGACGGCGAACACGGCGACGCTGAAGACGGGCCTGACCGCGAACATCAACGACCGGTCGCTGCAGGTCACGAACACGAATACCGGTCTCGCGGCCGCGCCGCTCGACCTCGTCGCCGGTACGGGCAGGCCGCCCTTCACCACGAACTCCGGCGTGAAAGTGACCAACCTGAACGTCGATGCGCTGGACGGGATCGACTCGACGGGCTTCTTGCGTTCGACGGGTAAGGCGGCCGACTCGAACACGCTGGACGGGATCGACTCGACGGGCTTCTTACGCTCGACGGGCAAGGCCGCGGATTCCGACACGCTGGACGGCATCGACTCGAGTGAGCTCGCCCAGGGACCGGGGATGCGGCTGCTCTCGAACCGCGTCCTCATGCCGTTCGGAAGCGGCAACGTGGACCTGCTCACGTTGCCCGACTTCGGAACGATTCGGGGCGGTTGCAGCAACTCGACGACGGGCGCCTCGCTCCGTTACCTGAACACGTCGCCGATCGCTCAACACGTAATGGTCGACTCCCATCGCTACGTGTTTGAGCGGATCACGGGGCCCTGGCAAGGTACGCCGTCTCGTAGCGAGGTGAGCATGGACACGTTCGTCTGGCAGCCGTGGTACTCGGAGGCCTGGCTTGTCCGTCCATACTCGGACGCGCAAACGCAACTTCGGGCGAGCGTCCAGATCGGCGGGGGCACTGATGCGTCCCACCGGCTGGCGACGATCACGGTAATGGGATTCGCGAGAGACGACTGGGGCGGCTATGGCGGCTGCATCTTCTCGATCCAGTCAGTGTCGAACTGACTCGGCGCTGCGGCCGTCGCCTCGGACGGCCCGCAGCCGTATGTCGGAGGGCCCGCTCCGGCGGGCCTTCCGGGGATACTGCTCGCCGGTCATCTAGCCGTCTCGGGCGCGACGTCGCCGCGCGCCTGCCGGCAGCCGAGCCGGTCGCGCCGGCGCTGCTGCTGTCGGCGACCCCGTATCGCATGGACGCCGCCAAGCACGAACTCGAAGCGCAAGAGAGCCTGCTTGCCCTGCTGCGCTTCCTCTTCAACGAAGGGGCGGAGGTCGACCAGGTGCAACGCGACGGCGGTCGCGATCTCGCGGACGCCGATCGGTCTAGCCTCCGTGTACCACACCCGCACGAACCCGGATCACAAGACTCGCGCGACCCAGCCGCGACGCATCGCGCCTGAACGATATGCCGCGCACGGCGGCCCGGTCCTGTCTAATCACGCCGGCTTTTTGGTGCCGCGGGAAGAACCACCCCCGCCCGCAAGGCGCGCGTTTCGTCCAATTGCGTCAAAACGAATGGGGCGTCCAGAGGAGCGCCTTCGCCCAGCTAGCCGATCGCGAACTCGGCGTGCTCGTGCTCGTCGCCGCCGGCCTCGCCAAAGCGAAATCGCACTACCGACCTTGTCTACGATCCCGCTCGTGAGCAATCGACACGCCGCGTGTAGTTGTGGGCAGCTCCGGCTCACCGTCGAGGGAGAGCCGGTTCGAGTCTCGATCTGCCACTGTCTCGCCTGCCAGCGTCGAACCGGAAGCGTC
>JBHEMZ010000073.1:0-30154 GCA_046262315.1 Gaiellaceae bacterium
CCCGTCGGCAGCGTCGACGGTACCGAGGATGGGCTCGAGCGTCGTGAAGGGGTAGGCGGCGACCTTCGGCCGCGCGTTCGAGATGCGAGTGAGCAGCGACGACTTGCCCGCGTTGGGCAACCCGACGAGCGCCGCGTCGGCGAGCAGCTTGAGGCGCAGCTCGAGCTCGGCCGTGTCCCCCGGGAGGCCCGTCTCGGCAAAGCGGGGCGTCTGGCGCGCGGGCGTGGCGAAGTGCCGGTTCCCACGTCCGCCCGCACCGCCGGCCGCGATCACGACCCGCGCGTCGCCCCGCGCCAGGTCGGCGACCAGGTCACCCGCGGAGAACACCTGTGTGCCGACCGGTATCCGCAGCTCGACTGACTGCCCGTCGGCGCCGTGTTTCCCGGCGCCGCGGCCCGGCTCGCCGCTGCGCGCCGCGAAGCGCTTACGCGAGCGAAACCAAGACAGGTCGCGCCGGTCCGGATCCGCGAGCAGGACGACGTCGCCTCCTCGGCCGCCGTCGCCTCCATCGGGCCCACCGCGGGGCACATACTTCTCGCGGCGGAAGCTGATGGCGCCGTCGCCGCCGCGGCCCGCCTCCACCTCGATCTGTGCCCGGTCCTGAAACACCGACTAGGCCCAGGCGCGTCGGCGCCTTCTGTCGCTATTCAGTCGCTTCGGCGACCGAGACGAGGCGGCGCTCACCGCGTGAGTGGAACTCGACCGTCCCGTCGCGCTTGGCGAAGATCGTGTCGTCGCCTCCGATGCCGGCCCCCGGCCCGGGGCGAAAGCGCGTCCCGCGCTGGCGCACGATGATCGCGCCCGCCCTGACGACCTGGCCGCCGAAGACCTTGACGCCGAGCCGCTGCGCATTCGAGTCGCGCCCGTTCTTCGACGAGCCGAGACCTTTCTTGTGAGCCATCTAGTTCTCCTCCCGCTTCCGCTCGAGTGCCGACTCGAGCGCCGTGATAGCACCCTTTCGGCCGGCGTTCTCGCGCTCGTACGCGAGCGCCGCCTCGAGTTTCTCGAGGTCCCAGCGCTTCGACTTTTCGCCGATGTCCGCGACGGTCATGTCCTCGTACCCACGCGGCAGAGACGTTTCCGTCGCCGCGGCCGCAGGCGTAGACGACGCCGCGCGTGCGCGCTTCGCGCCTCCGATCTGCTCGATCTGAATCTCCGACAGGCTGCTGCGAAAGCCCGTGTGCCGCCGATAGCCGGTGCGGCGACGGTACTTTCCGATGCGGATCTTCTCGCCACGCACATGCTGTAGCACCCGCGCGGTCACCTTGAGGCTGTCGCTCTCGCCGTCGCCCGCGAAGAGCACCTCGGGCGTGAACGTAGCGCTCTCGTCGAGGCGCAGCCGGTCGACGCGCAGGCGCTGACCCTCGCTGACGCGATACTGCTTGCCGCCGACTCTGATGATCGCGTAGCTCATGACAGGCACAAAGACGCGGGCCGGCGCCCGCGGATCGCCCAGTCTAGCAGCGGCTATTCGCCGGAAGAGGTCTCGGCGGAGCGTTCGGCCGCGGCCGTGGAGGCCGTCTTCTTCCGTCGGTTCCGGCCGCCGCGAGTGCCGCGGCGCGTCTTGCGGCGCGGCTTGGAAGCGCCGTCCGCCTCGCCCGCGTCCGGCGACTCGCCCTCGGCCCCCGCGACAGGCGCTGCGGTCTCGGGCGAAGCCCGGCCGACAGGGTCCTCCCCACCGAGCTCCGCCGGCGGCAAGTGAATCCTGGCGGCCGCCGGTTCCTCGGTCGCAGGCGCAGAGCCGTTCTCGGCCATTGCCATCGTGCTCGGCGTCTTGCGCTTGCGACCTCGGCCGCCGCGCGTTCCGCGGCGCGTTTTGCGCTTCGCCGGCGGCTCAGCCGCCGACTCGCCCTCGGCGGCCGACTCGGGTTCGTCCGAGACCGTTACCGGCTCGGGCCCCGGCGCCGCCTCGGTCACGGCCGCCGGCGCTTCCGCCTCGACCGCCTTGACGCGGCGGCGGCGCGTCGGCCGCTCCGCCACTTCCTCGGGCTCGTCCGAGACCGCGACGGGCTCGGACTCTGGCGCAGCCTCGGCCACGGCCTCCAGCGGTTGTGCGTCGGCCGCCTTGACTCGGCGGCGGGCGCGCGTCGGCCGCTCCGCCTCCGCCTCCGCCGTGATGGGGTCCTCGACGCGCGGCCCTGGGGACACGAGCGTTGCATACACAGTGCCCTCCATAAAGCGCGTGACGCGGACGCGAACCTTCTTGCCGACCAGGCGCGCCGCGTCTGCGACCGACACGTCCAGTCCGTCCAGCTTGCCCGCGGCGGAGCGCGCGTCGTGCAGGCCGACCTCGACGAGCTTGACGCTCACCTCCTTGCCCTCCTCGACCGGCGCGGGCTCAGGCTCGGCCGCGGCGCCGTGAGAGACGACGACGAGATGGTCGAGCGGGACGTCTTCGAGCCCGACGAGCACAAAGCGCCGCTTCGCCGCCTCCTCGAGCGCGGCGAGCCGTTGTGCACCGGGGCCGACCAGGATGGCCGCGACATGCGCGTTCATCTCGACGCGGAAGACCTTGCTGCGCGAGCCGCGCACCAGTGTTCGCAGCCGCCGCTCAACGTCCACCGTAGCCGTCGTCTCCGAGACGACGATGCCGTCGCCGGCGCACATCGGGCACTTCTTCGCCAGGATCTCGCGCGGGCCGTCCGTGACGTTCTGGCGCGTCATCTCCACCAGCCCAAGGGGCGAGATCTCGACGACGTACGTCTTGGTCCGGTCGCGCTGGAGCTCGGTGCGCAGCGCCTCCTCGACCGTGGCGCGGTTCTTCGGATTCGCCATGTCGATGAAGTCGATGACGACGATGCCGCCGATGTCACGGAGCCGCAGCTGGCGCACAACCTCCTTGACGGCCTCGATGTTGTTCTTCGTGATCGTGTCCTCGAGCGAGGACGCGGACGACTTGGAGCGCGAGCCGACGAAACGGCCCGTGTTCACGTCGATGACGGTGAACGCCTCTGCGTAGTCGAAGATGAGGGACCCGCCCGATGGGAGGTCGACCCGCCGGGAGAGGGTCGAACGGATCTCCTCGTGGACGCCGAACGCCTCCATGAGCGGTTGCTTCTCGCGGTAGCGGGTGACGCGCTCGGCCATGTGCGGCGAGGTTTTCTTCAGGTAGCCGACCACCCGCCGGTACGTTTGGTCGTCGTCGACGAGCGCGCGCTCGAAGTCCTCCGTGAAGAGGTCCCGTGTCACTCGCAGTGGCAGCTCGGCCTCCTGGTAGACGATCGCCGGCGCAGGGGCTACCTTCGCGCGCTGCTCGATCGTCTTCCAGAGGCGCTGGAGGAAGTCGAAGTCTCGCTCGATGTCCTCCGCGGACGCGCCCTCCGCCGCCGTGCGGACGATCAGGCCGCCCTTCTTGACGTCGAGGCTCTTGAGGATGTCGCGAAGGCGCGTCCGCTCCTCGTCCTCGAGACGCCGCGAGACGCCGAAGCCCTCACCGCTTGGCACGTACACGACGAAGCGCCCGGCGAGCGAGATCTCAGTGGTGAGGCGCGCGCCTTTCGACTTCATCGGATCCTTCACCGTTTGGACGAGGATCTGCTGGCCGCGGCTGAGAAGATCCTGGATCTTCTTGCCGTGGCGGCGGCCTTCGAGCTCGGGCGTCACGATCTCGTCGACGAAGAGGAAGCCGTTCCGCTCGAGTCCGATGTCGACGAACGCAGCCTCCATGCCGGGCAGCACGTTGTCGACCGTGCCGAGGTAGATGTTGCCGGCGATCGAGCGGCGGCCGGGCCGTTCGAGGTACACCTCGGCGACACGGTCGTCCTCGAGGACGGCAACCTGGCGCTCGGTGACGCCGACCGAAAAGAGCAGTTCGCGTTTCGCCGCGGGAAGCGGCGCGCGCCTCGTCTCGGAGCGTCGGCGCGACGTACGCCCCTTGCGCTCCGGCCGCTCGCGCTTCTCGGGTCCCTCGCGCTTCTCCGGACGATCTGGCTTCGCGGGCTTGGCCCCCGCGGGCTGCTGCTCTGAGGCCACGGAGCTCGTGCCGGGTTTCTTGCGGCCACGCCCTCCGCGGGTGCCCCGGCGGCGCTTCTTCGCCTCATCCGCCTCTGCGGCGGGCGCCGGCTCAGGCGGGGGTGGTGATGCTTCGGTCTGTGTCTGTGGTGCGGCCTCTACGGCCGCGTCTTCCTGCTGGTGTTTCCGTCGCCGGAACCAGGACAGTGGCAAAAGTAATCTCCTTGTCGTATGCGCGCGCGCTCGCTGCGACGGGTGTGCCGGCGCGACGCGCGCTGCAGATCGGGTTGAAAAACGTCGGCATTGCCTTATCAAAGGCTAGCAGCGCGCGGGCCGGGACTGCCATCAGGCAGCAGCCGCGGGAGGCAGCTTGGCCCGGCGCCTGCGGATCAGGCGGAGGCGCTGGTTGAGGCGCGCCCAGGCCCAGGGCTCGATCTCGCCGTACCGGACGGCCGTTCGTTCGCGCGTCGTCTCGAGGTACTCGAACCACGCGTCTGCCTCTTCGATCATCAGCAACTCGTGCGCTTGTCGCTTGATCGCCATCCGACCTCCTCGCCCGACGCCGCGCAGGGTAGGACCTAGACCGGACGGCACAATCACGGGGGGAACCTGTCACGGGGAATCGCGGTCCCCCGTGTGCCCCTCTTTGCGGGCGTGCGGTGCGAGTTCAACCGTTGGCTGGGCCGGCGGCTCGTCGCCTGATTACACCGTTGGCTAGTCGTTTCGTGAGCCTCCCCCGGGCGGAGCCCGGCTCCGGCGCCGGGTCGCGCTGTCTCACCGACGGCCGCTCCTTTTGGGAACCTGCGGTTCCCCTTGCCCGGCCCTCTACGGGCGGATGCGGACTGGGAGCGCTGTGGCGCGGCCTCGGATGTGGATCGCCTGGAGGATTCCGATCGCGACGAGGTTGGCGATCAGCGACGAGCCGCCGACGCTCACGAAAGGCAGCGGGATGCCGGTGACGGGCGCCATCCCGACCGTCATGCCGACGTTGACGGCGATCTGGAACAAGAGCATTACCGCGATCCCTCCGGCCACGATGGCCGAGAACGCGTCACGCGCAACGGTGATGATCGACAATGCGCGCCAGATGACGAGCAGGTAGAGCGCGAGCAGAATCGACGCCCCGACGAAGCCGCGCTGCTCGGCGAGCGATGCGAACACGAAGTCGGTCGCGTGCTCGGGCAGGAAGTCGAAGTTCGTCTGGCTCGCCCCCGAGGGCCCGCGGCCGGTTACGCCGCCCGAGCCGACCGCGATGCGCGACTGGTTGACGTTGTAGGTCGCATCGTCCGGGCTGTCGGAGGGATTGGAGAAGCTGGTCAGGCGCTCCACCTGGTACGGCTTGAGCACGTCGATGCCGGCTGCGGGCCCCCCCCACAGCACGAAGATCGCGACGCAGACGAGCGCAGCCAGCAGCCAGGCCAGTGAGAGCCAGCGCGTCCCGGCCACGAACAGGACGGCGCCGAGCACGGCGCCGTAGACGAGCGCGCTGCCCACATCCGGCTGCAGGAAGACGAGCAGCGTTGGCGGCGCCGCCAGCCCCACCGCAGCGAGGGTCGTGCGCGCGTCCCAGACACGCCGGCCCCGGTCTGCAAGGAAGCCGGCGAGGAAGAGGACGAGCAGGAGCTTGCCGAACTCCGAGGGCTGGAAGCGGAAGCCGCCGAGCTCGAGCCAGCGTGTGGAACCGCGCACTTCGACACCCGCGACCACCACGAGGAGGAGCATCCCGATCATCGCCGCGTAGAGCAGCTTGCGCCCGCGCCGGTAGAAATCCGGATCGACGAAGACTGCTACCAGGAACCCGATCCCGCCGATCCCGGCATAGACCGCCTGCCGGACGACGTAGTAGGTCGGGTCGCCCGTGACGTCGTCGCGCGTGATGCCGTCGAGCACCCAGAGGCCGTAGGCGACCAGGACGACGACTGCTAGCAGCAGGGTCCAGTCGAGCCGCCGCGCGATCAAGCGCAGGTCGACGGCGTGCGCGGCGCGGAAACCGGCCTCGGAGCGGGTGGTGGGCGCGTAATCCAGCATCAGTCCGTCGGCACCGGCGCGACGTTTCCGCCCTGGCGGTGGAAGTACTCCTGGAAAATCTCGAGCGCGGCCGGAGCGGCGGCCTCACCGCCGAAGCCGCCGTTCTCGATGACGACACACACGGCGAGCTCAGGCGTGGCGTCGGTCGGGCCGTAGCCGCAGAACCACGACTGGTCGACAAGGGCTCCTCCCGCCTGCTCCACGCGCTTCTCGGCGGTGCCCGTCTTGCCGGCGATCGACACCGGGAAGCCGTCGAAGACCGCCGTTGCCGTTCCGTATGCCCCGTGCGTGGCGGCGTAGAGGCCGTCCTGCACGGCGGAGAGAGCCACCGGGTTGATCCCGCTCTCGCGCGGCGCCGGGCCTGAGTAGCGGCGCGTGACGAGCGGGAGCGTGCGATCCGTCCCGCGCTCGGCCCACTTCAGCAGGTGCGGCTGAACCATGCGCCCGTTGTTCGCGACCATCGCGTAGAACGACGCCATCTGGAGCGGCGTGACGAGGAGATCCTTCTGGCCGATGGCGAGCTGGATCGAGTCGCCGGGCTTCCAGAGCCGCTCCTGCTCCCAGCAGCAGGGAAGCGTCTTCTTCGTGTACGTCCGCTTGCGCCACTCGGGGGTCGGCAGCAGCCCGCCGAGCTCGCCGCCGGTCTCGACGCCGGTCGGACGTCCGAAGCCCCACCGCGACGCCCACTCCTGGAGCGGGTGACCGCGCTCGCCGGGCAGCGAGTAGAAGCGCATGCCGAGGTCGTAGAAGTACGTGTCGCACGACTGCTCGAGCGCCTGCGGCAGCGTCAGCGCGCCGCTCGACGAATCGTTCCAGTTGTTGAACTCCCCGCCGAGGACCGGATTGCCCGCCGAGTCGCGCACGTAGAAGACGGCGGGGCACGGGAGCTGGTCGTATGGGCCGACGAGCCCTTCCTGGATCGCCGCCAGCGCGGTGACCGGCTTCCAAGTCGACCCCGGCGGATACAAACCCTCCGTCGTGCGGTTGATCCCGGGGAAGTTCGCCTCCTCGGCCGCCCGCTCGTCGAGCAGGAACCGCAGCTCCTTCCGCTTGCCGGGGTTGGAGTATGCCCCCGGGTGGTAGGCCGGCAGCGACGCGAGGGCCAGCACCTCACCCGTACGCGGATCGAGCGCGACGGCGGCGCCGCCGTTCGCGTACCAGTTCTCGTTGTCGATCGCGAGCCTGATGCCGGTGGCGATCGCCTCTTCGGCTGCTCGCTGGAGGTCGACGTCGAGCGTCAACCGCACGGCGTCCCCGGGCACGGGAGCCGCCGTCTGCGCGAAGTCGCCGCGCGGCCGCCCGGCGGAGTCGACCCGCAGGGTGGCGAGGCCCGTCCGGCCGCGCAGGACGCCGTCGAAGGCGGCCTCGGCCCCGCGCTGGCCGACGCGGTCCCCGAGGTGATAGTCCTTGAGCTCCTCGAGCTGCTTCTTCGTGATCTCGCCGACGTGGCCGAGCAGGTGGGAGGCAAGCTTCCCGAGCGGGTAGCGGCGCACCTGAGTATCCGCGATCTGGACTCCCTGGAACTCGGACTGGTGCTCGAGCAGGAAGTAGACGGTGCCGCGCGGGACGTCCCGCTTGATAGTGATCGGCGTCAAGGGGTCCCGCTTCTGGCGCTCGACCTTCGCGAGGATCTCTCCCAGCGGGACGCCAAGCAGCCGCGCGAGGCGGCGTAGCTCCTGATACCGGCCCTTCTCCGGCAGGTCGGGCGGCGAGATGCGGACGGACGTGACCGTTCTGTTCGCGACGAGCGTCTTGCCGTTGCGATCGAGGATCGGCCCGCGCTCCGCCTCGAGGCGTACGCGGCGGACCTGGTTGTCGTGAGCGACGCGCAGGTACTCGTCGCCGGAGAGCACCTGCAGGGCCCAGAGGCGCAGGATCAGCAGCGCGAAGGCGGCCAGCGCGAGCGCGGCAAGAATTCCGATGCGGAAGGCGAGCTGGGGTGTGAGCCGATAGGGCTCCTCAACCCGCGGGTCGCGCGGGAGGAAGCCGCGTGGGCGAGCCCGGAAGGGAGTGCTAGCCAACGAGCTCGACCTCCTGGGCGCGCTGCAGGCGATCCTGCCGCGTGAACAGGCGACAGCAGAGCGCGTACGCCGGCAGCGTCAGCAGCACGTTCAGCGCGAACTGCGGCACGAGCGAGTCGAAGAGCATCCAGCGCGCGGACGTCGGCTCGCCGAGCGTGAAGTGCAGAAAGAAGCCTCCGAACGCGTAGAGCAGCGTGAAGGCGGGGACGGCGACGAGCGGGGCGTGCGCCCGGTCGCGCCCGCCCGTCTCGCCGTAGCGGCCGCACCAGTGGCCGACGAGCGTGAGCAGCAGCGAGCTGAAGCCGAGCGTTCCGAGCGTCGCCGTGTCGAGCAGGAACCCGGCCCAGAAGCCGGCGACTGCACCGATTGTGGAACCGGCGAGGAGCGCGACGACCGCGACGGTCACGACCACGATGTCGGGGCCTCCGCCCGCGATCTCGATCGGCGCGAAGACGGCGAGCTGCGCCAGCACCGCAACGAAGACCAGCCCCAGCGCCTTGAGTCCGTCGGCGATCACGGCAGGGTGGGCAGGGGCCGCTTTCGGAGCAGGATCACGAGACGCTCGAGGCCGGAGAGAGCTCCGAAGGGCGCAAGCTGGACGAGCTTGAAGTTCTCGGTGTCTCTCTGGTCGACGCTCACCACTTTCCCGGCCGGGATCCCGGCCGGGTAGAACGAAACGAGCGCGCCACCGGAAAGACGCCCCGCGGTCGTGATCGTGTCTCCCGGCTGGACAACCTCCTCCTTCGGCACCCTGTCGAGCAGGAGCGTCGGCGTTCCGGGCCCCCGGCCGCGGAGGCTGCCTTTTGCATCCGTGTCCACGTCTCGCACGGAGACGGCGCTCGAGCGGTCGCTGATCAGGGTCACCTCGGCTGCCCCTGAGGCGACCTTCGAGACGTGGCCGGCGAGCATGCCTCCGACCGTCACGACTGGGTCGAAGAGCTTGACGCCGTCGCTCGTACCTGCGGAGACGACCAGCCGCTCGCGATAGGACAGCGGATCGGCCAGCACCTCGGTCACGAGCAGCCGGTAGTCCTGTGGGAACTGTGGGGAACGCGCGTAGCGGCCTGCGCGGCCGAGATCCGCGGCCTCCTCGCCCTGTGTGCCGCCGGTCGCGGCCAGCGCGCGCAGGCGGGCGATCTCCTTGCGTAGCTCCTCGTTCTCCGACTTCGCGTCGCGCAGCCCATCGAACCAGCCCCAGGCGTCGCGGAACGGTCGTACCAGACGCTCGGCGCCGATCTGGAATGGTTCGAGGGCTCGGGCCGCGGTCGACTGGACGCCGTGGAGCGCGCCGTCGTCGGACTCGCGGAAGTAGCCCGTGATCATGGCGAGGGACACGAGCACGAGGGCCGCGACCACGATGCGCCGCCGTAACGGCCCACCGTAGCGGGCGCCGTACGACGAGGAGGCGGTGCGCTGAGCCGTCGCGCCCAGCGCGGCAAGCCGGACGCTTCTATTGCGGGGCACGAGCTCTCAAGGTTAGCGCAGGGTCCAGTGCCCTCCAGGCAGTACACGCCGGCTTCTGGCCCGCGATGACGAGGCGCGAGAGTCGACCCTTCTCCTTGCCTAGGTGCCCGACCTTGGCCGCGGACGAGTGCGGCCTCTCGCCCGGTCCCGGTCCATACGCTCGACGGCGTCACCTGAAGCGCACTGGCGGAATTCGGTCGCGGCTACGAGCGGTACCCGTTGCGGCTGCGCCGCGACCGGGCGGTCTTCTTGAGCTGCTCGAGCACCTCGAGGCTGCGGCCGGAGCCGACGGCCACGCAGGTGAGCGGCGAGTCAGCGAGCTGGGTGGGCATGTGCGTCTCGTGGCGGAGGCGCTCGTCGAGACCGTGCAGGAGTGCGCCGCCGCCGGCCAGCACGATGCCGCGGTCCATGATGTCGGCGGCCAGCTCGGGCGGCGTCTTGTCGAGGGTCGAACGGATGGCGTCGATGATCTGGCTGACCGGCTCCTCGAGCGCCTCGCGAATCTCCTCCGAGTTGAGGATGACCGTCTTCGGCAGGCCGGTGAGCATGTCGCGACCGCGCACCTCGGCCTGCACCTCCTCGCGCATACGAAAGGCGGAACCGACCTCGAGCTTGATCTCCTCGGAGGTTTGCTGGCCGATCAGGAGCTTGTACTCCTTCTTGACGTGGCTGGTGATCGCCTCGTCCATCTCGTCACCCCCAACGCGGAGGCTCTGCGAGACGACGATGCCGCCGAGAGAGATGACCGCGACCTCGGTCGTGCCGCCGCCGACGTCGACGATCATGTTCCCGGTCGGCTCGGAGACTGGCAGTCCCGCGCCGATCGCCGCCGCCATGGGCTCCTCGATCAGGTGCGCCTCGCGGGCGCCTGCGGAGAGCGTGGCCTCCTCCACGGCGCGCTTCTCGACCCCGGTCACCCCTGAGGGCACGCACACGACTACGCGCGGGTGCGCGAAGCGGTTCTGATGCACCTTCTGGATGAAATGGCGCAGCATCTGCTCCGTGACGTCGAAGTCGGCGATCACGCCGTCCTTGAGCGGGCGGATGGCCGTGATCGAGCCAGGCGTGCGGCCGAGCATCCGCTTGGCCTCGACGCCGACGGCATGCACCTCGCCGGTGCGCTGGTCGATCGCGACCACGGAGGGCTCGGAGAGCACGATGCCGCGCCCGCGCACGTAGACGAGCGTGTTGGCCGTGCCGAGGTCAACGGCCATATCGCGGCCGCCAAAGCCGTTCATGAAATCGAGAAACCCCATAGGAGCAGGCGATCTTACAGCGAGGCTGCTGCGTCGCCTAGCCACGGTAGCCGAAGCCTCGAAAGCCCGGCGACGCGCTCCCGCCCCAACCGGAGCGACGGGACCACCATCCTCCTCCCACTGACGACGCTAACGCTGGCGGGCGCGCCCATGTGACTGCGCCGACTTTGGCACGGCGATAGTCGGCCGTCAGGAACGATCGAGGTACACGTCCGTGAAGCGGAGCCGCGCGACCGGCCTCGCGCGCGACCCGACCTCCGCTACCCAGACGGTAGTCACGCCGCTTACGAGTGTCTGACACGGCGCACCGACGCCCGGCGAGGGGCACTCGATCCGTCGGCGCGTGATCGCGTCGGCGGCCCATGCGATGCGCCGACCGTCGAAGTCGAAATCGACGAGCGAGCTCCGTTCGGCGAGACGAATGACGGGCAGCAGGCGGCCGTCGAGCGAGGCGACGGCGAGGTCGGACGGCCTTGCGGCGCCGGGCACCTCAATAGCGAGGCGATCGTGGGCGAGCAGGATCTTCGGGTAACCGCCACGGCGGCGAAGAGGGTGCGGCCGGTCGCCGGCCGGCGAGTACGCGATCTTTCCCGTCCGCTCGCTTCGAGATCGTCGTCGACCCCCGGGGCAAGACAGGAACGCGGTGGCACAATCCGCCGGAACGGCCCGTGGAGCGGCCCCGCGACGACGCTGGTTAGCCGCTAACCAAAGCCGTAGACGCCGGCGAAGCGCTCAGCGAGCAGCCGCACGAGCAGGGCGCCCGGCAAGCCGACGACATTGAGGTAGTCGCCCTCGATCCGTTCCACGAGCGCTGCGCCCCGCCCCTGGATGCCGTACGCACCCGCGCGGCCCTCCCACTCCCCCGTTGCCACGTAGGCGGCGAGGTCGCGCGGTGTCAGGTCGCGAAAACGGACGACCGTCCGCTCGGTCTCCACAACCTCCCAGCCCGGGGTGACCAGGCAGAGACCGGAGACGACGACGTGCTCTCGCCCAGCGAGCTCCTCGAGCATCGAGATCGCCTCGGCGGGGCTCTCCGCCTTGCTGTAGACGCGGCTGCCTGCGCACACGGTCGTATCAACGCCCAGCACGAGCCTGTCGCCTGCGCCGTCCGCGACCGAGCGCGCCTTCGCGCGCGCGTGCGCGCGCACGAGCGCCTCCGGGTCGGCGTCCGGAGGGTCGTGCTCCTCGTAGCGCGGCGCGACGACGTCGAACGGGATGCCGAGCTGCCGCAGGATCGCCGGCCGCTGCGGCGAGGTCGACGCGACCAGCAGCGGCGGGGCGGGGATCGCGCTCACGCGACCTTGCGCGCTCGCCACATCTCCTCGGCCGGCCACTTCGTCGCCCACTCGGGGGTGAAGAGGTTGAAGCGGCTCGGCTCTGCGTCGGGCTTGCCACGCAGCTCGACGAAGTCCTCGATCTCGAAGCCCGTCCCGGTGAGGAGCCGGATCCAGTCCCCGTAGCCGAGGTGAAAGTCGACGCTGTCGTCGTCAGGCCACTCGAAACGGCGCATGCCGAAGTACGGACGCTGGAAACGCGTGCCCGCCGGGAAGTCCGCCTCGAGCTCGGGCATGCAGAGCACGAGCAGCGTACCGTTGACGAGGAAGACGATGTGCCCGCCGGGACGCAGTACGCGTGCCGCCTCGGGAATCCAGACGTACGGGTCAGTCCAGATGCTCGCGCCGTACTCCGAGACGACGAGGTCGAACGACTCGTCGGCAAAGGGCATCGCCTCCGCGGATCCGTGCACCAGCGGGAACTCGAGGCCGAACTCCTGCTGGAACAGCCGCGCCGTGGCGAGCTGCTCGTCCGAGACGTCGATGCCGGTTACGCGCGCGCCGCGGTGCGCCAGCCATGCGGATACGTACGCAGTGCCGCAGCCCGCTTCGAGAACGTCTGCGCCGGCGAGCTCAGGTAGTACGCGGATCTCCGACTCGGGCGTGTCGACGATGCCCCACGTAATCTCCTGTGCCGCCCAGTTGCGCCGGCCGGGTTCGACGAACTCGGCCGCCCAGACGTTCCACTCGGCCCGGTTCCGCGCGGCGTGGTCGCTCAGCTCCACCGCCTGCGCACCTTCCAGATCTGCTCCATCGGCCAGCTGCGCGCCCACTCGGTCTCCTCGGCCGTGCGGTACGTGGATTCCGCCCCTTTCGGCGGCCGGTCCTCATGGAGCCGCTCCACTACGAAATCGTTGCGGCAGAAGAGCCGGATCCACTCGCTCTGCGGCAGGTTGAACTCGACGGCCTCTCCGGGCCATTCCATGCGATGGAGACCGAAGTACGGGTCGCAGAGCGCCGGCCGAATCCGATCTTCCGCGTCCCAACAGACGTTCGAGAGCGGCGTCGAATGCGAGAACGCGAAGAGGCCGCCCGGCCGCAGCAGCCGCGCCGCTTCCGGCACGGTGACCCACGGGTCGGCGAAGGTCATCGCGCCGTGGTCGCAGAAGACGACGTCGAAGCTCGCGTCGTCGAAAGGCGCTTCGCCCGCGCTGGCGTGGACGAGCGGGAACTCGGCGCCCGCCTCGGCCAGCAGCCGGCGCGCATGCTCGAGCTGGCGCGCGGAGTTGTCCATCCCGACGGGACGCGCGCCCTGCCGGGCCAGCAGGATCGACCACTGGGCGGCGCCGCAGCCGTACTCCAGCACGTCCTGACCGGCGACGTCGCCGAGGATGCCGAGCTCGGCCTCCGGAATCTGCCACATGCCCCAGCGCGGCTCTGGCCGGCCGAGCGTCTCGCGGTGCAGCTCCTGGTACTCGTCGGCCCGCGCGTCCCAGGCGGCGCGGTTGTGAAGCGCGTCAGACGAGCTCTGCGGCATCGAACCAGAGCGCGATCTCGCGCTCGGCCGACTCCGGCGCGTCCGAGCCGTGCACGAGATTGTCCGGCATTGACAGCGCGAGATCGCCACGGATCGTGCCGGGTGCGGAGTCGGCCGGGTTCGTCGCGCCCATCGTCGAGCGGACGACCGCGATCGCGCCCTCGCCCTCCAGCACGAGCGCAAGTGTTGGTGCCGAGGTGATGAACTCCACGAGCTCGCCGAAGAACGGTTTCTCGGTGTGCTCGGCGTAGTGCTCCTCGGCGAGCGCACCGTCGACGTGCACGAGGCGGGTGGCGCGGATGGTCAGGCCGCGCTGCTCGAAGCGGCTCAGGATCTCGCCCGCCAGCCCGCGCCCCATGGCATCCGGCTTGACGAGCACGAGCGTACGTTCCGCGGCCATCGAGCGCGGAACTCTATTCCGAGGCGCGACGCCGGCCCGAGGCGCGCGAAGAGCTGGTCGGCGCGAACTCGATCGGCGCCGGTGTCGCCACGCGCTTCTCACAGTAGGGACAGACCTGCCAGAGCGGCTCGAGCGGCTGTTTGCACGTCTCGCACGCCTGCTTCAGCTTGGTGGTGCAGACCGGGCAGACGAGGAAGCTCTCGCGCACGGCGGCGCGGCAGACCGGGCAGTGCAGGTCGCTCTCGGCTAGGCGCTCCTCCATTGCCTTGATCTCGAGCTCGCGCTCGCGCACGTCGTCCAGATACTCAGGCGGCCGGAAGAGCATGTAGACGATGGCGCCGACGAACGGCGGCACCAGGCCGAGCACGGTCGCCATGCCGACGAGCCAGGGATCGGCGATGCGCCGGCGAGCGTCCTTGAACACCCAGTAGGCAACGGCCAACCAGAAGACCAGCACGAAAAAGAGCGCCAGATTGCGGACGACGAGCCAGGTTCCCGAGTCGAAGAAGTCCCGGAGTCCGTCGAAGATGCTGTCGTCGTCTGTGGCGGCGAGGGGAAGCACGAAACCTCCGGTTAGAGCAGCAGCTGCCCGACGAGGTAGCCGGCGGCAAACGCGAGCCCGACGATCGCCAGGACGATGATCGCAGCGAACGCGAAGACGCTCAGCCTCTCTACGAGCCGCTTCATGGTACGCGGTCTAGGGGACGGAATGGAGATCCGCGAGAAGGTACAGCGACCCCGTGACGAGCACGGCGCCGTCCGGCCCCGCGAGCTCGCGCGCGCGGGCGAGGGCAGCGTGCGGGTCAGGGACCGTCTCGACGTGCTCGAAGTGCGCGCGAGCCCGCTCGGCGAGCGCCTCGGCGGCCAGGGCGCGGGGATTCGAGGATTGCGTCGCGACGAGCGACGTGCCCGCGGCAGCCAGGCGCTCGAGGATCGCATCGGCGTCCTTGTCCGCCAGGACCGACGCGCAGATGACGTAGCTGTCGCGCGGGAGCTGAGCGAGTAGCCAGTCGACCGCCTCGGGCGTGTGAGCGCCGTCACGGACCTCGCCGACGCGCAGCTCGAGCCGGCCGGGGAGCGTGACCTCCGGGTCCGGGCCGAGCGGCCGGTCGACGAACGCCTCGGCGGCCTCGCGCGCGCCCCCGACGAGCGTGACCGCCCCCGCCGGGACGAGGTGAGAGAAGCTGTTGTCCGGCAGGACAACTACCCTGGCTGCATGCGCCACCGCCAGCTTCTCCGCCGCGATCTCCTCCGGCGTCTCGCCCAGCACGTCCGTGTGCTCGCGCAGCACGTTCGTCAGCAGCGCCACCTCGGCGTCGACGATATTCGTGGCGTCGAGCCGCCCGCCGAGCCCCGCCTCGACGACTGCGACCTCGACGCCGGCGGCGGCGAACTCGGCGAAGGCGGCAGCGGTCAGCACCTCGAACTGCGTCGCGCCAATCGCCTCGGCCGCCGCGCGCACGCGCCCGATCGCCCGCTCGAACCCCCCCTCGCGGCCCTCGACCTCGATCCGCTCCGCCCACCCGGAGACGTGCGGCGACGTGTACACGCCGGTGCGAAGCCCGTCGGCCCGGAGCAGCGCTCCGATCGTGCGCGCGGCGGTGGACTTGCCCTTCGAGCCGACGACGTGGATCGCCCGGTAGCGCCGCTGCGGGTCGCCGAGCTCGCCGAGCAGCGCGCGCATCCCCTCGAGCCCGAACTCCTCGGGCCACGGCGACAGCGACTCGACCCAGGCCTCGGCTGCCTTCGGCATCCGAGGCTAGCTAGCCGCTCTCGACATCGTCGAGAGCGGCTAGTTCGCGGCGGTAGCGCTCTAGCTTCTCGCGCTCCGCCTCCACCACCTCGGCCGGCGCCCTGGAGACGAAACGATCATTCGCGAGCAACGCCTCGGCGCGCGCGATCTCCTTGCGTAGGCGCTCCCTTTCGACCTCGACATTCCCGTTGACGCGGGTCCGGTCCGGCTGCACGACGGCGTCGAAGATGCGCCGCTCGTCGCCGGCGAGCTCGACGAGCACGCCGCTACGCCGGAAAATCGCGGCCGCCTCCTGCACGCGTTCGAGCGCGCTTCTGTCCGCGGCGTAGCGATCGTCCGGCTCGGGCCACGGCGCACGGATCAGTCGCGACTCCCGGGCAGGCAGGTTGGTCCAGATCTCCTCCGTCACGTGCGGCATGACCGGGTGCAGCAGCTTCAGCAGCCGCTCGAGCGCGGCGAGTGCCGTCCCGCGCGCGTCCTCGTCGCCCGCGCGGAGCCGGGGCTTGATCGCCTCCGCGTACCAGTCGCAGAAATCGTCGAAGGTGAGGTGGTAGAGCGCGTTCGCCACCGGCGCGAACTCGAACGCCCCGAGCTGCGTTTCGAGCTCCACGCGCGTGGCCTCGAGGCGCGCGAGGATCCAGCGCTCCTCCACATCGCTCGGCTTGGCCTCCGGCCGCTGGCTTCCCCCCGCTTCGAGGATCAGCCGTGCCACGTTCCAGAGCTTGTTGGCGAGCTTGCGGCCCTCCTCGACCGCGCCGTAGGAGAAGCGCACGTCCTGTGTCGAGGACATCTTCAGCAGCCCGTAGCGCGCCGCGTCGGCGCCGTGCTCGTTCACGACGTCGAGCGGGTCGATGCCGGTGCCGAGGCTCTTCGACATGCGCCGCCCGTCGGGCGCGAGCACGGTGGAGTGGATGATCACGTCGCGAAACGGGATCTCCCCGAGCAGCTCGAGACCCGAGAAGATCATGCGGTTCTCCCAGAGGCGGATGATCTCGCGGCCGGTGGTCTGAAGATCCCCGGGGTAAAAGTGGCTGAGATCCGGCGTGTCGTCGGGCCAGCCGAGCGTCGCGAAGGGCCAGAGGGCCGACGAGAACCACGTGTCGAGCACGTCCGTCTCCTGCGTCAGATCTGCGGAGCCGCACTCGGCGCAACGCTCCGGCTCGCTCTCCGCACAGGTCGTGTGACGGTCCGGGCAGTACCAGAGCGGGATCTGGTGTCCCCACCAAATCTGCCGCGAGATGCACCAGTCGGGTGCGTTCTCGAGCGAGTCGATCGCGAAGCGGTGCTGCGACTCGGGGTGGTAGACCACGCGCCGCTCGTGCAATGCCTGGAGCGCCGGCTTCTTCAGTTCCTTCATCGAGCACCACCACTGCAGCGAGACGAGCGGCTCGATGCGGCTCTCGCAGCGCTCACAGAGGGCCACGGAGTGCCGGTAGTGCTCACGGCTCTCGAGCAGGCCCCGCTGGCGACACCATGCGACCACCCGCTCGGACGCCTCGTCCTGCGTCAGTCCCGCTAGCTCTCCGGCCTCCTCGCTCATGCGCCCGTCAGGGGCGATCACCGAGGGCTCGGGCAGCCCGTGCGCGCGGCCGATCTCGAAATCCGTCGGATCGTGACCGGGTGTGATCTTGAGCGCGCCCGTACCGAAGTCCGGCTCGACGCGCTCGTCGGCGATGATCGGCACGCGGCGCTCCACGAAGGGCACGCTCGCTTCCCTGCCGACGAAGTCGCGGTAGCGGTCGTCATCCGGGTGCACCGCGACGGCCACGTCGGCGAGAATCGTCGCCGGTCGCACCGTCGCGATCGCGATGTGGCCGGAGCCGTCGGCGAGCGGGTAGCGGATCGTCGAGAGCGCGTCGTCCACGTCCGTGTGGACGACCTCGAGGTCGGAGAGCGACGTCTGATGGAACGGGCACCAATTGATGATGCGGTTGTCCCGGTAGATCCAGCCCTTGCCGTGCAGGTGCACGAAGAAGCGCATCACCGCACGCACGTAGGCGTCGTCCATGGTAAAACGCTCGCGCCGGTAGTCCAGCGACGCCCCCATGCGCCGGAACTGCTCCATGATGCGGCCGCCGTACTCGTGCAGCCACTCCCAGACGAGCTCCGTGAAGGCCTCTCGCCCCAGCTCCTGGCGGCTGCGGCCCTCGCGGGCGAGATGCTTCTCGACGGCGGCCTGAGTCGATATGCCGGCGTGATCGTACCCCGGCTGGAAGAGCGTGTTAAAACCCTGCATGCGCTTCATGCGCACGAGCGCGTCGCCCATCGCCAGCTGGAGAGCGTGGCCAATGTGCAGCTCGCCGGTCACGTTGGGCGGCGGATGCGCGTCGACAAACGTCGGCCGGCCCGGCTCGACGTCGGCGCCGTAGAGGCCCTCCTCTTCCCAGGTGCGCTGCCAGCGCTCCTCGACGCCCTGTGGACGGTACAGCGGCTCCATCAGGCGATCGTAGCCCCGTCGGGACGCGCTACCGACCGCGCGACCCGAAGGTCGTGGCGCGAAGGCCGGATGAGGTCAGGCAGCGACTATGGGCGCAGTATGCCCACGCAGTCGCAGTCGCGCAAACGCGTCTGTCACCGGCTACTAGGACACGCCCGGCGCGACGATCCTCTAGCGATAAGCCGTCCAGTAGCCGACGGCGCTCCTACACCGGCGCAGGCCGGCTTTGTCGGCCGTAGCCACACCGCGCGACGCCGCGTCTGACTCGAGACCCGTCGCAAGTCGTCATGGCCTGCGCAAGCAGGCCGGACTTGCGGCGGCAAACTAGGCCGACTCGCCCGCTGCAGCCGGCGTCGTGTCTTCCTCGAGGTCGGCGCCCGCCGAGGTAACGAGCGTCGGCTTCAGGTCCTTCTGGATCGTCTCCTTCGTGACTACGCACTTGGAGACGTCGCGGCGAGATGGCAGCTCGAACATCACGTCGAGTAACGCCTTCTCGATGATGGAGCGCAGCCCGCGCGCGCCGGTCTCGCGCTCGAGCGCCTTGTCGGAGATCTCCCAGAGCGCGTCGTCCGTGAAGACGAGCTCGATCGAGTCGTAGTTGAAGAAGCGCTGGTACTGCTTGACAAGCGCGTTCTTCGGCTCGGTCAGGATCTGGACGAGGTCCTCGCGCTGGAGCTGCTGCACGGACGAGACGACGGGCAGGCGGCCGATGAACTCCGGGATCAGCCCGTAGGAAAGCAGATCCTCGGGCATGACCTGCGTGAGCAGCTCGGAGTCGTCCTTGCCGTGCTTGGAACGAATGTGCGCGCCGAAGCCGACCGCGTTCTTGCCGATGCGCTTGCCGATGATCTTCTCGACGCCGGCGAACGCGCCGCCGCAGATGAACAGGATGTTCGTGGTGTCGATCGAGAGAAATTCCTGGTGGGGGTGCTTGCGGCCGCCCTGCGGCGGCACCGACGCTACGGTGCCCTCCAGGATCTTCAGCAGCGCCTGCTGGACACCCTCGCCCGAAACGTCACGCGTGATCGAGGGGTTGTCGGCCTTGCGCGCGATCTTGTCGACTTCGTCGATATAGATGATCCCGGTCTCGGCTTTCTTGATGTCGAAGTCAGCTGCCTGGATCAGCTTCAGCAGGATGTTCTCGACGTCCTCGCCGACGTAGCCCGCCTCGGTGAGAGCGGTCGCATCGGCGATCGCGAACGGCACGTTGAGGATCCGCGCGAGCGTCTGGGCGAGCAGCGTCTTGCCGCAGCCGGTCGGGCCGAGCAGAAGGATGTTCGACTTCTGGAGCTCGACGTCGGCCTCCTCCTGGCCCATGCGGACGCGCTTGTAGTGGTTGTAGACGGCGACCGAGAGAGTGCGTTTCGCCTCTTCCTGCGACACCACGTAGTCGTTAAGGACCTCGTAGATGTCACGCGGGCGCGGCAGGTTGTCGAGGTCGAGCTCGGCGGGAGCGGTCAGCTCCTCGTCGATGATTTCGTTGCAGAGATCGATGCACTCGTCGCAGATGTAGACGCCCGGGCCGGCGATCAGCTTCTTGACCTGCCGCTGGCTCTTCCCGCAGAAGGAACAGAGCAGCTGCTCGTTGCCGTCGCTCGCTCGGGCCATCTCAGCCCGCTACCACCGGTCGGAGAATCCGCGAGAGGAGGCCGCGCCGGCCCGCCGGCCAGCACTTCGACTGCCCGGAAGCCGTCACCAGCGGGGCTACGTCCTCATGGACGATCTCCTTGCAGAGATCGACGCAGCTGTCGCAGATGCAGACGCCGGGCCCAGCGATCAACTTCTTGACCTGCTGCTCCCCCCTCCCACAGAAGCTGCAGAGAGGGTGTTCGCTCGCGCGCGCCATGAGTCTCCTTGTACCTCGGTTTCCCGTGTGCGGCTAGGCCGGTCGTCCGTCGCGGTGCGTCACAACCACGTCGATGATGCCGTAATCCTTGGCCTCCTGCGCGGTCATGAAATAGTCGCGGTCGGTGTCACGCGAGACCTTCTCGAGATCCTGACCCGTGTGCTCGGCGAGGATCTCCTCGAGGCGGCGCTTGAGATTGAGCGTCTCCCGCGCGCGGATCTCGATGTCGGTTGCCTGGCCGCCCATGCCCCCCGGCGTCCACACCTGGTGGATGAGGATCTTGGCGTTCGGGAGCGCCATGCGCTTGCCGGTCGCGCCCGCTCCCAGCAGCACGGCTCCCATGGACATCGCGATGCCGATGACGGTCGTCTGCACGTCGGGCTTGATGAACTGCATCGTGTCGTAGATGGCGAGCCCGGCGTACACGTCGCCGCCCGGCGAGTTGATGTAAAGGAAGATGTCCTTGTCCGGGTCCTCCGACTCGAGATGGAGGAGCTGGGCGACGACGAGGTTCGCGATCTGGTCGTCGATCGGCGTGCCGAGCATGATGATGCGCTCGTTGAGCAGGCGCGAGTAGATGTCGAAGGCGCGCTCGCCGCGCGACGTCTGCTCGATGACCATGGGGATCATGGGGCTCATGCTGGCTCCTTGCTGCGGGGGGTCCACAATTTCGTAGCGGTCTCGGGAGTTTCCTGCTCTGGCGTCCAAAGCCTGTCGCGGGCGCGTGCGAGGTCGACCGGGATGCGCTTGACCTCGGCGACGATACGGTCGAGCGCGTCGCGCAGCCGGATGTCGGCGCGAAGGGCCTCCCAGCGGCCCCCTGCGCGGAGCTGGCGGATGATCTCATCGGGATCGTCGTCGGAGTCGGCGGCCTGGTCGCGGACGAGCGCCTCGACCTGCTCGTCGGCGACCTCGAGCCCGAGCTGCTCGGCGACGGCCTCCAGGACGAGCTCCCGGCCGATCGCCTGGCGCGACTCGGCGCGCAGCTGCTCCGTCAGCTGCTCGGGTGTCTGGCCGGTGAGCTGGAAGTAGAGCTCGGGCTGGATGCCACGCCGCTCAAGGGAGTGGGCTAGCCCGTGCCACAGCTCGGAGGCGCGGACGTCGACCAGGCGATCGGCGATCTCCACGCGCGAGGCGTCGACAAGCCTGTCGATCGCGGTCTCGCGAAAGCGCACCTCGAGCTCATCCGAGAGCTGCTCGCGCAGGCGCGCCTCGATGTCGGTGCGCAGCTCGGCGAGCGTGTCGAACTCGGTGGCGGCGCGGGCGAGCTCGTCGTCGACCGGCGGCAGGACCGCCTCCTTGATCTCCTTCACGGTGACCTCGACGTTGCGCTCGCTGCCGTCGGCGAGTTCGTAGCGGACGGCACGAGTCTCACCGGCCGACATGCCCGCCAGCGTGGTCTCGATCTCCTCGACGAGCTTGCCCGAGCCGAGCTCGAGCACCACGTCACGCTGCGCCTCGCCCGAAGGAGCGACGACGTCTATGACGAGGGTATCGCCGTCTTGGGCGGGCCGACCCTCGACCGGGGTGAGTTCGGCGACCGTGCGGCGCACGCCTTCGAGCTCGCGCTCGACCAGCTCCTCGGGCACTTCGGGCTCGGCTGCGGGGACCTCGAGCTGCGTCCAGTCGGCGACCTCGGGGGGAGGTTGCACGGCCACCGTCGCCGTGAAGCTGAAGCTCTCGTCGGGCGAGTCGGGCAAGTCATAGCCGTACTCCGGCTGCTCGACCGGGCGGATCTTCGTTGTTGCGGCAGCGTTCCGGAACCAGCCGCCGATGTGGCTCTCGACTGCCTCGGTGTAGAGCCGATCGCGCCCGACGCGGGCGACGAGCACGGGCAGCGGCACCTTGCCCTTGCGGAAGCCGGGGATGCGTGCGGAGGCCGCGAGGTCGGCGGCGGCGTGGTCGACGGCGTGGCGGACGTCGTGGCTCGAAACCTCGATGCTCAGGCGCACGCGGTTGTCCGCGAGCTGCTCGACCTGCGTCTCCACGCAGCCATTGAACCAGAAGGGTCTCGGCCTGCCGCCGGCCGGCGGGCACGGTGTCCCCGCTGGACCGCCGATCGGGCTACGGTCCGGCCGTGCGCCTGTTCGTCCTCGCACGGCACGCGGAATCGACGCTCAATTTCGAGCGGCGCGTGAACGGCGATCCCACCCGACCTGCGCCGTTGACGAACCGGGGCCGCGAGGAAGCCCGCCTGCTCGGCATGCAGATTGGCTGCGTCCCGCTGGAGCTCGCGGTGCACACGCGGTTCGCCCGGACTCGAGAGACTGCCGACGCGGCAACCGGCGGCCGCCTTCGGCTGGTCGAGGAGCCTTTGTTCGACGACATCGACGTCGGCGAGCTCGAAGGCGCACCGATCGATGAGTACCGCGTCGTCAAGCGGCGGCTCGGCCGCGCCACCTGCTTCCCCGGCGGCGAGAGCCTCGACGAGGCCGCACGCCGCTACGCCCGAGGCTATTGGCGGCTGCTCGAGCGGAGCGGGGCGGCGACGCTCGTCGTGCTCCACGAGATCCCGTTGCGCTATGCCCTCAATGCCGCGCGCGGCTCGGACGAGCTGGATGGGCCGCTGCACGAGATTCCGAATGCGCTGCCGTTCCTCTTCGACGAGGATGCGCTGGCGCGAGCCGTCAAGCGCATCGAACAGCTCGCCGCAGCTACGTCAGCACCGCGCTGAGGTCGCACAGCGCCTTGCCTGGAAGGTGGGCGGGTCCGTCTGCTCGGCGAGCGCCTGCGCCGGGAATGAAGACGCGCCGCTTCTTGTCGTTATAGCGAAGCCACCCGGGCTGCGCGGTTGGTGCGGGCGAGAGGACTCGAACCTCCAAGGGCCGAAGCCCAACGGGACCTAAACCCGTCGCGTCTACCAGTTCCGCCACGCCCGCGCCGCCCGGAAGCATAGGCACGCGTTTGGCCCTGCCGCGACGCGGGGAAGCCACAGACGTGGATCCCGATCAGATTCGCAGCGATCCGGACGACCAGGCCGCCCGCGGGCTCTCGCCCGAGGAACAGCGTGCCGAGCGCGACCGCGAGAGCCAACAGCAGGACGACACGAAGTTCCACGAGGCGGTCGAGCTCGAGCGCGAGGAGCGCGAACAGGTCGCAGGGGAGCTTGACGAGCCGCCCGAGCCGCGCGAAGACGGTTAGCGAACCGTCAGCGACTCGTTCGTGCCGCTGACCGAGAGTCCAGGCGTGCGCCCGCCCGCGACTGCGTAGATCCGGCCTGCGAGCGCGACGACACCGAGGCCGTGGCGCGGCGTCCGCAGGTCGGGCAGCCGCCGCCAGCGGCCGGTGCGAGTGTCGAGCGCGTACACCTTGCGGATGGTTCCGCCGGGCGCCTCGCCGCCGGCCGAGACGATCGTGCCGCGCCACGCCGCGGCCGCCGTGCCGCCACGCGCTTCGGGAACCGGCTGCACGCGCTGCCAGCGGCGGGTGCCCGGGTCGTAGCGCTCGACGGTCGCGACGTTCGTGTCGAGGCCAGCCGTCCGGCCGGCGATTGCGTAGACCGAACCGCGCGAGGCTGTCATCCCGAGATGCTCACGCGGCGCCGGGCCGGCCGCCTTCGTCCAGCGCCCCGTGTCGAGTGAGTAGACCAGCGTCGTGCGCGCGAGCGTCCGGCCGCCGCTTGCCTCGGTGACGCCGCCGGCGACGTAGATCCTCCGCCCCATAGCGGCCGCGCCGGCCGCCGCCCGCGGTTCGGGCATCGGCAAGACCGTCCGCCAGCGACCGGACTCGAGCGTCCAGGCGGCAGTCTGCGGGCCACCCTCGGCATAGCCGCCGAGCACGTAGAGCCGGCCGGCGGCGACTGCGGCCGTGGCATGGTTGACCGCCTGCGGGAGGTCCGGCAGACGGCGCCAGCGACCCGTAGACGGCGAGTACGCGCCGACACGCGCCGAGCTCGATCCATCCGCCAGGAAGCCGCCCGCCACGACGACCTCTCGCCCGAGTGCGGCCGCCGCCACCTCCGAGCGGGCGAGCGGCAGGGGCGCGTGCGCGCGCCAGCTCGGTGCCCGCGCCGGCGATGCCTGTCCGGCGGCGGCCAGTGTTGCGAAAACCAGTGTGATGAGCGTGCGACGCACTGCCCCGAGCCTATCTCCAGGCAGCGGAACGACCCGTCTGCGGCACACGGGTCGCTCCCTGGGGATGAGGGAAGCACCGCCTCGAGGGGAGAGGGTTCGAGCTGCGCTTCCGAATCCGGTATCGCCGGATCGAGCCCCCGCAGCCATCCGCCGTTCGAGGGATCCGAGCTAGGCAGATGGTGCAGCTAATTGCACTCGACCTGGGGTCGTTGGCCGTCGTCCCGGGCTGAGAGGCGTCCAGTTCGAACACAAACGGCGTCTTTAGCCGTACTCGTTGCCTAGCCAGAGCAGCGATGCGATCGGCTCGTCGGACGCCGTCCGCCCAGGAGTCTTGCCGGGTTGCACTTCCAAGCTGACCCCGTCGAGCGCCTGTACGCGCCCATAGCGCTTGGCGGTCCTCCACGAGCAAGGCCGGGATCATCGCGCGAGTCTACGAGCGGGTCGTATGCGAGACCCGCGCCGCTTTGTAGCCCGTACCTGCGCCGACCTCTAGCACCCATGCTTTCAGCGAGCTGCAGGCGATCCAGCATTTCACCCGGGCCTCGATCAGCACCTCGCGCCGGGTCACGGTGGCGCGGGCCTCGTCGCTCCCCCGCCGCGTCGGGGTCGCGTCTCGGAACTGCTGTAACTTCGCCGGCTCCGTGGGGAGGTCGGCGTAGGCTCCTCGTAGTCGTCGGAGACAACGAAAGGAGGCCTACGCCGTGAGACGGACACTACCGCCATCGGTCGAAAATCGAGAAGGAGATCGACGCGCTGCTTGCCGGCGAGCGCGTCGACGTGGACCCGCTCGAGGTCGTGAGCGAGCTGGGCCGGCTGGGGGTGCGGCTGGTGTTGCAGCGGGCGGTCGAGGAGGAGGTGGACGACTGGCTCGGCCGCGCCCGCTAGGAGCGACGGGCGGAGGCCGCGCCGGGGAAGCGGAACGGCTACCGGCCGCGACGGCTCGAGACCGGCGAGGGCGAGATCGTGTCGAGCTGCCGCGGGTGCGCGACGCCGGATCGTCGTTGACGAGCAAGCTGTTTCGCCGCCGCAAGCGCTTCCTCGCGACCAAGCCGCTCCAAGCACTGGTGATCGGCGCCTTCGTGCGCGGCCTGTCGATGCGCGACGTCGAGTCGCTCTGCGAGGAGGCAGGCCTCGGTCAGGTGTCGAAGTTGACCGCCTCTCGGCTCTGCCGGGAGCTGAAGGAGCGCTTCCAGGCGTTCCGCGCGCGACCTGCCCGCCATTCGCCTGGTCGCCCTCTTTTTGGACGCGATCCCCGTCCGGCCCTCGGGGGCGAAGGAGGGCGTGCTCTTGGTCTGGGGCATCACCGAAGCGGGCGAGCGGGTGCTGCTCGACGTCTGCCTCAGTGCGCGAAGCCGAGGAGGACTGGCTCTGCCTCGGCCGCTCGCTCACCCGCCGCGGCCTGCGGGCGCCGCTGCTCGTCGTCGCCGACGGCGCCCCCGGCCTGGTGAACGCGATCGAGCAGCTCTGGCGCGACGCCGACCGCCAGCGCTGCACCGTGCACCGGCTCAGGAACCTGCTCGCGAAGCTGCCCGAGGCCGAGCGTGAGCGCGTCAAAGGCCGCCTACTGGCGCGCGCTCGACGAGGCCAGCTCGCAGCAGGACGGCGAGCGCCGGCTGCGCACGCTCATCGGTGAGCTTGCAGACATGGGCGGCACCGCCGCGGCTGCCCGCCTCGCCGACGACCTCGAAGCCCGGACCGTCCATCTGCGCTACCGCTTAAGCATCGGCGCGTCTGGCGCTCCACGAATCTCCTCGAGCGAAGCCTCGGCGAGGTGAAACGGCGGACGAAGGTGATCGGCCGCTTCCCTGGCGAGACGAGCTGCCTCTCGCTCTGCTGGGCTGTGCTCGACCTCGTCATCGCCGGGCGCCAACCGCGTCCGCCTCAATGACCTCGAACGCCAGGTGATTGAGCAGATGGCAGCTGGACACCGTCGAAGCCCTGAAGGAGGTGGTTGCCGCGTAGGCCTCGCATCGGAGCCTAACGTCGGCCTCCGACTCTGGAGGTGACGTCCAGTTGGCACCTCCAGGCGGCATCATCATCTGGTGACGATGCGAGATCTCCCCTCCGGCACCGTCACCTTCCTCTTCACCGATATCGAGGGCTCGACTCGGCTGATCGAGGAGCTCGGCGAAGAGGACTACGTGAAGGCGCTCGCCGAGCACCGAGCGAAGCTGCGAAGCGCCTTCGCCGCCCACGCAGGCGTGGAGGTGGACACGCAGGGAGACGCCTTCCTCTACGCCTTCGCCGATGCGGGGCAGGCAGTGGCAGCGGCGAGCGAGGCCCAGGAGGCGCTCGCTTCCGCGCCGGTCAAGGTGCGCGTGGGCTTGCACACCGGCGAGCCGCGCCTGACCGGCGAGGGCTACGCCGGCCGCGAGCTCCACCGCGCCGCGCGAATCGCCGCCTCCGGCCACGGCGGCCAGGTCGTGCTCTCCGCCCCGACCCGTGCGCTCGTCGACGGCGACGTGAGCGAGCTCGGCGAGCACCGCCTCAAGGACTTCCCCGAGCCCATTGCGCTCTTCCAGCTTGGGTCGGAGCGCTTCCCGCCGCTCAAGACGATCTCGAACACGAACCTGCCCCGCCCTGCCTCCTCCTTCGTCGGCAGGGAGCGCGAGACGCAGGAGGTCACCGCCCTCCTCCGGAACGGCGCCCGCCTGCTCACCCTCTCCGGCCCTGGCGGCTCGGGCAAGACCCGGCTGGCAATCGAGGCCGCCTCCGAGCTCGTGCCCGCCTTCAAGGCGGGCGTCTTCTGGGTTCCGCTCGCCACGATCGGCGACGCCGCGCTCGTCACCGAAACGATCGCGGAGACGGTCGGCGCCAAGGACGGTCTGCAGGAGCACATCGGCGAACGGGAGATGCTGCTCCTCATCGACAACCTCGAGCAGGTCATCGACTCAGCGCCCGAGCTCGCCGCGCTCGTCGAAGCCTGCCCCAACTTGCGCCTGCTCTGTACCTCGCGCGAGCGCCTGCGCGTGCGCGGCGAGGTCGAGTACGCCGTGCCGCCGCTCTCCGAGCTCGAGGCGGTGTCGCTCTTCTGCCAGCGCTCCCAGCTACAAGCGGACGAGACGATCACCACCCTGTGCCTCCGCCTCGACTGCCTGCCGCTCGCGCTCGAGCTGGCCGCCGCCAGGACGAGCGTGCTCTCTCCCGCCCAGATCCTCGAGCGCCTGGCGAAGCGGCTCGACCTCCTCAAAGGCGGCCGCGACGCGGAGGCGCGCCACCAGACGCTGCGGGCGGCGATCGAGTGGTCGTACGACCTGCTCGACGCCGAGGAGCAGCGCCTGTTCGCCCGCCTCGCGGTCTTCCGCGGCGGCTGCGCGCTCGAGGCGGCCGAGGAAGTCGCAGACGCCGATCTCGACGCGCTCCAGTCCCTTGTCGACAAGAGCCTCCTGCGCCAAAGCCACGAGCGCTTCTGGATGCTGGAGACGATCCGCGAGTACGCGCTCGAGCGGCTGGAAGCCTCAGGCGAAGCCGATGATCTCCGCCGCCGGCACGCCGACTACTTCCTGGCGCTGGCGGAGGAGGCGCAGCCGTATGCGCGCGAGGTGGACGCAGCATGGCTCGATCGTCTCGATCAGGAGCTCGACAATCTCCGGGCCGCGCTCGACTGGCTGGCATTGGCGGGTGAGACGCAGCTGGTCCTTCGCCTCGCCGGAGCGCTCAGCGACCTCTGGGGAACGAAGGGCCACTTCGCCGAAGGCGGCCAGCGCCTTGAAGCCGCGCTTGCTGCTGACGAGAGCCCGACCGCGGCGCGCGCGAAGGCCCTGAACGCCGCCGCCGACATGGCGATCGGCGACGCGAATGGGGCAGCCTCACGTCTACGGGCCAGCGAGGCGCTCACTCTCCACCGTCAGCTTGGGAATACGTGGGGCGTTGCCGGGTCCCTATTCCTCCTCGGAAACGCCGCCGCTGACGATCGAGACTTCGAGGCGGCCAGGGAACTAGGGGGGGAGAGCCTGCAGCTGTGGCGCGAGGTTGGGGACCGGTTCCACGCGCTGCTCGCCACCCGCATGCTGGCCTGGGCGTACAACGAGCTAGGCGAGTCGGATCGCGCACATGGGCTCATGGAGGACGTGCTCAGCGAAGCGCGCGCCGCCGGGAACAAGCATCTTCAGGTGCACGCCCTGGAGTCTTTCGCGCACGACGCCGCATCCGAGGGGCGTGTCGGGGAGGCGGCGTCACTACTGAAGGAGGCGTACGAACTCAACCGCGAGCTCGGCGACCGGTTCCGCAACGCGATTATCGTCTGCCGCTTCGCCCGCGTGCTCGCGTTTGCAGGCAGGGCCGAGACCGCGGCGCGATTGCTCGCCTCGGGCGAAGCGCTCTACGAGGAGATGTGGGCGAGCCCGATGGGCTGGCTACAGAGAGGGAACGATCAAGCGCTGGCCTTGATCCGGGAACGCCTCGACGAGGCTCAGTTCGCGGAGGCTTCGGACCAAGGCCGGAAGCTCTCGGCAGACGAGGCCGTCGCGCTCGCTCTCGGCGAGCTCGAGACCGATGCCTAGCGACCTCGCCTCCGGCACCGGCACCCTCTGCTTCACGGCCATCGACGGCTCGCCCCGTCCTGCTCGAGGAGGTGGAGGGAAGAAGGCCACGCCGAAGCCTGGCCGAGTAGCGAGGTGGCGTTGCGGCGACGCCTTCTCCCGGAAAGAGTGAGCCACCGCGTAGACTCCGGTTCGTCGGGGCTTGCGCCCGAAACGAATTTACAGCGCTCCGGGGACGCCACCCCGCGTCGGCACACCGAGGCACAGAGGGCGCTCGGTTCATTTTCACACGGGTCGACTCTCACGGGGCCCTCACGGCCCACGTGCCGGACACGAAGAACCGGCCGACAGCGGTCGAGCGGACGTAGATCTCGCTGCCCCACGCGGTCGCACTGGGTGTGGGACCGTCGCAGCCGGTGTTACAGATCACGAAGTTGCTGACGTTGGAGTGCGTGTCCTCGTAGATGCAGAAGAAGCCCGGCGCCGCCGATGGCGCCGCGACGGACCCCGGGCAGGAGGCTGTGGCGGGACCGCCAACCAGGACGACCTGCACCGCCGGCGCGCTCGCCAGCTGCAAGCCGAAGTTGATATCGCCTCCGTTGGTCTGATTGGCGGCGGCCGCGGCGTCGTCGAAGTTGTAGACGCCCCGGAGGGTCTGGCCGCTCGGCAGCGTGGTCGTGAGCGGCCCGGCTGGGCCCTGCGCTCCGGGCGGCCACGCGGGGCCTGTCGGGCCGGTCGGCCCCTGCTGCCCCTGCGGCCCCTGGGGCCCCTGGGGCCCCTGCGGGCCTTGCGGGCCGGAAGGCAGCTGGCCGGCGCGGAAGTCGCCCGCCTTCAGCGAGCCGTTAGCGACCTTCGCCGAGGTCACGGAGTTGGACCCGAGGTCGGACGATTTCACTTGGCCCTTGCCGATGTCGGCGCTCATGATCGAGCCGTTCTTGATGTTGGCGCCGGTGATCGTCAGCGCCGCGTAGCCGGTTCCGCCGAGCGCGACGAGCAAGGCCAACGAGGCGACGATCAGCGCGGGCGAGGGGCGGTATCGAGTAAGAGCTCCTTTCACAATGAGTTCCTGAGTCGGCGGTAGCAGACGAGGCAGCAGCCCAGTGCGAGGAATGCCTCGTGGATCTGGTGGCGGCGGTCGTAGCGGACGAGCAGCCGCTTGAACTGATGCAGCCAGGCGAAGGTGCGCTCGACGACCCAGCGGTAGCGGCCCAGCCCGGAGCCGTGCTCGGTGTTGCGCCGTGCGATCTCGGGTCTGATCCCGCGCTGGCGGAGCTGGCGTCGATGGCTGTCGTAGTCGTAGCCGCGGTCAGCGGTGACCATGGCGGGTCGTCGCCGTGGTCGGCCGACCGTGCCGCGCACCGGCGGGACACGGTCGACGAGCGGGATCAGCTGTGTGCTGTCGTTGCGGTTGCCACCGGTGAGCGTCCAGGCGAGCGGGATCCCGGTGGCGTCGACGAGGAGCTGGTGCTTCGACCCTTTTCTGGCTCGATCACAACCGGGCTCGGGCCCGTCGCGGAGCCCCCTTAGCTGAATGCGGTTCCGACTGTCAACTCGGCGGTGAGCGGTCGCGAGTGTCGAGAGTGGTTGCTGCGCGCGGGTCCAGCCTTAGCTTGGTGCGCGGCTCTGGGGCCGG
>JBHEMZ010000074.1:0-9060 GCA_046262315.1 Gaiellaceae bacterium
ACACCCTCCACGCCCGCCGAGAGTAAAGGCAGGCAGCAGCGCTCAGCGAGACGCGATCCGCACGACGTACGCGAAGCGATAGGCCGAGGCCATGAGCCGATGCCGAGTGCTCGTGTCCGGGCCGCAGCTCGCCGTTCCGAGCCCGCGCTGCACATGGTCGAGAGCGAGCACGACCTCCGCCCGAGGCTCGAGGTCGCACGTGTGGCGGGCGGCGTAAAGATCGCCGGCCGTAAAATGGCTCGCCGAGAAGCCGAGCGCCGGCCGACCCTCGATCTCGATGCCGAACCCGTCCTCGCCGGTGAGCGAGAGCCATCGCACCTCGCTTCGATGGCCGTGCTCCTGGGGGACGATGTACGGCACGTACTGGTCTGTGACGGTGCTGCGGAAGCGGCCGACCACGGCCGAGCTCATGCGATCCGGATAGCTCTCCCACGGACCCCGGCCGAACCACTCCAGCCGCTCGAGCCCGGGAGGGAGGGCGAGGACGACGCCGACGCGCGGGAGGTCCCGCAGGTCGGGCCCGAGGAGGACCTCGTTCTCCACGAGCAGTTCGCCGGACGCCAGCAGGCGATAGCGCTGCCGGTGGACGGCGTCGCTCCAGCGCGCCCGGCCGGAGGCGCAGTGAATCACCTCGACGCCCTCCCTCGTCGGCCGGATTGCCTGGAGGCGGTGCTCGAGCCGATCGAGCCCGAGCTCCAGCCAGCGCCAGAGGGGGCCGTGTGCGCGCTCGGGGAGGAGGCGGAGCCCGTCGTTGTCCGTCGGCGCTCGCCAGAGCTGGAGCCGGGGACCGGCGAGAAGGGCGTCACGCCCGTCCGCGCGCAGCTGGCTGAGCAGCCCCGTGTTCGTGTCGACGACGGCCCGAGCCGCGTCCGCCTCCAGCACGATTGCCTCGCCGCTCTCGGCTGTGGACCGCGCCGCCCGGATCCTCGTGCGACGGCGGGCACGCGATGGGAGCGGAAACTGTTGCCACGCCACCTCGTGACCGGCGGGTGCCCAGGCGGTCGGCCGGCGCAGGAAGAATCGGAAGGTGCCGAACCGCTCGCCCACCGCAGAGGAATCGAGCTCGAGCTCGACCTCGCGCGCCTCGCTCGGGGGAACGCGGAGGGCGGGGAGCTCACCGCCCTCGACGACGTCGCCGTCGACGGTCAGCTCCCACGTCGCGCGATACCGGGCAAGATCCGCGAAGTCGTGCAGGTTCCGGATCCGAAAGCGGCCCCGGGCTAGATCCACCGGCTCGACGCGCACCGGTCGGGCGAGGAACTTGAGCTCGTAGAGCGCGGGATGCGGACGGCGGTCCGGCCAGACCAGGCCGTCGACGCAGAAGTTCGCGTCGTTGGGCACGTCGCCGAAGTCGCCTCCGTAGGCCCAGTAGCGGCGCCCGTGCTCGTCCGTACGGAGGATGCCGTGGTCGATCCACTCCCAGACGAAGCCTCCCTGGAGCTCGCCGTGACGCTCGAACGCGGCGAAGTAGTCCGCGAGGCCGCCGTTCGAGTTTCCCATCGCGTGCGAGTACTCGCAGAGCACGACCGGACGGCAGTCGTCCCCCTGCGCCGCCCAGGCCTCGATCTCCTCGACGGACGCGTACATCGGGCAAACGATGTCGGTGGCCCTGCGGCCGCCCGACCAGTCGCGTCGAATCGCCCCCTCGTAGTGCAGCGGCCGCGTGGGATCTCGCGCGCGCACCCACGCGGCCGCCGCATCGTGGTTCGGCCCGTACCCACTCTCGTTTCCCAGTGACCAGAGGATCACGCTCGGGTGGTTCTTGTCGCGTTCGACCATGTTGCGGACTCGCTCGACGAACGCGCTCGTATAGCGGGGATCGCTGCAGAGGTCGTCGTAGTAGGCGTGCGCCTCGATGTTCGCTTCGTCGACGACGTAGAGGCCGTAGCGATCGCAGAGATCGAGCCAGTGAGGATCGTTCGGATAGTGGGACGTGCGCACGGCGTTGACGTTGAACTGCTTCATCAGCCGCGCATCCGCCTCCATCGTCTCGCGCCGGAGCGCCCGTCCCCGGGCGTCGTCGTGATGGTGACGGTTCACGCCGCGAATCAGGACGGGCTTCCCGTTCACGAGCAGGCGGCGATCGCGCACCTCGACGCGACGGAAGCCTACGTGGCACGCCACGCTCTCGTCCCCGGCGCCGCTTCTGAGCGTGACCACGAGCGTGTGAAGGGCGGGATCCTCGGTAGACCATTGCCGGGGCGTTCGCACGGCGTGCTCGAGGCGCGCGACGAGGCTCGGAGCGGCGCGGTCGGCTCCCGGCGACTCGACTTGGACGGCCTCGAGCGGCTCGGTGAGAACCGTTCGGCCGTCCGGGTCGAGCAGACGAGCCTCCAGCGAAAGCTCGTCGCTAGCCCCGCCGACCGAGGCTGTGACGGAGAGGACGCCGTGCCGGTAATCGTCGTCGAGAGCGCCGCGGGCGAAGACGTCCGCGATGGAAGGCACGCCGGCGGCGGAGAGAAACACCTCGCGCGAGAGGCCCGCATGCCACCAGTGATCCTGATCCTCGAGGAAGCTCGCATCCGACCACTGCACGACGACCGCGACGAGCTCGTTCGCGTCGCGCCGGCGGACGAGGTCGGTGACGTCGAACTCGGCAGGAGTGCGTGAGTCCTTGGAGAGACCGACGGGGCGTCCGTTCACGAGTACGTACAGCGCCCCCTCCGCGCCGCCGAAGTGCAACAAGACCCGGCGCCCTCGCCACGCGCGAGGGAGCGTGAACCGGCGGCGGTAGATCCCGGTCGGGTTCCTGTCGGGGACTCGCGGCGGCCGCTCCTCGAACGGCATGGCGATGTTGGTGTAGTGCGGGTTGGCGTAGCCCTGCATCGTCCAGAGGCCCGGGACCTCGACGGCGCTCCAGCCGCCAAGCGAGGGGAGCGCACGAACGGCATCCGCCGGTCGATCGACGAGCCGGAAGTCCCACTCGCCGTCGAGTAGCCTGAACCACGGGGACCGGCGGCGATCGAGGGTCGCCGCCGTCTCGGGCGACGCGTGGGGAACGAGCGTCGCCCGTGGCGGAAGCCGATGGAGGCTCGGGATCGTCGGCGTTTGCCAGGTCGGCCGGCCGCCCAGGAACAGGAGCGCCTCGAGACCCGATACCGCGCGGCTGGGGTTCACCGGTGTTCCTCCACGACGACGTTTCGACGTTGCCCGGCGCTCATGGACCGATTGACACGTGCCGCGCTGTCATGTGAGTGTAAGCGGTACTGGTTCGCAAGCGATCGCGTTCGCCCCTGTCCGCTTTCAGCGCTCTCAGAGGACGCCGAGGAGGATCTATGTCCCATCCGCAGCCCCGCCCACATAACTCCGAAGAGGCTGGAAATCCATTGCTGAGCAGGCGCTCGCTGCTCCTCTCCGGCGCAGCGGGCATCGCCACAGCGTACGGCGTAACCGCGTCGAGAGGCTCAGCCGCCGCTCCTTTGCGCAGGTGGAAGCCCTCGGGCACGGTCACCTTTGGATCGAACTACTCCGACCCGGTGCCGAAGGCGGCGCTGAAGGCCGCGCTCGACAAGTTCACGCAGGTGAGCGGGGTCAAGGTCGACATCAACACGGTCGACCACAACACGTTCCAGGAGCAGATCAACAGCTACCTGCAGGGCAGGCCCGACGACGTCTTCGCGTGGTTCGCCGGTTACCGGATGCAGTTCTTCGCCCAGCGGGGCCTCGCGAAGCCGATCGACGACGTCTGGAAGTCGCTCACCCCGCAGATGTCCCCGGCCCTCAAGGCCCAGTCGACCGGGCTCGACGGGCGTCAGTACTTCGTGCCCCTCTACTACTACGCGTGGGGAGTCTTCTACCGCAGAAGCCTTTTCAAGCAGCGTGGGTACACCGTGCCCAAGACGTGGGATCAGTACATCGCGCTCGCCAAGAAGATGAAGAGTGACGGCATCACGCCGATCGCAATGGGCGACAAGGACGGCTGGCCCGCGATGGGGACGTTCGATTACATCAACATGCGGCTGAACGGCTACGACTTCCACATCCGCCTGATGAAGGGCAAGGAATCGTGGGAGAGCGCGAAGGTGAAGAACGTCTTCAGGCAGTGGCAGGAGCTCATCCCCTACTACCAGCAGGGCGCGACCGGCCGCGTGTGGCAGGACGCCGTCCAGAGCCTGGTCGACAAGAAGACCGGGTTGGCCGTGCACGGGACCGGCCAGGTGGGGCCAATCTTCCAGCAGAACGGGCGTGCCGCCTACAACGACCTCGACTTTTTCGCTTTCCCGCAGATCAACCCGAGGTGGCGTCAGGACTCGATCGAAGCGCCGATCGACGGCTTCATGCTGTCGAGAAGGTCGAAGAACGAGGAAGGCGCGAAGGCGCTGCTCAGGTTCCTGGGCGGCCCGGTCGCCCAGAACACCTACCTCAAGAGCGATCCGAACAACATCGCGGTCAACAAGCGCGCCAATACGAGGAACTACAACCACCTGCAGAAGAAGAGCCTCAAGCTGATCGCGGCCGCGAAGAACATCTCGCAGTTCCTCGACCGGGACACGCGGCCGGACTTCGCCTCGACCGTGATGATCCCGGCGCTGCAGCAGTTCCTCAGGAGTCCCGACGACATCAACGGCCTCACCCGGAACATCGAGCGGCAGAAGAAGGCGATCTTCGGGCGCTAACGTAGATCGCGCGCGGTGGCAATCGACATCGCACCGAAAAGCGGGACGGGCGGCGTACGCCGGCGACGTCGCGTCGTCCGTCTCAGCGCAAGGGACCGCATCGCCGTCGCGCTCATGGTCGGCGTACCGATGCTGGTCGTCGGCGGCCTGATCTGGTTCCCGACGATCGCCTCGGTGCTGCTGTCGTTCACGAACTGGGACGGGATCGGCGGGATCACCACCGCTCACTGGGTCGGCGCGCAGAACTACGACCAGATCGTCCACATCTATCCGCCGTTCTGGCCGGCGTTCAGGCACAACCTCTACTGGCTCGCCTTCCTCACGCTCCTCGCGACGCCGTTCGGCCTCCTCCTTGCCTATCTGCTGGACAAGCGGATACGCGGCAGCCGTATCTACCAGAGCGTCTTCTTCCTGCCGGTCGTCCTGTCGCTTGCGATCGTCGGGTTCATCTGGGAGCTCATCTACGCACCCGATCAGGGCCTGATCAACAACCTCACAGGTCACACCTCCGAGAGCGGGAACCTGATCGACTGGCTCGGCGAGCCCGACCTCAACCTGTGGGCCGTGCTGGTCGCAGCCGGCTGGCGACACGCCGGCTACGTCATGATCCTCTATCTCGCCGGGCTGAAGGCCGTCGACCCCACGTTGCGCGAGGCCGCAGCGATCGACGGCGCGGGGGAGTGGCACGCCTTTCGCACCGTCGTCTTCCCCGCCCTGATGCCGATCAACATCGTGGTCGTCGTCGTCAGCGTGATCGAGGCGCTGCGGGCTTTCGACATCGTCTACATCATCAACAACGGCCGTAACGGGCTGGAGCTCCTGTCGGTGCTGGTGACCGACAACATCATCGGCGAGGCGAGCCGGATCGGGTACGGATCGGCGATCGGGGTCATCCTGCTCGTGATTTCGCTCGTCCCGATCATCGCGTTCGTCTGGAACAACACCCGGGAGAAGCAGGCATGACGAGCGCGACGGTCCCAGCGACGAGGGGTCGCGTTGCGCGGCACCGGCGCGTGCGGCTTCCCCGCATCGGCCTGCACGTGTTTTTGATCACGACCGCGACGCTCTGGATGGTGCCGATCCTCTGGGCTGTCTACACGTCGTTTCGCCCCTATTCCGATACCGCGAGACACGGCTACGTGTCGCTTCCCGGGACGTTCGACCTGAGCAACTACACGAGTGCCTGGGAACAGGCCCAGCTGCCGCACTACTTCCTTAACTCCATGATCATCACGCTGCCCGCGATCCTGCTTATCCTCCTGTTCGCCTCGGCCGTGGCATTCGTCGTCTCGCGGCTCAGGTTCTGGTTCAATATCCCGCTTCTGATCTTCTTCATGGCGGCGAACCTGCTGCCGCAGCAGGTCATCATCACGCCCCTCTACCGGATGTTCCTGAGCATGCCGCTCCCGACGTGGCTGAGCGAGACCGGCCTCTTCTACGACTCCTTCGTTGGCCTCATCGCCATCAACGTCGCCTTCCAGACGGGCTTCTGCGTGTTCGTGCTGTCGAACTACATGAGGACCATCCCCACGACACTCAACGAGGCGGCTCGCGTCGACGGCGCCGGCGTGCTCCGCCAGTTCTTCGGCATCATCCTGCCGCTCTGCAAGCCGGCCCTGGCCGCGCTCGCGACGCTCGAGTTCACGTGGATCTACAACGACTTCCTCTGGGCGATCGTGCTGATGCCGACCGGTGAGGATCGCCCGATCACGTCGGCGCTCAACAACCTCGAGGGCATCTACTTCACGAACAACAACCTGATCGCGGCCGGCGCGGTCCTGGTTGCGCTGCCGACGATCGTGGTCTTCGCCGCGCTGCAGAGGCACTTCATCAGCGGGCTCACCCTGGGCGCGAGCAAGGGATGAGCGGGCCGCGAATCGCGTTCATCGGTGCGGGGAGCGTCGTCTTCACGCGGAACCTCCTCGGGGACATCTTCGACTTCCGGGAGCTTCGCGAAGCCGAGATCGCTCTGCACGACATCGACGCGGACCGGCTCGCCACTGCGGAGGCGATCGCGCACCTCACCGCCCGCGACCGCGGCGCCGCACCGCGGATCACGACGCATGCCGACCGGCGCACGGCGATCGACGGGGCGGACTACGTCATCAACATGGTTCAGATCGGCGGCCATGCCGCGACGCTCGTTGATTTCGAGCTTCCGGCCCGGTACGGGCTCCGCCAGACGATCGGCGACACGCTCGGGATCGGGGGGATCTTCCGGGCGCTTCGCACCGCGGATCACATGCTGGCGCTCGGACGGGAGATGGCCGAGCTGTGCCCGCGCGCGTGGCTCCTGAACTACACGAACCCGATGTCGATCCTGTGCTGGCTGACCTACGGTGGCACGCCGACGTCGCAGGTCGTCGGCCTGTGCCACTCGGTTCAGTTCACGATCGCCGACCTCGCGAAGCTGGTCGGGGTACCGAAGAAGGAGGTCACCTTTCTCGTTGCCGGCGTCAACCACCAGGCCTTCGTCCTCCGCTTCGCGCGTGACGGTGAGGATCTCTACCCGCGCCTCGACGCGCGCATCGCCGCCGATCCCGATCTGCAGCGCCGCATCCGCGTCGCCGTCTACCAACGCTTCGGCTTCTTCCCGAGCGAGTCGAGCGAGCACGCCGCCGAGTACGTGCCGTGGTTCATGCGCCGTGACGAACAACTCGAGCGCTTCCGGATCCCGGTCGACGAGTACGTCAGGCGCAGCGAGGCGAACCTCGTCGAGTACGAGCACGTGAGGCGCTCGCTCGCTCGCGGCGATCGGCTGCGCCTCACGCGTTCGGATGAGTACGCGGCGCCGATCATCCACTCGATGGAGACCGGCGTGCCCCGCGTCGTCTACGGCAACGTCCGCAACACCGGTCTCGTCCCCGAGCTGCCCGAGGACGCGTGCGTCGAGGTGCCGTGCCGCGTTGACGGCACCGGTCTCCACCCGGTCGTCGTGCGGGACTACCCACCGCAGCTCGCGGCGCTGAACCGTACGTTCCTGAACGTGGTCGAGCTGACGGTGCGGGCGGTTCTCGAGGAGCGCTCCGACTTCGTTCGCCTTGCGGCAATGCTCGACCCGAACGCGGCCGCGACGCTGACGCTCGACGAAATCGACAGGCTTTGCGACGAGCTCACGAGCGCACATCGCGAGCTGCTGCCAGCGCCGCTCGCGGGCGACCCTGTGCCGGCAACGACGCAGAGCCACGGACTCGTGGGCGCAGGACGGGGTCCGACATGACCGGGATCCGGCTCGAGGAGCTGACGAAGGTCTACCCCAATGGCGTGAAGGCGGTCGACGCGATCAGCCTCGAGATCGACGAGGGCGAGTTCGTCGTGCTCGTTGGCCCCTCGGGCTGTGGCAAGTCGACGCTGCTGCGCATGATCGCCGGGCTCGAGGACGTGACCGAGGGCGCGGTCTTCATCGAGGACGTCGACGTCACCGATCAGCCGCCGCAGAAGCGGGACATCGCCATGGTCTTCCAGAACTACGCGCTCTACCCGCACATGAGCGTAAGGGACAACCTCGCATACGGCCTCAAGCTCCGGAGGATGCCGAAGAAGGAGTGGCAGCGACGCGTGCAGGAGGTCGCCCGAACGCTCGGGCTCGAGGAGCTGCTGGGCCGTAAGCCTGCGGCGCTGTCAGGCGGACAGCGGCAGCGCGTTGCGATGGGCCGCGCGATCGTGCGCGAGCCGAGGGCTTTCCTCATGGACGAGCCGCTCTCCAACCTCGACGCGAAGCTCCGCGTCTCGATGCGCGCCGAGCTGGCGAAGCTGCACGAGCGGCTGCGCGTGACGACCGTCTACGTCACGCACGACCAGATCGAGGCGATGACGCTCGGCCAGCGCGTCGCGATCCTGCGGGACGGCGTCCTGCAGCAGGTCGACACGCCGCAGAACCTCTTTCACCGACCGAAGAATCTGTTCGTCGCCGCCTTCATCGGCTCTCCCGCCATGAACCTCGTCGACGCGCGCGTCGACGGTGCCTACGTGCGCTTCGCGGACTTCGATCTGACGCTACCCGACTCCTCCCCGGTCGCCGGGCTCGACCGGGACGTAATCCTGGGAATCAGGCCGACGGACTTCGAGCACGGCGTGACGGCCGCGGCGGAGCTGCCGCGGATCCGCGTCCGACCCGACGTGGTCGAGGACCTCGGCGCCGAGAACCACCTCATCTTCTCCGTCAACGCTCAGCGGGTCAGCGCAGACGCGGTCCGCGCCGCGACCGAGGCCAGCAGCGACGACGAGGGGAAGCTCTTCGCGGACGATCAGCGTGCGGTCTTCATCGCGTCTCTCGACGCGCGCCGCGCCGTCGTCGCGGGCGCCGACGTCGAGCTCGCAGTCGACCACCGGCGCCTGCACTTCTTCGATCCGGAAACCGGCCTCGCGCTCGACGCCACCAGGCGAGCGACGGTCGCCGCCTGACGAGCCTCGCAGCGGGTGCCGCGCGCGTGATGCGCTCGCC
>JBHEMZ010000075.1:0-13005 GCA_046262315.1 Gaiellaceae bacterium
AAGGAGCGCAACGTCTGCGAGCACCTGCCCGAGCGCGACCGTCCCGCGATCAAGCAGCGGCTCCGCTCGGCCTGGAAGCTCGACGAGCACGCAGTCGCGCTCGAGCGTCTGCGAGCGTTGGCCGCCGAGCTCGAGCGCAGCGCGGAGATCGGTCGCCCCGCCTGACGGTCTTCGCGGGCAAGGGCGGCGCCAAGCAGCGTTCCGGCGATGAGGACCAGAGCGAAGCCCGCGCGCACGAGCGCGCCCAACCGCGGTGCCGCCCTCCCCCTTCCCATGACCCACTTTGATGGTGACCGCTGCATCGAGGCGCGTCCATAGGCCGTTCGGCCCATGCAAGCAGCCGAGTGGGCCTAGGAGAGCTTCAGGCGGTGCGGCCTAGGGCCCGGGGTCCTTGGCGATGCACTTCGTGACGGGCTCGCGCTCGGCCGGCGTCGGCGGCGACACCCACGCTTCTAGCACCGTACCGTGGCGGTACGCCACGCCGATTTCGAGCTCTTTGGTCTCGCGCTCGCGCTTCTTGGCGGCATTCTCGGTCTTGTCGAAGTAGATCTCGACGCCGTTCATCTCCGTGTTCAGCGAGACGGCGTTCTCCTGCAGCTCGTACGCCGAGCCGCCGCCCTCGTCGCCCAGGCACGTGATCATCGTGGCAACCCGCGGGTTCCCTGCCTCCTCGATGGTCTGGTCCTCCGGGGAGCCGCCGCTGCCGCTGCCTCCACTCCCGCACGAAGCCAGGAACGCGGCGCCGAGAACGAGCACCGCCGCACGAAGCTTCATGGAAAGATCTTACCCAAGGGGCGCCGGGACGGAAACTACTAGATCGAGCCGACTTCGGACCGTGATGTGCCAAGTCGACCCGCCACGATCGCGTCGGCCGCCTGGGCGCTCTCGACGTGCCCGGTCACAGCGCCGACGAACTGGTCGCGCTCCAGTGCGTAGAGAACGACGTCCGTGCGCGCGGTCACGGTCGCCGTGCGCGGGACGTCGCGGAGCAGCGCGATCTCGCCGAAGCCCTCACCGGGCCCAAGCACCCCCGCGCTGCGCCCGTCCACGGACACGTCCACGTCACCCTCGGCGACGATGTAGAAGCGGTCGCCGTGATCGCCCTGCCTGAAGACCACCTCGCCAGCCGACTCCGGCACGGGCACGAGCTGGTGGGCGAGCGCCTCGAGCACAGGCGCCGGCAGCGGCGCGAAGATCGGTAGCGAACGAAGCAGCGCCAGCTCCCTCTCGAGCCTCGGCGCCGCGGCGTCGATCTCCGCCAGCCCGCGAAACAGCAACCCGGTGAGAACGGGCAGCAGCGCGCCCGTGGCGACCAGAGCACCGCGGACACCGATCAGCTCGATGAGGATCGGCGCGATGATCGCGCCCAACCCGAGTGTCCCGATGGCCAGGCTGTTGTCGGCGCCGAAGACGCGGGCCAGGATATTGTCGGGCACGGCCCGCTGGAGGAGCGTGAGACCGGCGACGTCCACGATCGTGTTCCCGACTCCGACCAGGACGAGGAGCGGCAGCGCGACGGCCGACGAGGGAAAGATGCCGATCAGGGCAATGGGGATCCCCCAGAGCAGCAGACCAACCGTGAACTGTCCCGAGAGCCGCCCTCGACCGACGAGAGCGGCGGCGACTACGGCGCCCACCAGGCCGCCGATTCCTACCGCGGAGTTGAGGAGACCAACCCCGGCCTCGCCGATGTCGAGCAGCTCCAGCGCCGACACGACGACGAGCACGTTGAACGCACCGGCGACGAGAGTCTGGGCGGCCGAGAGCGCCTCGAGGAGACGCAGCGGCCGGCTCGACAGGATCGTGCCGAAGCCTACGAACGCTTCGCGGAACCTCCCCTCCGAGCTGGGCCGCTCGCGACGCTCAGCGGGCGGAACCTGCAGCCTCGCGACGAGCAGCGCCGCGCCGAGCAGGGCGCCGGCGGTCGCCAAGAAGACGATCCCCGTGCTGGAGACGGCGAGCAGCAGCCCGCCGATCGCAGGGCCGATGAAGATGCCGGCGCTCTCGACGGTGCTCGCGACCACGTTCGCCGCCGTCAGCTCCTGCGGCGTGCGCGCCAGGGACGGGAGCACCGCCGACTGGGCAGGGCGGAAGGCGGTGCCGATGCTCGTGTTGAGCCCGGCGAGCATGTAGACGATCCAGGCCGGGGCGTCCGAGAGCACGACCACGCCGGCCGCACCGATCGTCGCGGCCTGGCCGAGGCTCGCGACGAGCATCACCCGCTCGCGCCTGTACTTGTCGCCGAGGATCGCCGTGAACGGCGCGACGAGCGCCGACGGGAGCATGCGGATGAGCGCGACGAGGCCCACCGCCGCGGCGCCACCCTGCTGGTACGCGAAGACGGCGAGCGCGACGAAGTACGCCCAGCGGCCGATGTTCGACGCCGCCCAGGCAAGCTCGACGCGCCGGAGGTTCGGGTTGCGAACGACCGCGCCGAACGCGCCGAGGGACTCGCGCAGCCGCTCGCCAACTCCGCCCGCCACGGGAGAACAATGGCATCCTGGGTTGCGTTTTGTAGCGGGCAGGGAAGATTCCAGGGCACGCTGCCGTCGTGTGTGCATGAAACGCCTCTACGAGATGCCGAAAGGAGGAGCAATGGAGGAGCGCAAGGACACAGGTACAGCCGGCGAGGAAGTCGAGGGCCACATGCTCGAGACAGGCCGCGCAGAGGACCCCCGCGCAGAGGACCCCCGCGAAGAGGAGCCGGGCACGGAGGACTTCGAGCTGCACCGCTTCGAGGACTCGCGCGCCGAGGACCCCCGCGCAGAGGACCCGCGCGCCGAGGACCCCCGCGCAGAGGACCCTCGCAGCGAGGGCACCGATCGGCAGCAGTAACCCGGACGACGCCTCCCGGGAGACGTCCAACGGCAAGAGCCGGGCACCCGCCCGGCTCTTCCCTTTTCGTAGCCCGGTGCCCGCCTAGCCGATCAGATGCTCGAACCGTGCCGGGTCGTCGTAGGGCCCGACGAGCGCCAGGTAGAGCCCGCCGGCCGTGAGGTCATTCGCGACGCGCTGAACGTCCGCCACCGTGACGGCGTCCAAGCCGGCGATCACTTCGTCCGGCTGTGCGACACGCGCCTCGAGCGTCTCACGCCGGAGCCCGAAGCTGAGCAGACCCTGCGGCGTCTCGATCGAGAAGACAAACCGGCCCTTGCTGTAGTTCCGCGCCTTGTCGAGCTCGCCCTGAGGCACCGGCTCGCCGGCGACACGCAGCAGCTCGGCAGCAATTGCCTCGACCGCGTCGTCCACGCGTTCGACGTTCACCCCTCCCTGCGCCCACAGTGAGCCGGCGTCCGTGTGGCTGTGGTTGAGCGCGCGGATGGTGTAGGCAAGCCCGCGTCGCATGGTGAGCTCTTCAGTGAGTCGCGAAGACATGCCACCGCCGAGAATCGTGGCGAGGAGCTGCAGGACGTAGCGGTCCGGATGCGAAAGCGGGTAGCTCCGAAAGCCGAGGCAGAGGTTCGCCTGATCGGAGTCCTTGCCGTCGATTCGCACGCGCTCGACGCCGTTCGTCGACCGAAGCCGATCCGGCCCTTCGGCGGGCCGTGGCTCGAGGTCGCCCAGCAGCTGCTCGACGGCCTCCAGCAACGCATCCTCGACGCGCCCGGCCAGGCCGACGACCATGCGCGTAGGCTCGTAGAGGCGGGTGACGTAGTCGACACAGGCATCGCGCGTGACGGCTTCCACCGTGTCGAATCGCCCCAGTGTCCGCCGCCCGAGCGGCGTCTCGCCGTAGAGCATTTGCTCGTAGAGCTCGTCGACGTAGTCTCGCGGCGTGTCGAATCGGGAGCGCATCTCCTCGACGATCACGCCCTTCTCGCGCTCGACCTCGCCGAGGTCGAAGCGCGAGTTGCGCAACATGTCGGCCAGCACGTCGAGCGCCTGCGGCGCGTAAGCCGACGCGCACTTGACGTAGTAGTAGGTGTACTCCTTGCTCGTCGCGGCGTTGAACTGGCCGCCGATCGCGTCGACCTCGCCGGTCAGCGCCCGGACGCTCGGCCGACGCTCGGTGCCGGTGAAGAGCATGTGCTCGACGAAGTGGGCGAGGCCGTTCTCCTCGGCCGCCTCGTAGCGGGATCCGGCGGCGAGCATGACGAAGCACGCCGTCGACTGGGCGTGGGCCATCGGCGCGGTCACGACGCGAATGCCGTTGGTCAGCGTGTTGCGCTCGTAGACGCTCACAGCTTGAGCACCGCCTCGATCGCCTCGAGCAGGCGCACGCCCGCGTCGCGCCGGTCATCTTCCAATGCGTCCACGGCCTCGGCGAGCCGCGCGACGGCCGCGGTGTCGTGCCCAGCGCCGCCCTCAATCAACGCCCGCGCCCGCCGCGCCCGCTGGAGGAGCTGGAGCGCGATCGCGGCCTGGTTTCCGAAGAGGCCGAGCAGGTCCATCTCGCCGAGTGTGAAGCGCGTGTTCTGCGGGCGGTCGAGCACGTAGAGCACGCCCAGGGCACGCTCCTCGTAGAGCAGCGGCACGCACATCAATCCCTGCGGGACGTAGCCCGTGCGCTCGGCCACGTCTCGTGCGTGGCGCGGATCCTGGGTGACGTCCTCGATGACGAGCGGCTGCCGCGTGACGAGCACCCAGCCGCCCACGCCGGTGCCGGACGGGAAGTGCTGGCCCACTAGCGTGCCTTCGCCCTCGCCCGCGACCGCCTCGAACACGAGCTCGTCCGTCTCTTCGTCGAGCAGCATGAGCGAGGACGCACGCGCGCCGAAGATCGAGCGAGCGACCTCCACGATCGATTGCAGCAGCGCCCGGTAGTCCTCCTCCGACCCGAGGACTCCGGCGGCGACGGCGGCCCGCAGACGCCCGGGCTCGCTCACCGCTCCTCAGCCACGTTGGTCGCCGTCAGGTAGAGAATGTTCTTGAGCTGGAACGGCGTTAGCTCCCGATGCTTGCTCATCACGAGCGCGCAGATGCCGGCCAGGTGCGGGGTCGCGAAGCTGTTGCCCGTGCAGCGGATGCGCCCCCCGCCGCGCCAGGCAACTTCGAGGTCGACGCCGCGCGCGAAGAACTCGACGGGCGGGTTGGGGTTGTAGAAGAACGTCAGCGGGTCTTCCTCCTCGTGGCTTCCGACCGAGATCACCGAGGAAAACCGCCACGGATAACTCTCGACCGGCATGTTGTGGGCGGAGGCGACCAGCACGGTGCGCCGGAAGTACGCGCTGTCGGCGAGCTCATGCAGGACGCCCGCGAACTGGCTCTTCGTCGTCGAGAGGCTCATGTTGATTACATCGAAGCCTTGCTCGATCGCCCAGCGCAGGCCCGCGAGCAGGACGGGACCGCTACCGGTCGCGCCGGCGCCGAGCACGCGGACGCTGTGAAGCTCTGCCTGAGGCGCGATCGCGTGGATGATCCCCGCGCACGCAGTCCCGTGCCCGACCACGTCACCGTCGCCGTCATCCTCCGCCACGACCTCACCGTCGGACGCCAGCGAGATGGCTGTCGCCCCCGCAAGCGGGCCGACCAGCGGGTGATCCTTCTCGACACCGCTATCGAGGATGCCGACGCGCACGCCGGCGCCGGTCGCGTCCCCCCACGCCCACTCGCGCGTCACAGCCTCGGGCCAGCGCATGCTGATGCGGATGCGCTCGGTCTCGCCCACGGGCAGGCTCCAGGCCGGCAGCGGCCCGCGGTCGGCGCGTTGCGAGTCGGCGCTCACGGGGCGATCCTAGGTTTCCTCCGCCGCGGAAGCGAGCGCACGGGCAGCGGCGCCGGCGGCGGTTTCCGCCAAAGCCCGGCCGCGGCGGACGCGCTCGTCATCCCCCGTCGTCGTCAGGTTGACCGCCACGAGGTGGGCGCACGCGCGGGCGGCGCCGTGTGCGAGCACAGCGGCGACGGCAGCGTCGGAGCGAAGTGCAGGCTCTCCGCGCTCAACCGCGTGCTCGGCAAGGAGCGCGACGTCGGCCGCGGTGGCGGCGATGTTCAAGGGCAGGTCGGCTGCGCGGGCGAGCGCGTCGCGGATCGCGGCGCTTCGCACCTCGGGCTCGAGCCGCTCGGGGAGCGCCAGAGCCGCGAGCGCAGCCTCCCACGCCTCTGCGTTCGCAGCGGCGAGCGGTACAGCGCGGCGCCGAAGCGTGTCGGCCTGCGCGACGACCCCGCCCGCCTCGTCCCAGTCGACCGAGGCCCGAGCGACCATCGCCACGAGATCGGCCGCGGTGGCGGCGGTGAGCGCGGCCAGCGCTCCACCGCCGGGCGGGTGCGCGCCGACGGCCAGGCTTTCGAGCAGGTCGCCGCTCGCCCCGGACACAACCGCCATCCTGACGGGTCGAGCCCCTAAAGCTCGGAGAAGCGCCGTCGCAGCGACTCGACAAGCCGGCGGTCGGGCTCGACGCCGGCGCACGCGAGCGCGCCTTCGAGGTCGGCGATCACCGCAGCGCGGTACTCGGCATCCGCGCGCGCGCGCTCGACGATGCCATCCAGCGAGCGCCGTGCCAGAGGAATCTCCTGCGCCGCCTCGACCCAATCAGCCGGCGCCGGCGGAAGAAGTCGCAGGAGCTCTGCGATGCGTTGTTCGTTGTAGGCGCCCATCACGAACCACCAGACCGTGCTGCGACCTGTTTTCTTCCCTCGAGCGTGTCGCGGAGCTTGCCGAGGCAGCGCGAGATGCGGCTCGCGATCGTGCCGGCCGGGAGCTCGAGTGCCTCGCCGATCGTCCGGTAGCTCTCGTCGCGTGCGAAGAAGCGGTCGAGGATCTCCTGGCAGTGCTCGGGCAGGCCAGCCAGCGCCTCGTGCAGGTCGAGCGCGTCGTCGAGTTCCGCAAGGCGGTCCCCGACACCCGTCGGCTCGGCGCCGAGATCGTCGCGCGACTGCTCGCGGGCGCCGGCCCGCAGCGTGTCGATGCAGAGCCGCCGCGTCAGCTGTGCGAGCCAGGCCCGGACGGCCGCGTCGTCGCGGAGGCCGCCGAGGTGCTCGTAAGCGCGCGCGAACACCTCCTGGAAGACGTCGTCGGCCTCGTGCTCGGCCAGGCGGAAGCCCTGCACGGCGATCCCGTAGACGTAACGCGAGAAGCGCTCGACGAGCGTCCGCCACGCCTCCTCGTCGCCTGCGCGGCAGCGGGCGACGAGGCGGGCGTCGGATTCCGGTTGGACTGCCATGAACGCATCCTGGCACGGCGTCCGTCCACCTGGAAGCGCCCCACCCCGCGCACGCCGTCCGGCCGACCCACTATATTCCCGCGCCGTGGCTAGCGAATCCCGCCGTCCCCGGATGTCAGTCGATCGCACGGCGATGCTCGGAGATCCGTTCGGCAACGCGCTCCTGCGCACCGCGGCGGAGTTCATCGGCACGTTCGCTTTCTTCTTCATCGGCATCGGCGCCGCCATCTCGGCCGGCATCTCCGGCGAGTCCGGGCTGCTGCCGAACGCGCTCGGGCACGGCCTCGCGCTGGCCGTGATGGTCTCGGCGCTCGGCCACATCTCCGGCGGCCACTTCAATCCGGCCGTCACGATCGGCTTCCTCGTCACGCGGCGCATCGCGCCGCTGCTCGCCGTCATGTACATCGTGGCGCAGCTCGCGGCCGGCGCGGCCGCGGCCCTCATGATCAAGTGGATCTTTCCGGGTTCCAGCGGCGAAGCTGCCGGCTACGGCGCGCCCGCCATCGATCCTGGGCTCTCGACGGGTGAAGCGCTCGTGCTCGAGGCACTGCTGACGTTCTTCCTCGTCTTCGTCGTGTTCGCGACCGCCGCCGACATCCGCGGCACGTTCAAGTCGATCGCCGGCCTCGCGATCGGGCTCGTGCTTGCGGTGGACATCCTGGTCGGCGCCCCGCTGACGGGCGCGATGATGAACCCGGCGCGCGCGTTCGGCCCGCAGATCGTGGACGGGAGCTGGGATGACTTCTGGGTCTGGTACGCGGGCCCGATCCTCGGCGGCGCGATCGCAGCGCTGCTCTACGAGCTCCTGTATCTGCGCCCGCTCCGCCCGCCGGTCGTCGGCCCGCCCGAGACGGGCATCGTCGAGCCGCGCCCCGGCGACACCGCCGTCTCATAGCTGGCAAGCTCGCCCTGGCCATGCTCCGCCCTCAGGGCGATCGTGGCTAGCTGGTGATCGGTTCGTGCTCGGCGTCGGTGAGCGGAACTACGCAGCCATCCACGTGGTCGTCGACGAGTCCGGCTGCCTGCATGAAGGCGTAGCCGGTCGTGGGGCCGAGGAAACGAAAACCGCGCAACCGCAGCTCCTTCGCCAGCGCCGCCGACTCCGCCGTCTGCGCTGGAATCTCTGTGGCGTCATGGGGACGCCGTCGCGCGGCCGGCGCATACGTCCAGACCAGCTCTGCCAGCGACTGATCGAGCGCGGCCGCTGCGCGGGCATTCGCAACCGTCGCCTCGATCTTGCCTCGGTGCCGGACGATCGAGGCGTCAGTCAACAACCGAGCCACGTCGTGCTCGTCGAAGCCGGCGATAACCTCGATGCGGAACTGCGCGAACGCCCGGCGAAAGCCGTCACGCTTCCGCAGGATCGTCGTCCACGAGAGCCCCGCCTGGAACGCCTCGCGCGTCAGAAGCTCGAAAAACGGGTCGTCATCGCGCTGCGGGCGGCCCCATTCGTGGTCGTGGTAGGCGCGTAGCAGCGGGTCGCCGGCCGCCCACCAGCAGCGCGAGACGCCGTCGTCGCCCATGACGGGCCCGGCCATGCCGGGCGGAGTCTCTCAGTCGCCGGCGCGGTCGCGGTCGCGGCGCTCAGCCGGAGAGAGATCCTCCTGCGGCGCCCCGCCGGGGCCGCTCATGGCGACGCCGCCCTCCTCGACCAGGTCGCGCGGGTCGGCGTGCCGGTACTCGTCGCCCTGCACGCCCCCGCGGGGATCTCCCTCGCGGTCGAGGGCGTGCGGGTCCCCCTGCTGCTTTCCGGCCCGGTTCTCCTCGTCGGAGTCGGCCCGCCGCCCGGGTTCATCGGTCACAGCTCTCCCCTGTCCCGAAGGGAGCGAAGGGAAACTCAAGGTTTCCCAACACGCGCCTCCGAGAGCGAGAGTGAGCGAGGCCGCGCTCGGCCTCGGCCGGTCGCGACGAGAGCACGCGCAATCCCTGCGCACGCGCATGCTCGACGCCCGCAAGCCAGAGCGTCGACTTCCCGATGCCGGCCTCGCCCTCGAGCACGAGTGCCGCAGGGCAGGCCCTCCCCGCGCTTGGCCGACGAACGCATGGAGGGCATCGAGTTCCTCCTCCCTGCTGACGATCTCGAACGCCATCCTCGATGGCGATGGTGACAGAGGGCGGGAGGAAGGCAACGTCCCGGAGCCTGATCGGGCGCTGGTAGAGGGGACTCTCGTAGCGGTCGCGTCCCATGAGCCGGGGGAATTGAATCGGGCGTAGCCTCCGCGTTGACCTGGAAGCCGACGAGGAGGTACGCCCGGATGGCGAGCATAGCCCCGAGTGAGCGGCTGCGCCGCGAGCTCGAAGACGTGATCGGTGGCGCCGGCGAGGAGCTGAACCCGATCGAGGCGATCGGCCGGCTCGGCGCGCGGCTGATCTTGCAGCAGGCGCTGGAGGAGGAGTTGACGGAGTTCCTCGGCCGCGAGCGCTACGAGCGTCGCGGTGAGCCGGTCGCGCACCGAAACGGCTACGAAGCGGTGACGGTGAAGACGACGGCGGGGCCGCTGGCGTTGCAGCGGCCGCGGCTGCGGAACGCGTCGCGGCTCGACTTCGCGAGCGCGATCGTTGGCAAGGGCGTCGCGCGCACGCACGCCCTGGAGGCGCTGGTGCTCTGCTCGTTCCTGCGCGGCCTCTCGGTCCGCGACGTCGAGGCGGCGCTCGAGGAGACCTTCAACGAGCCGATCGTCTCGAAGTCGACCGTGTCGCGGATCTGCGAGCAGGCGCGCGAGCGCTACCGCGCCTGGTGCGAGCGGCGCCTGGACGAGCACGACCTCGTCTATCTCTTCCTCGATGCGGTCTACCTGAAGCTGCGTCCCGATGACACGCCCGCCGAGGGCGTGCTGGTGGCCTGGGGCGTGACGCTCGAGGGGCAGCAAGGTGCTGCTCGGGCTCCAGCTCGGCTCCAGGGAGAGCTACGAGGACTGGCTCGACTTCGGCCGCGACCCGCTCGCCCGCGGCCTGCGCCCGCCCGCGCTTCTGGTCGCCGACGGAGCGCCCGGCCTCTGGATGGCGGCGCGCGAGCTCTGGCCGGCGGCGCGCGAGCAGCGCTGCACTGTGCACGCGCTCAGAAACGTCACCAAGAAGCTGCCCGAGCGGCTGCATCGCGAGCTGAAGGCCCGCTACTGGCAGATCCTCGACGAAGCATCGACCGTCGCGGAGGCGCGCGCCGCTCTGCTCGCGCTCGCCGCCGACTACCGGCGCGCCTACCCGGCGGCGATGGCGGTGATCGAGCGCGACCTCAACGCGCTCGTCTGCCACCTGCGCTTCCCCACCGCGCACCGCAAGCGGATCCGCAGCACGAATCTCTTGAAGCGGACCTTTGTCGAGGTCCGGCGGCGGAGGAAGGTGATCGCACGCTTCCCCGGCGAGACCTCCGCGCACTCGCTCGTCTGGGCGGCGCTCGAACTCTCCTCGCGCGGCTGGCGCGGGATCACGATGACACCGCGGGCGGTCGCCGAGATCGAACGACTCCGGCGCGCCCACGCGACCACAGACGCCGACCAGACATCGACGACCGAGCAGGTGATCGCAGCCTAGGATCCCGTCCAAGCGGAGCTACGTCCGAACGATCCACCCGGACGATGGGACGCCACCCTCGTAGCTCCCGTTCGTTGCACGGCGAGAAGCCGGGCTGGTCGAGCGCCTCCGCCTTTAGGGCCCTGCCACTCCGGAACTCGCTGTGTTCGCCTCGACTGGACCGGTCTCGCGGACCACAGCTTCATCCCGGCCGAGCCCGTTTCGGATCAGCCAGTGCCCGGTGTCCGGGTAGCAAACATTGGCTGGCAGACCCGTCGTCGATACGAACAGCGCGCGCACGACCGACTCGCCGCGATTGAGCAGCCGGTGAGCACCGGCTGGGCCCTCCGGGAGGCACACAAGATCGCCGGCCTCGAGATGATCCTCACCTTGCGGGTGGCGCAAGGTGGGCGTTCCGGCCAGGACCAGCAACCACTCCTCCCGCCCATAGACGTAGTGGTAGGGCTCAGATCCCTCTCCGGGATCCAAGTCCACCACCGTCACGTCGAGCCGGTCGGCGCCCAGGAGCGGGCCGAGCTTCGCCGCGCGATACCGAAATCCCGTCGGCGCGTGCGGGTCAGCCGCCTCCTCACGGAGGGCCAGCGCGTTCACGGCTGGCTGCGGCGGCGACCTCTTGGGCTCGCGCACGATCTCCACTGACTCCGACGGTCCCGCCGTTCCCTCGCCGTGCCAGTAGCTGACGGCGCTATTTCGTAGGAGGATGCCTTCCGGGCCGCTGACCTTGTCCGAGTCGGGGTAGACGCTCATGTATGGCTCGACGTCGTGACCGGTGGCGAAGATCACAAGCCGACCCGGTCCTTTCAGGGTGTGGGCTCCGAGATGGCCGGACGGGAAGCAGACGAGGTCACCTGGCGTCAGGATCCGCTCCCCCGCGGGTTCGCGAAGCACCGGTGCGCCCGCGATCACGTAGAGCCACTCCTCGATCCCGTGGTGGTAGTGGTATGGCCAGATCGGCAAGCCCGCCTCGGCTTGATAGACGCTCGCGCCGATCCGTTGAGCCCCCAGCCGGAGACCCACCGAGGTTGCGACGTGACGGAAGCCGGCTTCGTCGAGAGGCTCGTCCAACTCGACGCTGAGGATGTTCACCTTCTTGACGCTCACGCGTAGCACATTTGCAGGTTTGTGGCGATCGCACGGCGACCGTGCTCCCACTCAGGAGCTCAATTCGAAATGGCCTCGCCGCAGCCACACCGCGCGAAGTCGCATCTGACTTCCCGGCAACCCGCCGCAAGTCGTCATGGCCCGCGAAGCGGGCCGGACTTGCGGCGGGAAAAGTCGTCATGGCGCGCGCAGCGCGCCGGACTTGCGGCGGCGACACCCCCGGCGGGATTCGAACCCGCGGTCTCCTGGCTGAGAACCAGGCATCCTAGGCCGCTAGACGACGGGGGCAGGCCGCGCTGACTGTAGCATCGGGCCCGATCGGGACGCGGTCTGCCTGACGCGGCTAGCATCAGACGGTGCGGCGCCTTTTCGCCTTGCCGGTCGTCTTCGTAGCCCTGCTCACGGCCGGCTGTGGCTCGGACGCCGAGAGCGGCGCGGGCACCGCGACGACCCCCGAGCGGCCGGCCACGACGACCGAGCCCGAGCGCCAGTCGGTCGAGGAGCGGGAGGAGGAGGCCGACGCGATCTCGACGGCGATCGGCGAGAAGGCCTTCTGCTATTGGATCGGCTCCATTCCCTTCCGGCGAACGCGACACGACCTGTACCAGTGTGAGCTGGCCGCCACGGGCGCGGTCGACTGTTACGTCCGCGAGGGCGGCAAGCCCGTGCAGGTCGACGCCCTCCTCTCCCGCAAGGCTGCTTTCGAGGGCCTCGAGGAGTCCGCGGTCGAGGTGCTCGGCTGCCTCGAGTCGTAGCTCCTGAAGCGGCCGCTAGGCGCCGCGGCTGGCGACCAGCGGCCCCGTGTCGAGCGGGTCGTAGCCGAGCCGGGCGGCGATCGCCTCGCTCGTCGGCTCGGTACCCTCCGCCCAGAGCGAGCGCAGGAGCTCGCCCGTGGCGGCGTCGCACCACCAGCCCTCGCCGACCTCGCGCCGCAGGTGGTCGCGAAGCTGCGAGGAGCGGATCCAGGCCCGCAGGTAGTCGGCCGAGTAGAAGCCGGCGTCCATGTCGGCTAGGTAGTTGTCGGGGCGGTAGTGAATGCCCGCGGCCCTCGTAAGGAGCTCGGAGTACCGGTCGGGCCCGGCGCCTCCGTCGCCGAACGTCGACCAGAACTCGAGCTCGAACTCGAGCTTCGCCACGTAGCGACGGAAGAGGAAGAGCTCGACGAAGCCGGCCGCCTCGGCGTTCTCGGCCGCCTGCTCCGGCGAGAGCCCGAAGTGCCGCTCGTGCCAGCCCGGCTCGCGCGAGATCGCCTCGACGATGTACGAGTAGATCT
>JBHEMZ010000076.1:0-9729 GCA_046262315.1 Gaiellaceae bacterium
TGAGGAGGAGGGGCTTGCAGCCCGTGTTTTGGAGTCGCTGGACATCACGGTGGAGGAGGTGCGCGCGCAGGTGGCGCGGATCGTCGGCCAGGGCGACGAGGTGACGACCGGGCAGATTCCGTTCACGCCGCGGGCGAAGAAGGTGTTGGAGCTGGCGTTGCGCGAGGCGCTGTCACTGGGGCACAACTACATCGGTACGGAGCACATCCTGCTCGGCCTGGTGCGCGAGAACGAGGGTGTCGCGGCCCGGATCCTGCTCGACTTCGATGCGGATGCGGAGAAAATCCGCAACGAGATCATCCGCATGCTGTCCGGACCGGGCCGGCGCCAGCAGGGCGGCGGTGGCTCAGGCGAGGGCAAGTCGAAGAGCTCCAAGCTGCTCGACCAGTTCGGGCGCAACTTCACCAAGCAGGCGAGCGAGGGGAAGCTCGACCCGGTTGTCGGCCGCCAGACCGAGATCGAGCGCATCATGCAGATCCTCTCGCGCCGCCAGAAGAACAACCCCGTGCTGATCGGCGAGCCCGGCGTCGGCAAGACCGCCGTCGTCGAGGGGCTGGCCCAGCGGATCTCGTCAGGTCAGGTGCCCGAGCTCCTGAAGGGCAAGCAGATTTACTCGCTGGACCTCGCCGCGCTCGTCGCCGGCTCGAAGTACCGCGGCGAGTTCGAGGAACGGCTGAAGAAGGTCATGAAGGAGATCATGCAGCGCGGCGACATCATCCTGTTCATCGACGAGCTGCACAACCTCGTGGGTGCCGGGGCCGCCGAGGGCGCGATCGACGCCGCTTCGATCCTCAAGCCCGCACTCGCACGCGGCGAGCTGCAGACGATCGGCGCGACGACACTCGACGAGTACCGGAAGTACCTCGAGCGCGACGCCGCGCTCGAGCGGCGCTTCCAGCAGATCCGCGTCGAGGAGCCGTCGGTCGACGACACCGTGCAGATCGTCCGCGGCCTGCGCGACCGTTACGAGGCGCACCACCGCTGCAAGATCACGGACGACGCGCTGGTCGCGGCCGCTGTGCTCGCCGACCGTTACATCCAGGACCGCCACCTGCCGGACAAGGCGATCGACCTCATCGACGAGGCCGCGTCGCGCATGCGCATCAAGACGATGTCCGCGCCGCCGCGCTACCGCGAGCTCGAGGAGGAGATCGACCGCGTCCGCAAGGAGAAGGAGGCGTCGATCGAGGCGCAGGAGTTCGAGAAGGCCGCCTCGCTGCGTGACAAGGAGCGCAAGCTGACGCAGAAGAAGCGCGAGCTCGAGGAGAGCTGGCGCTCCGAGGAGGGGACCGAGCAGCCGGAGATCGGCGAGGAGGAGATCGCCGACATCGTCTCCATGTGGACGGGCATCCCGGTCTTCAAGCTCACCGAGGCCGAGTCGCAGAAGCTGATCCGCATGGAGGACGAGCTGCACAAGCGCGTGATCGGTCAGGAGGAGGCGATTGTCGCCGTCTCCAAGGCGATCCGCCGCGCGCGGGCCGGCATCAAGGACCCGAAGCGGCCGACCGGCTCGTTCATCTTCCTCGGCCCCTCGGGCGTGGGGAAGACCGAGCTAGGGCGCACGCTCGCCGAGTTCCTGTTCGGGGACGAGGACGCGATGATCCAGGTCGACATGTCGGAGTACATGGAGAAGCACTCCGTGTCCCGGCTCGTCGGTTCGCCCCCGGGCTACATCGGCTACGACGAGGGCGGCCAGCTCACCGAGGCCGTACGGCGGAAGCCTTACTCGGTGGTGCTGCTCGACGAGATCGAGAAGGCGCACCCGGACGTCTTCAACATCCTGCTCCAGATCCTGGAGGACGGGAAGCTGACGGACGCCCAGGGGCGCAAGGTCGATTTCCGCAACACGATCGTGATCATGACGTCGAACATCGGCGCCGCTCAAATCTCGAAGAACCAGTCGCTCGGGTTCACGGTCGGCGACGAGTCGGGCCTGTCCTACGACGACATGAAGGACAGGGTCATGAGCGAGCTCAAGAAAGTCTTCCGGCCCGAGCTCGTCAACCGCATCGACGAGATCATCGTGTTCCACAAGCTGACGAAGGAGGAGATCCTCCAGATCGTCGAGCTGATGATGCGGCGCCTGCGCGAGCAGATGACAACGCACGAGGTGACGATCGAGCTGACCGACGAAGCGAAGGAGCTGCTGGTCGAGAAGGGCTACGACCCGGCCATGGGCGCCCGGCCGCTGCGACGCGCCATCCAGCGGCATATCGAGGATCCGCTGGCCGACTTCGTGCTCGGCCGCGAGCTCTCACCCGGCTCGACGATCGTGGTCGCGCGCAAGCCGGAGGCCGAAGAGGTCGAGATCGAGGTCATCCCGGGCGCTCTCCCCGCGCCCGAGCAGGTCACAGTCCCGCCCGACGAGCCCCAGGGCTCCGCGGAAGACGAAGAGTCCGAGTAGACGCACTCGTCGGTGGTTTGAGCGGCGGCCGGGAGGCCGCCGCTCGCGTTTTCTGAAAGCGTCAGGCTTCGGCCGCGGCGAGGGCGCGGCGTACGCGGTCTCCCAGCAGCTCGAGGCGCTCGACGGGCTCGTTGCTGAAGACGAAGCGGACGTGCCGGTCCGCGACCTCGCCGCCCCACCCGCGCATCGGCGTGGCGGCGACCTTCTGCTCGAGAAGGCGGGCCGAGACCTCAGCGCAGTCCAGCCCCAGCGCCGCGACGTCCAGCAGCAGCGACCACGCGCCTTCCGGGCGCACGCCGGGCAGCCCGTCGAGCTGCTCGAGCTCGCGTCGCGGCGCCGCAGCCACTCCGCGTTCGCCGTGGCCAGATCCTCGTCGGGCGCACCGAGGGCGACGCGGGCGCCGATCTGGGCGAAGCCGCTCGCCACCAGGCCGTTGTAGATGTGGACGGGGGAGACGTCGTTCACGAGTTCCCCCGGCGCGACCACCCAGCCGACCCGCCAGGCGATCATGCGCTGCTCGAGCGACGGCGCGCCGACGGTGACGGTGCGGTCCCGCATCTCGGGGAGCCCGGCGGGTTGGCGGACCGGCAGGCCGTCGAAGAGCACGCCCTCGTAGCCGCCCCAGTAGAGGAGCCACAGGTCGCGCTCGCGGCAGAGGGACGCGAACGCGTCGAGCTCCTGCTCGTTCGCGACCCAGCCGGACGGGAATGACGCGTTGTTCAGGAAGAGCACTCGCGTGCGGTCGGTCACCGCAGCACGTAGCCGGTCGGGGTCTAGAGCCCACCGGCCCCGATCGACGTGGAGAGGCGCGAGCCGGGGAACCGCGCCGACGAGCCTCACCCGGTTGAGCATGCCGGCGTAGGTCGGGTCGGTGAGCACAACCTCGTCGCCGGGGTCGGTCAGGCAGAAGAGCGCGTCGAGCATCGCGTCGCCTTCTCCACAGGTGATCACGATCTCGCGCCGCCCGTCGTTAGCGCGGCCCTCCCCGCCGCTCGATATGGGCCGCCACCACGTCCTTCAGGTCGTCGCGGCCTGTGAAAGGCAGCCAGCTGTCGCGTCGTCCTCCCCGATCGCCGCTCGCGTCGCCTCCATTGCCGCCACCGGCGGCGGGATGTCCGTGTCGAGGTTCTCCAGACGCAGGACCTCGGGGTCGTCGCCGGCCGCTGCTGCGACGCGGTCGATGTTGAATCCCGGGATGTGCTCGAGCCGACGCACGCCCATCGGAGAACACCCTAATTCGACAAATCGCGCCGCGCGCGCTGACTGAACCACGCCGCTCCGAGCACGGCGGGGATCGACGCCACCGAGGCGACGTAGACGATCGCGGCGGGGTTGCCGCCCGTGAACGTCTCCGACAGCCGGGCCGCCGAGAACAGGTGGGACAGCGTCACCGCCGCCCCCGGCGCGACCGCGATGCGAACGCGGCGCCAGTCGCGCTCCACGAGCGCCCATCCGAAGGTGGCCGCGAAGGTCAGGGGCCACGTGCCGACGATCGCCGCCGAGACGGGCGTCAGGTGCCACGGCCAGCGCGTCGCGAGCGCGCCGTCCGGGTCGAAAAAGAGCCACAGCCCGACGACGGTGAGACCCGCTGCTGTGGCGGCGAACAGGGCTCGGGTCACGGGGGTCAGCGGTTCCTCGACGCGCCAGGTCGCCCGGCCGGCGCGCCGCTCGTGCGCGATCAATACGGCGAGCACGGCCGGAGGGAGGGTGACGTAGACGACGAGCCACACCCAGGCGACGACCTGCTGCAGCCCGCTGCCGCTCGCCAGGTGGAAGTCGTTCACGAAGCGCAGCGTCGCGATCAGGTTCGTGACCAGGAGGACGAAGGCGGTCGCGAGCACGATGCGAGAACGCGGCCAGAGGCCGTCGCGCAGCACGAGTGCGAGGCCGAGCGCGGCCCCGGCGAGGTAACCGGCGCCGATGAAGGCGGCCGTGAGCGGGACCTTGATCGTCCAGGCGAAGTTTTCGCCGAGTGACCGCGGCGCCAGGAAGAGGCCCGCGCCCGTTCCGACCGTCACGGCGAAGCCGATCACGACCAGAACGCGTCCGTACCACGCGATCGGGAGCGACCGGTTCGAGCCCACGAGGGGATTCTCTGCTCTGTCGGCGGAGGCGGCGCGACTAGCCTGCGCCGGTGCGCCTCGCGGCTCTCGACCAGCGACCCGAGCTCGCCGCGCTCGCCGGTGCGGTCGCGATCGCGTTTTCGGGCATCCTCTTCCGCCTCGCTGACGTCTCGGCCTCGACAGGTGCCGTGTGGCGCTGCGTGTGGGCGCTGCCGCCTCTCTACCTGCTCGCGAAGATCGAGGACCGGCGTTTCGGTCGTCGGCCCCGCCGCGCGCGACGACTGGCCTGGGCCGCCGGGCTCTTCTTCGCGGCCGACCTCGTGCTCTGGCACCACGCCATCGACGCGGTCGGCGCCGGCCTTGCGACCGTGCTCGGCAACACCCAGGTGCTCATGGTCGGCGTGCTCGCCTGGGCTCTCCTCGGCGAGCGGCCGTCCGGCCGCGCGCTCGCCTCCATCCCGGTCGCGTTCGCGGGCGTCCTGCTCATCTCCGGAGTGCTGGAGGAGGACGCCTACGGCGACAACCCCGTGCTGGGCGCCATCTTCGGGATCGGCACCGGGATCGCGTACTCCGCGTTCCTGCTCACGCTGCGGCAGGGCAGTGCCGACCTGCGCCGCACCGCCGGGCCCCTCTTCGACGCAACCCTCGCTTCGGCGCTCGGTGCGCTCGTGCTCGGCGCCGCCTCGCGCGACTTCGACCCGCTCCCGTCCTGGCAGGCGCAGGCCTGGCTCGTCGTGCTGGCGCTCAGCGCGCAGGTGCTCGGCTGGCTGCTCATCGCCCGCTCGCTGCCGCGCCTGCCCGCCGTGCTCACCTCCGTCCTGCTGATGCTTCAGCCGGTGCTCGCCGTCCTGCTCGCGGCGGTGCTCGTCGACGAGGCGCCGTCCGCACTCCAGCTCGGCGGCGCGGCGCTCATCCTCGCGAGCCTGCTGCTGGCCTCGATGCGCCGACGCGAGCGGGCGGCCGCGGCCGCGGTGGAGGCAGTTTGAGCGTTTTCCTCCGCAGCCGGCCGGGTACGCCACGCGCGATGGCCGTCCAGGAAGTCGGACACGCGGCGCTTCACCGCTGGCGCGAGGAGATCGCCGAACGTGTCGCGCCCGCCGTGGGAAAGCGGACGCCGCTCGCCGAGGACTGGATCCGCACGGCGCTCGGTCTGCTCTTCCTGGCGCTCGCCGTCCGCTACATCGCGCGCACCCTGGCCGGCACCCGCGGCTGACCGTGGCGAATCTGCCTAGCTACCCCGTAGACGCCGCTGAGCGCGAGCGGCTGGCCGGACCGCCCGGCGACGCGGTCGGATACTGGCGTTTCCCGGTGGCCCACCACGGATACGAACGTCAGCACACGCAACCGAGGAGAGGAGAGGGAGATGGCGGAGCTGACGACGCTCGAGTCGAAACTGGCCGAGGTGACCGGCTTGGCGATGGCCGCGCAGGACCTGACGAAGAAGGTCGCGAAGCTCGTCGAGGAGGAGGGCGAGCACCAGGATCTCGTCCGGGCGCTCGAGCACATGCGTGAGGAAGCGGCGGAAACGGAGCGCCGCTGCACCGAGGTCGCGGACGGCCTCGACGGTAAGAAGACCGCCGTGCTCGAGAAGGCACGCGAGACCAAGCAGGAAGCCGCCGAGATGGCCTCCACGTATATGGGCGACGACGCCGATGCGCTCGACGGGTTCGAGTTCATGACGATGGCCGAGGCCGGGGAGGTCGGACACTGGGCGATCGTCCAGGAGCTCGCGCAGAAGGCGGCGCAACCCGACCTGCGGCAGCTCGCCGAGTGGGCCAAGCCGATCCAGCAGCGGCATTTCGAGCAGACTCTGCAGGGGTCGCTCGAGCTGGCGCGGTCGGAGGATCCGAACGCACCCGAGTAAGCGCTCGGGATCGCCTTAGCGGGACGCGGGCGCGACGTGCGCCCGCGTGACGGCGTCCGGTGTGGGGCAGCCGAGCAACGCGAGCCCGAGCGCCATTTCGTCGCGTAGCAGGTCGAGCACGTGCCGGACGCCGTCGTCGCCCGCCGCTGCGAGCCCGTAGAGCGCTGCACGCCCCACGAGGGCCGCGCGGGCCCCGAGCGCGAGCGCCTTGAGGACGTCACTGCCCCGCCGCACGCCGCCGTCGATCAGCACCACGGCGCGCCCGTCCACCGCGTCCACGACCTCGGGCAGCGCATCCAGCGTTGCCGCCACGCCGTCGAGCTGGCGGCCGCCGTGGTTCGAGACGACGAGGCCGTCGGCGCCGTGCTCGCACGCGAGTTCCGCGTCCTCGGCCGTCAGGACGCCTTTCAGCACCACGGGCAGTCGCGAGCAGGAGCGCAGCCACTCGAGGTCGCGCCACGTGAGCTGGCGGTCGACGATCGCCCCGAGACCCGGCCCCGAATCGGTTGGTCGCGGCACCTTCGGGGAGATGCAAGGGAGCGGCAGGTCGGGCGGAATCGCGAAGCGTGTGAGCAGGTCGCGCTCCCGCCGGCCCGCGACCGGCAGGTCGACGGTGAGCACGATCGCTCCGTAGCCGGTGGCCGCGGCCTCCTCCACCAGCTCCCGCGTGAACCCCCGATCGTCCGACCAGTAGAGCTGCAGCCATCGGGCCGCGCCCGGCACGTCCGCCGCGAGCTCCGCAGGACGGAGCGAGCCGAGCGTCGAGAGGCACATGACCGTTCCCGCGCCGGCGGCGGCGCGCGCGGTGGCCTGCTCTCCATCCGGGTGCACAAGCCGCTGGAATGCCGTCGGCGCCACTAGCACCGGCATTGAGACCTCCGCTCCGAGCACTTCGCAGCGCGTGGACACCTGGCTCACGTCGACGAGCACGCGGGGGCGCAGGCACCAGCGCCCGAACGCCGCGCGGTTCTCGCGCAGCGTCCACTCGTCGCCGAAGCCGCCGGCCACGTAGCCGTAAACCGCCGTGTCCAGGGCGCGCTCGGCGGCCCGTTCGTAGTCGTCGAGATTGACGGGCTCCACACGAGAAGCTTGGCACGAAGTCGACACATCTCGGCGTCGGATTGCGTCCCTAGACTGGCTCCGCGATGGCGAAGGCGGCGGTGCAGTTCGCGTGCTCGGAGTGCGGCTATTCGACGGGCCGGTGGTTCGGACGCTGCCCAAGCTGCGCCAGCTTCGGGACGCTCGTGGAGGAGGCTCCGCCCCCGAGGACGGGTGCTTCGAAGCCTCAGCCGCTGCGCAAGCTGGCCGAGGTCGAGGCAGTCGAGGCCGATCGCTTCCCCACGGGAGTGGAGGAGCTCGATCGCGTTCTCGGAGGCGGACTCGTGCCCGGCTCGCTGGTCCTCGTCGGCGGCGAGCCAGGTGTGGGAAAGTCCACTCTGCTGCTCAGCGCACTGGCCCACATGTCGCGCTCGCAGCGAGCGCTCCTGATCACGGGCGAAGAGTCCGCAGCTCAGGTGAGCCTTCGAGCAGCCCGGTTGGGCGGCCCGCAGGCGGTCGAAATCCTCGCAGAGACGAACATCGACGCTGTGTGCGCCACGCTCGAGCGGGAGCGTCCAGATGTGTGCGTGATCGACTCGGTGCAAACCCTCTACTCCGCCGAGGTAGGCTCCTCGCCGGGATCCGTCGCCCAGGTGCGCGAGGCCGCCGCGCGGCTGATGCGCGTAGCCAAGTCGACGGGGATCGCGCTCTTTCTGGTCGGCCACGTGACGAAGGACGGGTCCGTCGCAGGCCCCAGGGTGCTCGAGCACCTGGTGGACTGCGTGCTCCACTTCGAGGGCGATCGCTACCGTGCCCACCGTGTCCTGCGCGCGGTCAAGAATCGCTTCGGCTCGACGAACGAGCTCGGCGTCTTCGAGATGACGGGCGCCGGTCTCCAGGGGGTTCCCGACCCGTCGGAGCTCTTCGGGCGGACGGCCCCGGGCGAGATCGGGGCCGCGGTCGCCTGCGTGCTGGAGGGCACGCGCCCGCTGCTGCTCGAGATCCAGGCGCTGGTGTCGCCGACCGACCTGGCTATGCCGCGTCGGGTGGCGACGGGCGTCGACCCGAAACGCCTCGCCATGATCGTCGCCGTGCTCGGCCGTCACGCCCGGCTCGCGCTGGGCCAGGCGGATGTATTCGTGAACGTGGCCGGCGGGGTGCGGATCGACGAGCCGGGGGCCGACCTGGCCGTTGCGCTCGCGGTCGCCTCCGCGGCTTGCGGCGTGCCGGTGCATGCCGCCACCGGCGCATTCGGCGAGCTAGGGCTGACGGGCCGTCTGCGACCGGCGACGCAGGCCGAACGCCGCCTCGCCGAGTGCGAGAAGCTTGGCCTCGAAGCGGTCGTCGTGCCTGCGGGCACGGAGGCGAGCGGGCGCGTCCGCATTGTCACGGTCGAGACGGTGGACAAAGCAGTTGCTGCGGCGCTCGAGCACGAGGCCGCAGACGCCGCCTAGGTCTCGCTGAGCAGGGATTTTTCGTTCGGCCCGCCGAAAATCCCTGCTGAGAGTGGCATTTTCAAGCCGTTTTCGCTATAATCGCTCGCATCCGCCGGCGGGGCGACTCCTGCCGGCGTCTTGGTGAAATCACGAGGGGAGGTCGGCTTGTTCGATGTCGGCGAGAAGGTGGTGTACCCGCATCACGGCGCGGGGACGGTCGTCAAGAAGGAGGCGCGCACCGTCTTGGGCGAGCAGCGCGAGTACCTGACGATCCAGATTCTCCACAACGACATGACCGTGAACGTGCCCACCGAGAACGCCGAAAAAGTCGGGCTTCGCCGAGTGATCGACGAGGAGACCGTGCTGCAGGTCTTGAAGGCGCTGACCGGCACGGGAACAGTCATGCCGAAGAACTGGAACCGCCGGTTCAAGCACAACCGCGAGAAGATGAAGACAGGCGACATTTTCGAGCTCGCCGAGGTCGTGCGAAACCTCTCGCTGCGCGACCACGAGAAAGGCCTCTCGACGGGCGAGAAGCAGATGTTCGTCAAGGCCAAGAAGATCCTCGTTTCCGAGCTCATGTACGCGAAGAGCATGGACGAGGACGAGACGGCCGACTGGCTCGACGACGTCCTCATCGGCGCCGACAAGCGTAAGAAGCGCGTCGAGGCGACCGCCTAGTTTCCGCCGCAAGTCCGGCCTGCTGCGCAGGCCATGACGACTTCTCCCGCCGCAAGTCCGCCCCGTTTCGCGGGCCCATGACGACTTGCGGCGGGTTGCGGGACTAGTTCTGTTGCCTACACACCTGCGAGACACCTGATCGCGTCCGGGCCTCCGGCGAGCCTTGTGGTCGACCAAGACCCAGCTCGCACAGGAGGCCCAGATGCATGATCGAGTGTGCCCGCCCCGGCGGATGCGTTTCTC
>JBHEMZ010000077.1:0-6501 GCA_046262315.1 Gaiellaceae bacterium
TCAGCTCGTCCGCGGCGAGCCGACCCGCGCGGCCGATCTGATCGATGATCGGAAAGAGCGAGCTGCATGAGCCACGTGCTCTTCGTCTGCCTGCACAACGCGGGCCGCTCGCAGATGTCTCAGGCGCTCTTCGAGCGCGCAGCGCAGGGCCGGCACGGCGCCCGCTCGGCGGGCACGCAGCCGGCCGCCCGCGTCCACCCGCCGGTCGTCGAGACGATGCGCGAACTCGGCGTCGACCTCGCCGGGCGCGCCCCGCGCAAGCTCGAGCGCGAAGACGCCGAATGGGCCGACGTCGTGGTCACGATGGGCTGCGGCGACGCCTGCCCTTACATTCCCGGCAAGCGCTACCTCGACTGGAACCTCACCGACCCCGCCGGCCGGCCGCTCGAGGAGGTGCGGCAGATCCGCAACGAGATCGCCGAGCGCGTCGAGAAGCTGCTCGCCGAACTCGACGACGAGGCGGCCTGAGCATGAACAGGCGCATCGCCGTCATCACCGATATCCACGGCAACGTGCCGGCCTTGGAAGCGGCGCTCGCCCGGATCGAAGAACTGGACGTCGACGGGCTCTACTGCGGCGGCGACCTGGTCGGCTACGGGCCCCGGCCGAACGAGATCTGCCGAACGATCGAGGAGCGAGACGTCCCGACGATCTACGGCAACTACGACTACGCGATCGCCCGCGACCTCGAAGACTGCGGCTGCTTCTACCCGACGCCCAAGGACCGCGAGATCGGCCAGGCCTCAGTCGCATGGACGCTCGCGCACACCGACGACCGCTCGAAGCGGTTCATGCACAAGCTGCCCTTCGACCTTCGCTTCGAGCTCGCCGGGAAGCGCGTCCGCCTCGTGCACGGGTCTCCGCGCAAGGTGAACGAGTACCTGCTCGAAGAACGGGCCGCGAGCACGTTCGAGCGGATCGCTCAGATAGCCGAGTGCGACGTGCTCCTGTTCGGGCACACGCACAAGCCGTGGATCAAGGAGTACGGCGGCGTGCTCTTCGTCAACTGCGGCTCGGTCGGCAAGCCCAAAGACGGCGACCCGCGCGGCAGCTTCGCGCTGCTCGAAGAGCGCGACGGCACCGTCGACGTCTCAATCGAACGCGTCCCCTACGACGCGCACGCCGTCGCGACCCACATCCGTAGCGTCGGGCTGCCAGCCGAGCTCGCAGACCAGCTGCTCCGCGCCGCGTAACCGAAGAGGAGCGGCGTCGCCGCTCGACGACGCTGGCCGGACCTGTGAGGTCGTCGTTTGTGGCGCGGTGCTCTTGCTCCCGCCGCCGTACCCGGCAGCGAGCGCCGCCGCCGTTGTTCATGACCCGGTCGTGCGGCTGGGAGCCTGACGACGCCTGAACTCTGCAGGCCCTGGCTGCCGCGCCGGGAACCGCCCGGTGGAGGATCCTAAGCCTCGCCGCCGCCGCTACTATCGAAGGAGCGCGATGAGGCTCGCGCCTAACCGCCCCGAGCACGGGGCTGATGGCCTCTACCGAACGTCCACCGACGCGAAGTAGGAGGCCACGTGAGCCCAATCGAGCTAGCAGCAGTCCTCGCGGCACTCGTTCTGCTCGCCAGCATCGTCTCCGTCGAGCTCGGCGTGACCGTCGCCTTGCTCGAGCTGACGCTCGGCGTCGTCGTCGGCAACCTCTTCGAACTCGACAGCCAGCAGTGGCTCGACTTCATCGCCGCGTTCGCATCGATCGTGCTGACGTTCCTGGCCGGGATGGAGGTCGACCCGGCCTACATGCGCCGACGGTTGGAGGCCTCCGTGGGAATCGGCGTCGCCTCGTTCGCCGGCCCCTTCGCCGTCGCGTCGCTGACGAGCTTTTTCCTGCTCGACTGGACGCTGAAGGCGTCGTTGATCTGGGGACGGCGCTGTCGACGACGTCGCTCGCCGTCGTCTACGCGGTTCTCGTCGAGCGTGGGCTCACGGATGTGGCGATCGGAAAGCTGTTGATGAGCGCGACGTTCGTCACCGATCTCTGCACCGCGATCGCGCTCTCGGCGATCTTCATCAAGCCGAACGTCTGGTTCCCCGTATTCCTCCTCGTCTCCGTCGCTCTGATCCTGGTGCTGCCGCGGCTAGCGCGCCCCTTCTTCGCCCGCTACGGCGACCGCGTGATCGAGCCCGAGATCAAGCTCGTCTTCGCGTGCCTGCTCGTCCTGATGGTGCTCGCCGACCTGTCGAACGGGCACGCAGTGCTACCTGCGTTCATCCTTGGGCTCGTCATGAGCCGGCACTACCAAGAGCACCGTGAGGAGCAGAAGCGGCTGCGGGTCGTTGCGTTCGCGTTCCTCACGCCGTTCTTCTTCATCAAGGGCGGACTCAACGTCTCGCTGGGCGCCGTGGTCGCGAATCTCGGCCTGCTGGGCGCGGTCCTCGCGGCGAAGATGGTTCCGAAGGTCGCCTTCATTTTCCCGCTCGCTCGCGCCTGGGCTCCCCGCCACGCGGCCTTTACGACCCTGCTTATGAGCACGGGCCTGACCTTCGGAACGATCTCCTCGCTCTACGGGTTGAACGCCGGGATCATCGACGAGACGCAGTTCTCCTTGCTCGTCACCGTCGTTGTGCTCTCGGCCGTCGTCCCCACCGCCGTTGCAGAGCGTTGGTTCCTGCCGGATGGCGAGCGCGAACGGCGCATCGACCGGCGAGACGCGTACGCGGCGTCCGAGGAGCTCGTCTAGTAGGCGGCGCGCTAGCCGGCGAGTGGCTGAGCGGAAGCGCAAGCGGGATGCACGCGGTAGGCGCTCGCGTCGTTAGACGAAACCGCTGCAAATGTGCGGCACCCAGATCCGCCTTCCATCGGACGCCCGGCCACATCGCCGGTCGTCTCGCTTGCGGGGATTACCGGCTACGACCGGCGTCTTGCGGGGATCACAGGCCGATCCGCGCGCGGGATCTACGCGGGATGAAAAAAAACCGGCGGTCGATTACGCCAAGCGCGGCAACAAAACATGCCGATTTGCAGGAATTTTACGGGAGCGACGGGACTCGAACCCGCGACCTCCGGCGTGACAGGCCGGTCGTGGTGGTTCCGGCTGGGCGGGAGTAGGCGGGGATTACCGGCGAGGGCAGGGCTTTCCGGCCCTGGCGTTGCGGGGATCGGCGGGTGTGGGCGGAAGCTTCCGGCGACCTCCGGCGGGATGAGCGCGGGATGGCAGTGTTGCCTCAGTTGTCAACGCACGGGATGAGCGCGGGATGTCCTCGTTACCCAACGCGTTCATGGAGTACGCCGAACAGAGGTTTGCCGCGGCCGTGAATCGTCGTGCGACCGGGCGATCGAACTCACGGCCTCCTCCTTACCATGGAAGTTCCGGTGCGGTAACCCGGCGGGCACGGCCGATCACTGGCGATCACGTTTGTCCTGTAAATTTGACGCTTCGAGAGGCGCGCGTCGTACGACCGGCCCTCGCTCGTCGCAGGCGCGCTCGCCGACACCGAACACACATGACAAGCAACGACCCGCGCCACGAAGGAGTAGAGGTGGGAGCCGACTCGGAGATGCCAGACGAATCGCAGCCGGCGCAACCGGTGCCCGCCACCGAACCGATCGAGCCCCGCGGCGCGCGCTTGCGCCGGCACGGCCACCGCACCCGCCTGTACACCTGGGCGTTCGCGCTGGTAGCGCTGCTTGTCGTCGTGATCGCGCTCGCGGTCGCGAACACGCGCCAGGTGGAGCTGAGCTGGGTCGTCGGCACGAGCCACGTCTCGCTCGTCTGGATCATCCTCGCCGCAGCAGTTCTCGGCTGGCTCCTGGGAATCACGACCAGCGTCGTTTTCCGCCTACGCACCCGACGCCGGCGCGAAACCTAAGACAGACGTCCAACGGATCGGGGTCGCGCTCCCGCGGGCGGCGACGCCGGCGACATCCTCTTCCAAGGTCGCTATTCGTCGCCGACGAGACCCCGCGCGGGAATGGGGTCGAGTCCGTGTTCGCTCGGGTGCATGATCTTCGGGTCGAGGCAGACGCGCTCGAGAATCTTCGTCTGCTTGTAGATGATTTCGAGCATGTCGAGACGATCGGCGCGCTGCATGTCGGGCCTCGCGATCAGCGTCGCGGCGATGCCGCCGATGATCTGCAACGGGTTGGCCATGCGATGACGGACGAGTAGGGTGTAGTGGTAGAGCGCGCGCTGGTACTCCTGACTGTCGCTCGTAGCTTCGGCAAGCTTCGCGGCGGCGACCACGAGCTGCTCATCCGCGAAAGTCATCAGCCGTTCGGCGTCATCCGCTCGGTGGTCGGCAACCGCCATTTGCGCCGAGGCGCGGTTCATGTGCTCCTTCGCCGACTGCATGTGGACGTTGGCCTCGGCGAGGCGGAGGTCGGCGGCGACCGCTCGCGCTTCGGCAGCGACGAGGTCGGCGTCGGCGGCCGCCTCGCGCGCGTCGGCACCGGCCTCGCGCGCGTCAGCGGTGACGTCGCGCGCGTCAGCGTCCGCCTCTCGCGCATCCGCGGTGACGCTGCGCGCATCGTCGCTCGACTCGCGCGCATCGGCATCTGCCTCTCGGGCCTCAGCGCTCCGGTCGCGCGCCTTCGCAGCCCGCTCGCGGGCGTCGGCACCCACGCGACGCGCGTCGGCCGAGTTCGCCGACTCCGCGGCGTCCATGCCCCGATTCCGCGCGTCTTCCATTACGGGGCCGCAAGTATGCCGCACTCGCGCGAGTCGACCTCTTGCGAAGCTCCCGCCTCGACCTCCTCTCTCCAGAGAGGGGAGGCGCTGGGGCACACGGACCAGACGCCAGGCACTGCCCGAAGCGACGAGGTCGCGCTCGAGAGAGCCGCTAGCCGTCGAGCGTCCCGCGGCATATGTGGAAGCGCGCGGGATGCACGCGGTACGCGCTCGCGTCGTTAGACGAAACCGCTGCAAATGCGCGGCATCCGGATCCGGCTTCCAGAGGACGTCCGGCCACACCGCCGGTCGTCTCGCTTGCAGGGATTACCGGCTACGACCGGCGTCGTGCGGGGATCACAGGCCGATTCTCGTGCGGAGTCTACGCGGGATGGAAAGAAGCCGCCGGTCGGTCGCGCCCACCTCGGCAACAAAACATGCCAATTTGCAGGAACTTTACGGGAGCGACGGGACTCGAACTCGCGACCTCCGGCGTGACAGGCCGGTCATGGCTCTTGCGGCCCGGGCGGGGATCGGCCGGGATTTCCGCCCTGAGCAGGGCTTTCGACCCGTGGCTTGCGGGGATTGCCCGGCGCTCGCGGGAGCTTCCGGCGACCTCCTGCGGGATGGATGCGGGATGCGATCGTTGTCCGAACGGTAAACTAGCGGGATATTCGCCGGGATGGGCGACGCCGTCAGGCTCGCCGTCGACGTCTCCGCCGTCAAGGTGGCCTCGGCCATCTGACCGAAGCCTCGGCGGCCGCCCCGCTGCGGGGCGGCCGCTCGGGGTCGAGTCCGGGTTCGACCGGGGACATTCCGGATAGCCGCCGCGGCCTCCGCGGGCGACGCTTGGTCGACCTTCGTTACATCGACCAGGAGCTCTGCATGTCCCAGTTCGAGAACAGCACCACCCGCGCGGCCCGCATGGGCCGCTGGAGCGCCCGCCGGCGCAAGACGGCGATCTTCGGCTGGCTCGCCTTCGTCGTCGCCGCGGCCGTGATCGGCGCCACCCTCGGCACGACGCAACTCGATCCCGATGACAACGCCGTCGGCGAGTCGAAGCGGGCGCAGGAGATCCTCGCCGCCGGCGGCTTCGCCGACGCCGCGCACGAGTCCGTGCTCGTCACGAGCGAGGAGCACGCGGCGGACGCCCCCGCCTTCCGCGCCGTGCTCGCGGACGTCGCCCGCGCCCTCTCGGCGCGAGACGGCGTCTCGGACGTCCAGCCGCCGCTCGTCTCCGGGGACGCGCGCGCCGCGCTGGTGCGATACGCGCTCGCCGACGCGGAGGGCGAGGCGGTGACCCTCGTAGAGCCGGTGCTGGCCTCGCTCGCGGCGGTCCAGGAGCGCCACGCCGGGTTTCGGGTCGAGGCCTTCGGAGACGCGAGCGCTCAGCTCGCCCTCGAGGATACGATCCAGGCCGACTTCACGCGGGCGGAGTACACCGCGGTCCCGGTCACGCTGGGGATCCTCGTCGTCGTCTTCGGCGCGCTCGTGGCGGCCGGGATCCCGCTGCTGGTCGGGCTCTCCGCCGTGCTCGCGGCGATCGGGCTGCTCGCGCTCCCGAGCCGGGTCTTCGCCATGGACGAGGCCGCCAACTCGGTCATCCTGCTGATCGGACTCGCAGTCAGCGTCGACTACTCGCTCTTCTACCTCAAGCGGGAGCGGGAGGAGCGCGCCGCCGGCAGGGGCGAGCAAGCCGCGCTCGCCGCCGCGGCCGCGACCTCCGGCCGGGCGATTCTCGTCTCCGGCCTGACGGTGATCGCCGCCGTCGCCGGCATGTTCTTCGGCGGCTCGGCGATCTGGACGTCGGTCGCGATCGGAACGATCCTCGTCGTCGCGATCGCCGTCGTCGGCTCGCTCACCGTGCTGCCGGCGACGCTCGGCTGGCTCGGCGA
>JBHEMZ010000078.1:0-18727 GCA_046262315.1 Gaiellaceae bacterium
GCGGGAGTCGGTGCTCTGCCTGCTCGAGCGCCAGCCGATCGAAGGCCAGCTCGTGATCGCCGACAAGGGCTTCGCCGGCGCCGAGTTCGAGCAGGCCGTAGCCGCGCTCGGCGCCACCCTCCTGCGCCCCAGCCGAGCGAACGAGCACGAACGGCCGAGCCCGCCGATCGGACCCATCCGCCAGCGGATCGAGTCGATCGTGCAGAGCTTCAAATACCAGCTCCGGCTCGAACAGCACCTCGCCCGCACCCCCGCCGGCCTGCTCACCCGTATCGCCGCCCGCGTACTCGCACTCTCGGCCGCGATCCACCTCAACTGGCAACTCGGCCAGCCCAGCCGCACGCTCAGCGCCTACGGCCATTAACCGATCAAGCATCTAGGGGAACACGCGGGGAGCGCGAATGACACACGGGTGGAGGAGACGACCGTCGAAGGCGCGTCCGGGAGGAGCCCGCATCCAGGCCACCAAATAGAGGATCGGGTGGGAACCAGCCGATCCTCCAGCGACGAAATCTACGAGAAGTACCTGCAGAAGGCGATCGCCGAGTCGAACGACCTCGGCCACGAGATCGCGCGCGCTGCGGGTGCCGACCACGCGCCCGTGCTCGGCTCTGGGCACCCGCTGGGCGACGTCTTCCTGCTGAAGCACACGCCGCAGCGATCCGAGTCGCAAGAGGGCGTCGCCTTCTGGGGGCGCGCGGGCCAGGCGATCATCAAGTCGCTCCAGCGCCTGCACGTGGATCCGATGGCGGTCTACGGCACCAACTGCCTCAAGTTCGAGGATGAGGACGAGGAAGAGGCACGCGACTGGCTGACCCGCGAGCTGCACATCGTCCAGCCCAAACTGATCGTGGTCATGGGCGAGGAGGCGCTCACGTTCCTGAACTCGCTCGGCTTCCCGCTGGCGGACGAGCTCGAGCCGCGGGTGGCAGAGCTCCAGCGCTTCACGGCGACGATCGAGGCGCTCTACGTGCCGGATATTGACGCGTCGCTCGACGAACAGCCCGCCAAGACGGCGTTCTGGAATGCCTTCAAGGCGCTCGGCCCTTGGTGGGCGGAGTTGCCGCCGTACTAGCCCGCGAAAGTCCGCCGCGCTTCACGCAGCATGACGACTTTCGCGGGGCATGGACGTCACACGCGCCTTCGCGCGCCGTGGCTACGGCGCGCAAAGCCCACCTGCGCCGATGAAGTGGCGGCGACCAGCGGCCGTTCGCTCCTACGCGACGGTTCGCTCTAATGGGCTGGTGGAGGAGGCCCTGTCAGCCGCGCGTCGACGGCGGATGCACGTGCGGCTCGCCGTCGTCAGCGGCCTCGCGGTCGCGCTGGCCGCGTACTACGCGGGTGCCGCCTCGCTCAGAGAGCTGCCGACCTGGTGGGACGTCGCCTTTCTCGCCTTCCTGCTGATGCCCGCGGTGTTCGGGCTCGTCTACCTGGCGCTGCCTGCCCGGCGCGCGCGTGGGCTTGCGCTGCTCGCGGTCTCGTTCGGCGTTCTCGCCGCCATTTTCGAGGTGGCAGGCCTGGAAGCGATCGCGAACTTCGCGAAGCTCGGCGCCATGACCGCACTCGCGTTCTGGTTCCTCGAGTTCTTCGAGCGGCTGTGGTGGGTTGCGCTGGTCGCGGCGCTCATCCCGTGGATCGACTCGCTGTCCGTCTGGCGCGGTCCGACGAGGCACATCGTCACCGAGCAGCGGGAGGTCTTCACCACGCTGTCTTTCGCCTTCCCCGTCCCGGGCGAAGACGCGTCGGCGAACCTCGGCCTCCCCGACCTACTCTTCTTCGCTCTGTTCTTGGCGGCAGCCGTGCGGTGGCGCCTGCGCCCCGGGTGGACGTGGCTCGCCATGACCCTGTCGTTCGGCGCGACGATGGCGCTCGCGGTCGCCTGGGACGTCGGCGGTCTGCCCGCCCTGCCCGGGATCGCGCTCGCGTTCCTGGCTGTCAACGCAGACCTCATCTGGCGAGACCTGAAGGGCCGGCGCGCCGAGGTCGGATCCGCCCCACCCGCCGGAGCCCCGGAGTAGCGCGGACGCGTCGCCCTACGCCAACCCCGCTAGTGACAAGCTGTTACTTACAGATTTAGGCGTAGGTCACTCCGCGGCGTCGCGCCTCAGCAGCGTGACCGTCTCGACGTGCGGGGTGTGCGGGAACATGTCCACGGGCCTGGCCCGCTCCAGGCGGTAGCCGTAGTCGGCCGCGAGCCTCTTCACGTCGCCCGCGAGCGTCGTCGGATTGCACGACACGTATACGAGCCGCGCCGCGCCCGCCTCGCCCACGCGCTTGAGCGCCTTCCCCGCGAGGCCGGCGCGCGGCGGATCGACGATCACGACGTCGGGGGCGCCGGTCCGCTCGCGCAGCTCCGCCAGCGCCTGCCCCACGTTGCCCGCGAAGAACGCAGCGTTGGCGATCCCGTTCAGATCGGCGTTCTCGAGCGCGCAGGCGATCGACTCCTCGGACACGTCGACGCCCCAGACGGTGAGCGCCGACCCGGCGAGCGAGAGACCGATGGTGCCGATGCCGCAGTAGAGATCCCAGAGCGTCTCCTCGCGCGTCACGGCGGCGAAATCCCCGGCTAGCCCGTAGAGCACCTCGGCCATGGCCGTGTTCGTCTGCAGGAACGCGTTCGGCCGCACGCGAAAGCGCAGGCCGCGGAGCTCCTCCTCGATCGCGTCCACGCCCCAGAGCAAGGTCGTCGGCAGGTTCGTCACCTCCGCCGGTGACTCGTTGACCGCCCAGTGGACCGAGCGCATTTCGGGGAACCGGCGAAGCACGTCCACGAAGTGGTCGCGCTCGAATCGCTCCCCCTTGGCCGTCACGAGCAGGACGAGTGCCTGGCCCGTGTTGCGCCCCTCGCGCACGACGAGGTGACGCAGGTAGCCGGTGCCGTCCGCCTGGTCGTACGCCTCCAGCCGCTCCTCACGTGCCCAGTCGCGCACGACATCGCGGATCGCGTTGCCAAGCTCGGTCGTCAGCCAGCAGCGCTCCACCTCGAGCACCTCGTCCCAGCGTCCCGCCTTGTGGAAGCCCAACGCGGGGCCGGCAGGGGTGCGCGTGAACGAATATTCGAGCTTGTTGCGGTAGAAGTACGGCGACTCGGCGGGGACGATCGGCTCGAGCGGCGGCTCGGCGATCCCGGCGATGCGGACGAGCGCATCGCGCACCTGCGCCTCCTTCGCATCGAGCTGGGCCGCGTAGGCGAGATCCTGGAAGCGGCACCCGCCGCAGGCGGGATAGTGCGCGCAGGGAGCGTCGACGCGCTGCGGCCCGGGCTCGAGCACCTCGACCGCGAGCGCCTCCGCGTGGTTTCGCTTCACCTTCGTGACGCGCGCGCGCACGGTGTCGCCGGGGAGTCCGCGCCGCACGAAGACCACGAAGCCGTTTAGGCGTGCGACGCCGTTCCCACCGTACGCGAGGGAGTCGACGTGGAGGTCGAGCTCGTCGTCGACGCGGACGGGTGCCGCCATGGCGGCCAGCGTAACCTCAGGTCACGTCGCTGCGGAGAATCACGAGGGCGGCCATGACTAGGTGACGTCTCGCCGCAGCGTCAGAAACCCGCCCGCGGCCAGGAAACCGGCCGTGTAGAGCGATGCCAACGCCGCGGCGGCCCCGGACGACAGCGAATCCTCGACATCACGCACCCCTGCGAGCGTGTCGAGCGCCGTCCCCGGCAGGTACGGAGCCCCGGCACCCCACAGCACGCCGATGAGGGGCTCGACCACGAGGAACCAGACGAAGACGAGAACGACGGCGAGCGCCTGGCCACGAACGATCGCCCCGACACCAACGCCGAGGACGCCGTAGAGCGCGGATGCGAGCACCTGGCCCCCGACCCGCTCCCACACCTCCGCGTCGAACTCGGCGCCGGCATCTCCGCCGACCCAGACCCAGGTGATCGCGAGAGCAAGCGCAGCGCTGACCACGACGAGAAACGCCCCCGCAAGCGCGGCTGCCGCTGCCTTCGCCCCTAGCACCCACTCACGTCGGGGCGACGCCAGGAACGTCTGCGTGATGGTCCCGTGGCGGAGCTCCCACGTGACGATCAGGATCCCGAACACCATCGCGAACACGCTTGCGATGTCCACGACGCTCAGCACGTCGAGCAGCGTCGAGTTGCCGGACAGCTCGCCGTCGTCCGCGGTCGCGCTGATCCCTGCGGCGCCGAGCGCGACGATGGCGAGCAGGGCGACGAGTAGCGCGAGCACGGTGCGCCGCGTCGTCCAGAGCTTCAGCAGCTCGGCGGCGAGGAGCCTCATGTGCTCGTCTCGCCGGACGTGAGCTCGAGGAATGCCTCCTCGAGCGTGGCGCGTTCGGTGAAGAGCTCGTGCAGGACTATCCCGCGCGCCGCGGCCAGCTCGCCGATCCGCGCGGCCGTCGTGTCCGCGATCGCCAGCGCCCCGTCGCCTGCGTCCCTCGCCTCGAGCCCCTCGGCGGAGAGGAGCTCACGGAATCGCTCCGCCTGCGGGCTCCGCACCCGCACGGCGCCGGCCGCGCGCGCTGCCAGCTCGGAGGTCACTCCGCTCGCCACGTAGCGGCCCCGGTGGATGATCACGACCTCATCCGCGATCTGCTCGATCTCGGCGAGCACGTGGCTCGACACGAGGATCGTGCGGCCGCGATCGGCGAGCGCGCGCAGCAGGCCGCGCAGCCAGCGGATGCCCGCCGGGTCGAGCCCGTTTGCCGGCTCGTCCAGCACGAGCACGTCCGGATCACCGAGCAGGGCGGCCGCGAGCGACAACCGCTGGCGCATGCCGAGTGAGTAGCCGCCCACGCGCCGTTGCGCCGCGTCGCGCAGCTCGACGAGGGCGAGCACCCCGTCGACTCGAGACATCGGGATGCCGGACGCCGTGGCAAGGACGCGAAGCTGGTTCCGTCCCGAGCGGCCGGGGTGGTATGCGGACGCCTCGAGCACCGCGCCGACCCGCCGCAGCGGCTCGTCGAGGTCGCGGTATGCCCGCCCGAGCACAGCGGCCGTCCCCGCCGTGGGCCGGACGAGGCCAAGCACGGCGCGCATTGTGGTCGTCTTTCCCGCGCCGTTCGGTCCCAGGAAGCCGGTGACGCGGGCCGGCTCGACGCGGAATGTGAGGTCATCGACGGCGAGCGTGCCGCCGTATCGCTTGGTGAGCGCGCTGACCTCGATCATCGCAGCGGCGTCACGAAGACGGTGCGCTGCCGCGGGCCGTCGAACTCGCAGAAGAAGACGCCTTGCCACGTGCCGAGCCCTAGCCGGCCGTCGCGGAGCGGGATCAGCACCTGCGGCCCCGCGAGCATCGCGCGCACGTGCGACGGGGCGTTCTCCTCGCCCTCCTCGATGTGCTCCCAGCCCCATCCTTCGCCGACGATCCGCTCGAGTGCCCGCTCGAGGTCGCGTGCCACCGCCGGGTCCGCGTGCTCGTTGATGGTCACACCGGCGGTCGTGTGCGGGACGTAGACGAGGACGGCCGCGGCACCGTCGGCATCCTCTGCGGCCGCCCGCACCTGCTCGGTGATGTCGAGCACCTGCGTCTGCCGCTCCGTCATCAGGGAAATCTCGCGCACGTGGCTATCCTATGGCGGCTTTGGCCACCGCTTCGACGTCCGCAGAGCTTGACGCGTACCGGGCGGGCGCCGACCGGCTCGAGGCCGCGCTCATGGAGGAGTGGTACCTCCACTACGCCGGCCACAAGGAGGCACTCGAGCTCGAGCCGATCTACAAACGGCACGCCGATCTCACCGACCTCGCGCGCGTGCAGGCAGTGGGCGAGGCGACGCTAGACGAGCACGGGCGGGCGCTCTGGCGCTTCGCGTGCGAGAACCATCTCGCAAACGTCACGAAGGCATACACGGAGCGTGCGGCGGGCCTCGAGGCCGAGTTGGAAGTCGACGTGGACGGGCAGAAGGTGCCGTTCCGGATGATCGGCCCGACGATCGCCCGCGAGCCCGATGGCGACCGCCGGCGCAGGCTGCACGACGCGGCGGCCGCGCTGCGCGAAGAACACATCAACCCGATCCTGCTCGAGTCGGCTCGCACCCACCGTGAGGCGACGCCGGCGCTCGGCTCGGGCAACTACCTCTCGCTGTACGAGGGCATCGGATTCGACCTCGAGCGGCTTGCGGGCGACTGCCGTGCGCTGCTCGACTCCACCGAGCGCCTCTGGGAGGAGCGCGCCGACGGGCTGTTCCGGCAGCGGGTGGGGCTCGGCCTTGACGAGGCGGGCCCCTGGGACGTGCCGCGGCTTCTGCGCGCGGAGCGCTGGGATGCCGAGTTCCCCGGCGACCGCATGCTGCCCGCGCTCGAAGCGACGCTCGGCGACCTCGGCGTCGACTTCCGTGCCCAGGAGAACGTGCACCTCGACATCGAGCAGCGGCCGAACAAGTCGCCGCGCGCCTTTTGCGCGCCCATCGAGGTGCCGGGCCGCGTGATGCTCGTCATCCAGCCGATCGGCGGCCTCGACGACTGGCGCGCTCTCTTCCACGAGGCGGGCCACACGGAGCACTTCGCGCACACCGACGGCGACCTGCCGGTCGAGGCGAAACGAATGGGCGACATGGCGGTCACAGAGGGTTGGGCGTCGCTCTTCGATGGGTTGGTCCACGAGCCGGCGTGGCTCGAGCGCCGCCTGGACGTGTCTCGCCCGGGCGAGCTGGCCGCGGAGGGCGGCGTTATCGAGCTCTTCTTCGCTCGGCGCTACGCCGCCAAACTGCTCTACGAGCTCGAGTTCTACCGCGCGTCGGACCCCGAGGAGATGCGCACCCGCTACGTCGAGCTGCTCGCCGACGCGCTCAAGATCGAGCCGAGCGGCGCGAGCTACCTCTTCGACATCGACCCAGGGCTCTACGTGACGGAGTACCTGCGCTCATGGGGCTTCGAGGCGCAGCTGCGCGACTACCTGCGCACGGAATTCGGCAACGCGTGGTTCGCGCGCCGCGAGGCGGGAGAGCTGCTGCGCGAGCTCTGGTCAGAGGGCCAAGCGCGCCGGGCGGACGACATGCTGGAGGACCTGACGGGCGGGCGGATCGAAATGGCCACCCTCGAGGAGCGCATCCGAGAGTCCTTGTCGCTGGCGTAGCGACCGCCGGCCCGTCGGTCAGCGGAGAGACAAGTTACGAAGTCGTCACACACTCGTGACGCGCACGCTGATATAGGGGGTCTGACCCCGCGCGCATGGATTGTCGCCGAGCGGACTGTCCGACCGAGGGCTGCCCAGGCGCGGTGATGAGCCGCCCGGTTGGAGGCGACAAGCGCGACCCGGATCTTAGAGCGCGCCGCCTGCAGCCGGTGGTGCCGTCGCCGACTCGCCCTGGTCGCCGACCGGCTGGCGGGCCAAAAACTCCTCGACGAGCAGCAGGTTGCCGGCAGCTCGGCGGACGATCGCCAGCAGGTCGGACATGCTCGCCACCTCCTCGCGCTGCTCTGAGAGGAACCAGCCGAGGAACTGCTCGCCGACCAGGTCATTCTCCTCGCGCGCGAGCGCGGCGAGCGCGCTGATCTGGTCTGTCACGCGCCGCTCCTGCTCCAGGGCGAACGCGACGGGCGCCTCCGCGTCCGCGAAATCCGCGCGCGGCGCTTCGACGCCCGGAACGGCGACATCGTGGCCCGCGTCGAGCAGGTACTGGACGAGCATCATCGCGTGGTTTCGCTCCTCCACCGCCTGCCGGTAGAAGTGCGCGGCGAGCTGCGGCAGCGTCTCCGCGTCGTAGTAGACCGCGATCGCAACGTACTGCTGCGAGGCCGCGAACTCGTGCCCGATCTGCTCGTTCATGACTGTCGGAAAGCGGCCCACGGGCCGACTCTACTGGAGCAGGCTGAAGCCGCCGAGCCATTGCTCGGTTCGGGCGTCCACGAGGCCGATGCGAGCTGTCTCGGCCAGCCCGAGCAGCTGTCCCTGCGGAGCGACAGACGATCGTCCAGGACGTCCGGGCCATGACCGGCCCCGGCCAGAGCCACGCCGGCAGTCGGCCAGTTCGAGCTCGCGAATCCCACCACCGTCCGGTGAATCTGCATAGTCTTTATGCAGGGATGAAGCGCACGCGCGTGCTGATCGCCGGTGCTGCCGGCCGCGACTTCCACGACTTCAACGTCCTCTTCCGCGACCGCGAGGACTACGAGGTGGTCGGCTTCACGGCGGCCCAGATACCCAATATCGACGGACGCCTCTACCCGCCCGAGCTCGCGGGCGACCTCTACCCCGAGGGCATCCCCATCTTTCCGGAGCGGCAGCTCGACTCCCTCGTGCGCGAATGGGCAGTGGACGAGGTCGTGTTCGCGTACTCCGACGTCACCCACGAGCACGTGATGCATGTGGCCTCACGGGCGCTCGCCGCAGGGGCGCATTTCCGCCTGACAGCGCCACGCGAGACCGAGCTGCCCTCCGCCAAGCCCGTGATCGCGATCTGTGCCGTGCGCACCGGCTCCGGCAAGAGCCAGACGACCCGCCGCGTGGCGACGCTGATGCGCGAGGCGGGCAAGCGCGTGGCCGTGCTGCGGCACCCGATGCCCTACGGCGACCTGACACGTCAGGCGGTCCAGCGCTTCGAGCGCTACGCGGATCTCGATGCGGCCGATTGCACGATCGAGGAGCGCGAGGAGTACGAGCCCCATCTCGCGGAGGGCAATCTCGTCTTCGCCGGCATCGACTACGCGGCAATCCTCGCGGCGGCGCAGGAGGAGGCAGACGTGATCCTCTGGGACGGCGGCAACAACGACACGCCCTTCCTCACGCCGAACGTGCACATCGTGGTCGTTGATCCGCACCGGCCCGGCCACGAGCTCCGCTACCACCCAGGCGAGACGAACCTGCGCATGGCCGACGTCTGCGTCGTAAACAAGGTCGACAGCGCGGAGCCGGCGGGGGTGGACGCGGTGCTCGAGTCCATTCGGGTGGTCAACCCCGGCGCAAAGGTCGTGCTCGCCGCCTCGCCGTTTCATGTGGAGGGCGACGCCGCGCAGATCGCCGGCAAGCGCGTGCTCGCCGTCGAGGACGGTCCCACGCTCACCCACGGCGAGATGGCCTACGGCGCGGCGGTGCTCGCCGCCAAGGCGAACGGCGCAGCCGAGCTCGTCGACCCGCATCCGTTCGCGGTCGGGTCGATCGCGGCCGTCTACGCGGAGTACCCGCACATTGGGCCACTGCTCCCGGCGATGGGGTACGGACGCGCCCAGGTCGAGGAGCTGCGCGAGACGATCGCCCGCGCGAACGCCGACCTCGTCCTGATCGGGACCCCGATCGACCTGCGGCGCCTGATCGAGCTCGACACGCCCGCGCTGCGCGTGACCTACAGTCTCCAGGAGGTCGGCGAGCCGACGCTGGCCGACGTGCTGCGCGAGCGGGGCCTGCTGCCGGCAGCCGCCCTCGTCTGACCGGGACGTGACTGCTGTGGTCGCGCTGGGCGGCAATTCCTTGCTCCGCGCAGGCGATCGCGGGACTGCGGCCGAGCAGCTCGCGCGCCTCCGGACGACCGCGGCGGCGCTTCAGCCGCTGCTCGGCGAGCCGCTCGTGCTCACGCACGGAAATGGGCCGCAGGTCGGCAACGAGCTGGTCCGCCAGGAGCGCGCGGCGGACGAGGTCCCGCCGCTGCCGCTCTACCTCGCTGTCGCCCAGACGCAGGCGGAGGTGGGTGCCCTCGCAGCGGCGGCGTTGCGCCCTTTCGTAGCGGTTTCGTGCCTGCTGACGCACGTGGTCGTCGCCGCCGAGGACGAGGCTTTCGACGTGCCAAGCAAGCCCATCGGCCCGTTTTACGACGAAGCCACCGCGGCGCGGCTGCGGGAGGACCGGGGCTGGCCCCTCGAGCGCGAGGACGGCCGTGGGTGGCGCCGCGTGGTTGCGTCTCCGCGCCCGCTGAGAATCGTCGAGCTCGAGGCCGTACGTGCGTTGCTCACGGCCGGACAGACCGTGATCGCCTGCGGTGGCGGCGGCATCCCGGTCGTCGAGCGCGGCGGAGCGCTCGCGGGCGTGGACGCCGTGGTCGACAAGGACTGGGCCTCCGCCGTGCTGGCGATCGCACTCGGTGCGGATCGACTTTTCATCCTCACCGACGTCGACGCCGTCCACCGCAACTGGGGCACGCCGAGCTCCGAGCCGATCCGAAAGCTCGCTGCGGCGAGCGCCACGGCGCTCGCCGAGACGCTTCCCGCCGGCTCGATGCGCCCCAAGCTGGCGGCTACGGCCGCGTTCGCCGAGACGGGCGGCGAGGCGCTGATCACGTCGACGGAGGCGCTCGCCGAGGCGCTCGCCGGCCGCGCCGGCACGCGCGTAATCGCCTGAAAACGGCCCCGGAAACGAACCGCGGCTGCCCGAGCGGCGAACTACCTCGCTACTTTCACCGGTTACTCATGCCATGACGACAACTGACCTGCACGAGCTCGTCGCCGCATATGCACTCGACGCGCTCGACGACGACGACAAGTCCGCATTCAAGCGGCACCTCGCCTCATGCGAGCGCTGCGCGGACGAGCTGGCGTCGCTCCGGGAGACGGCGGCATCCCTCGCCTACGCCGTCGAATCCCCGCCCCCGCCGCCGGAGCTGCGGGAGCGCATCCTCGCGACCGCGCGCGCCGAGCGGCCGAACGTGGTGCCACTTGTACGGCGGCGCCTCTTCGTCCCCGCGCTGTCGAGCGTCGCCGCGGTCGCCGCAGTCGCCGCAGTCGCCCTCGGCGTCTGGAGCTTCTCCCTGAACCGCTCGCTCGATGACGAGCGCTCGGCCCGCGAGGCGACCGAGGAAGCATTGACGCTGGTGTCGGACCTCTCCGCCGTCCGCACGGAGCTGGTGGGGGCCGACGGGAGCCTCCTGATCGGGCAAGAGGGTGCAGCGGCGCTCGTCGTCTGCCGTCTCCCCGAGGCGCCGCAGGGCAAGACGTACGAGGCATGGGTTATCGCGGACGGCCCGCCTGCGCGCGCCGGCGTCTTTTCGGGCGGGAAGGGCTGCCGCGCCACGCGGCTTCAGCACCCGCTCCGGAGTGGCGCGACCGTCGCCGTCACGGTCGAGAACGCGCCCGGGGTCGATGCACCGACGCGCGACCCGATCTTCACGGCGAAGCCGGGGCCCGTCTGAGCACGCTCGCGCACTCCTTGCATCACACGGGCCCCGTGCTAGGTTCGGCATCGGTGCGCGGCGCAGAGCCACGGGAGAGGCCGCTCGAACAGGTCACGGACGACGAGGTGCTGGACCTGCTCGCGCGGTCCGACGAGCGCGCGCTCGGCGAGCTGTACAACCGTTTCGGTGGAGTCGCGTACGGGCTCGCGTTCAGGATCCTGCGGGACGAGGCGCTCGCGCAGGACGCCGTCCAGGACGCGTTCCTCGCCGTCTGGCGCTCGGCCGACAGCTTCCTGCCCGAACGCGCGCGCCCGAGCACGTGGATCCTGACGCTTGTGCACCGCCGCGCCGTTGATCTCGTACGGCGCGAGGAGCGCCGTCGTTCGGAGCCGCTCGAACCGGAGATGCACCCGGCGGGTGGCGCGACCGACGAGGAGGCATCCGTGCGCTACCACCGCCGGCTCGTCCAGGAGGCGCTCAAGCGCCTTCCGGCCGAGCAGCGGGAGGCAATCGAGCTCGCGTACTACGGAGGGCTCAGCCAGTCCGAGGTGGCCGAGCGTCTGGGCCAGCCGCTCGGGACGATCAAGAGCCGGACGTTTGCCGGCCTGACCAGACTCCGCGACCTGCTGCGCGAGGCAGGCGTCGAGGAGCCGATCGCCCACTAGACCGACAAAACGCGCGAGGGCGGCTCGCGGCCGCCCTCTGCTCGGTGCGGTTCCAGGCGCGCTACGACTTCGTGGCCTTGCCCTCGATAGTCGCCTGCTCGCCACCGATCTGGATGCGGCGCGGCTTGGGCGCCTGCGCTTCGTGACGCGCACCTGCAGCACGCCGTCTGCATAGTCTGCCTTGACGTCCTGCTCCGAGACTCCCGGCGCCGATCGTGCGCGAGAAGGAACCGAAGCGGCGCTCGGAGCGGTAGTAGCGCTCGTCGGACTGCTGCTTCGTGCGCTCGCGCTCCCCCGACACGGTCAGGGCGCCGTCTTCGAACTCGAGGCTGATCTTGTCCTGTGGGATGCCGGGCAGGTCGAAGACGTAGACGATCTCCTTCTCCGTCTCCCAGACGTCGACTGCGGGCACCCAGTCCGAGGTCTGGCCGTTTCCCTGGCCGGCGAAGACTGAGCTCATCATCCGGCTCATCTCGCTCTGGAGCGCGGCAGCCTCGCGCAGTGGCTCCCAACGAACGAGTGTGGCCATCGTGCTACCTCCTTGTTCGTCAGTTTGCTTGCGGTGCCAATATAAAAGCTAAGCGCTTCTCTATCAAGTTAGAGATGCTCTAGCATCCGCGCCCGTGCCCGATGTGCCTGAGCACCTGAAGGGACGCCACTTCACGCGCATCGGCGGCTGGCGGCCCCGGGATCTCGCGACCGTCCTCGACCTCGCCGACGAGCTCAAGCGGCTCGGCACGCGGGCCGAGGAACAGCGCCTCCTGCCCGGGCGGGCGCTCGGGATGATCTTCCAGAAGCCCTCGACTCGCACGCGCGTGTCCTTCGAGGTCGGCATGCAGCAGCTCGGCGGCTTCGCGCTCAACCTCGCCCCCACCGATCTCCAGCTTGGGCGGGGCGAGACGATCAAGGACACGGCCACCGTGCTCTCGCGCTACCTCGACGTGATCATGATTCGCACCTTTGCGCAGGCGGACGTGGAACAGTTCGCCGCGCACTCCTCCGTGCCCGTGATCAACGGCCTCACCGACTGGTCGCACCCCTGCCAGGCACTGGCCGACCTGATGACGATCCGCGAGCGGCTCGGCCGGCTGTCGGGCGTCCGCCTCGCCTACCTCGGCGACGGCAACAACGTCTGCTCGTCGCTCATGGTGGCCGCGGCCAAGTTCGGCATGCGCTTCGTGGCCGCGACGCCGGTCGGTTACGAGCCACCCGAGGAGGTACTGTCGGCCGCACGCCGGGCCGCCGTCCAGGCGGGCGGCACGGTCGAGCTGGTGCGTGATCCCGAAGCGGCGGCGCGTGGGGCCCAGGTCCTCTACACCGACGTCTGGGCGAGCATGGGCCAGGAAAACGAGGCGGAGCGCAGGCGCGCCGACCTCGCCGGCTTCGCGATCGACGACCGGACGCTCGCGGTCGCCCGCGATGGAGCCGTCGTCCTCCATTGCCTGCCCGCGCACTACGGCGAAGAGATCGCGGAGGACGTCCTCTATGGGGCGCAATCGGCCGTGTGGGATCAGGCCGAGAACCGGCTGCACGCGCAGAAGGCCTTGCTCACCCTGATCGTCCGCTAGTGTTCCCGCTGCGCGACAACGTGCCGACGCGCCGGTTCCCGGTCACGACGGGGGCGCTGATCGTCGCCAACGCGCTCGTCTGGCTCCTCTACCAGGTGCCCGACCTCCAGGGCTCCGTAAACGAGCTCGGCTACCACCCCTGCGAGGTCGAAGACTCGTGCCGCCAGGTGGGCGAGGACTGGTGGGTCACGGCCTTCACGTCCATGTTCATGCACGGCGGCTGGGACCACATCCTCGGCAACCTGCTGTTCCTCTGGATCTTCGGCAACAACGTCGAGGACGCGATGGGCCGAGTGCGCTTCCTCTTCTTCTACCTCGCCGGGGGGTTCGCGGCCACGGCCCTCCAGACGGCGGTTACGCTCGGCTACGGGACCGACGCCGACGCGACGATTCCGAACATAGGAGCGAGCGGCGCCATCTCGGCCGTGCTCGGCGGGTACCTCGTGCTGCTCCCCATGGCGCGCGTACTGACCTTGTTCGGCTTCTTCCTGGTCGAGATCCGCGCGTTCTGGTTCCTCGGCGTCTGGTTCGTCTTCCAGCTCTGGGCGGGCAATACGTCGCTCGAGCACCCCGAGCAGGGCGGCGGGGTGGCGTTCTTCGCGCACATCGGCGGCTTCGTGTTCGGGATGCTGGCCGTGAAGCTGCTCGCGCGGCGGCGCCCGCTCGTGCCGGCATGACGCGCGAGGAGTTCGAGGAGCACGTGCGGGCGGCGCTCGACTCCCTGCCGCCCCACCTCGTCGCCGCGCTCGAGAACCTGGCCGTCGTCGTCGAGGACGAACATGCGGGCGACCCTGACCTCTTCGGCCTCTACCAGGGCGTACCCCTGCCGGAGCGCGGGTACCAGGCCGGCTCGCTCCCGGACAAGATCTCCGTCTACCGCGTGCCGCTCCAGGAGTCGTTTCCGGACACCGAGGAGCTGCGCGAGGAAATCCGGGTGACCGTGCTGCACGAGCTCGGCCACTACTTCGGCCTCGAAGAAGATCGCCTCGACGAGCTCGGTCTCAGCTAACCCTGGCGAGCAGCAGAGGGGCTCCCCCCAGAGGACCAGTCCGCAAGTCCCCGCTGCTGCTCGCTCGTGCCGAACGTCTCATAATTTTGCCCCCGAGTCAAGGGGAATAGGGGACATTCCGGCCGCGTTATCAGGAGCGTGAACGAACTCGAGGACATCCGCAGAGACATCGACGAGCTGAGCGAGCGCCGCACCAAGCTCTGGCATCGCCTTTCCGACGGACGCGACCCATCCGTCGCCGCAGAGGTGAAGGAGCTGGACGAACGCCTCGCGCGGCTCTGGGACGCCCAGCGCCAGCTGCGCGCGACTCTCCGCTTCGGCGACCGCACCAGGATCGTGGCTCGCGCCCGCATGGAAGAGCGGCTCGAACGCGCCGCCTAGCGTCTGGCGGAGGAACCCCGGGTTCTCTCGCGGGGAACCCCTGATTCCCCCGCGCTCCCCCTCCTTGCGACCGTCTGCCATGGTTCACGCGTTGGCGGAGCCGGTTGCTCGTCGTGCGATCCAGCTGTTGCCAAGCTGTCGGTGAGCCTCCCGCCGGGACAAGCCCGGCTCCGGCGGTGTTTCGCTGCGGTCTCCGTGGTCGGCTCGATCCGGGGAACCTCCGGTTCCCCCTTCCCCCCTCCGGTCAAGGCTTTGCGAAGTCTTTACGAGTTAGGACGTAAGTCGGGCGGCGATTCGACGTCTAATCGGGTGATGAGCACCTCGACGCGCGAACGGCTCGGCACCACCGCCCTGCGGATGGCGCTCAACGCGCTTGTGGGCGAGCGCCAGCGGCTGCGTGCTCGCGGCGCCCTGCCGAAGGAGCTCGAGGCCAACCGCCGCGAGATCGTGCGGCGGCAGTGGGAGCTCGCCGCCGCCCTGCTCAAGAAACGCTAGCGCCGCTAGCGCCGCTTCAGCTCTCCTCGCGGTCTTCCCTGCGCACCTTCTCGAAGTCCTCCGGGTCGTCGTCGCCCGCCTGCCAGTCGATCGGCTTGCGGTGCGCCTCGACGTCCGGCTCGTCGTCCGGCTTCTTCTCGTGGGGCTGGTCGCTCATGCAGCCTCCTTTCCGCACACAGCTTGACGGATGGGAGCGCTACCCTCTTCCCTCGCGAGCGAAAGTCCGGCGCGCTGCGCGCGCCATGACGACTTCCGCTTCGCTTCACCGCTCCCGACAGCCGCAGCCACGACCGCTGATCGGCGACCCGACTCGACCGCCTCTACACTGAAGCCACCGGGGCGTTAGCTCAGTTGGGAGAGCGTCGGCTTTGCAAGCCGAAGGTCGCCGGTTCGAGCCCGGCACGCTCCACTCCGCGTTTTGCAGGCACTTCGCCAGCAGCCAGCCAGCAGCCAGCCAGCCGGACCGCACGAGGACCGCACACGCGTGTCGCTCACGGCATCCATCTCAAGTCGTCGTCAGCCGGGACAAGCTCGTAGATCGCGTCCGCAAGGCGACGAGCCTCGAGACGCGACAGGGTCACCTCCAAGTAGCCTCCCTGGTAAGCGGCCCAGCAGACGCGCAGCATCATCAACGAGCCGTCGTCGATTGTTTACAGCCCAGAGGTCGCCGCCGTAGTTGTGGGCCTTGCGAACATGCCGACGTTCGAGCGCGTCAATCACCCGGACACCGAAGCCGACCGCGTCACGAGATCGTTGAGAGCGCCAGCTGCGACCTTCGAGGCTCCGCCATACAGATGCCCATACCGCTCCCAGATCAGCCGTGCAGTTGTATGCCCGAGCTGCCGGGCGATCGTGATCGGGTCGGCGCCGGCGGCGATCATCAGCGAGCAGTGCGTGTGCCGCAGGTCGTGGAACGTCACGTTGTCGAGGCCGGCGCGGCGGGCGGCTGGGCGGAAGATCCGGGCCATGTAGTTGTCGCGCCGCCACGGCCCGCCACCGGGCGCGGGGAAGACAAGGCGGGTCGTCGTCGGTGCCCGGGCGAGCAGCTGCTCGCGTAGCAGGCTTACCGCGAGCGCCGGGAGGTCGACGCTACGCCGCGACGCGCGCGTCTTGGTCCGCCCGCGTTTGCCGGTCCGCTGAGCGACCCGGTGATCGTGATCGTCGCCTTCTCGAGGTCGATGTCGCTCTCGCGCAGCGCGAGCAGCTCGCCCTGGCGCGCGCCGGTGAGGACGGTGATGAGGACGAGTCGCTTCGACTGCTCGGGCATCCACGATGCAAGCAGCTCGGCTTGCGGCCAGGTCAGGAGCACAGGGTCGCGTTCGGCCGCCCGTGGGCTCTGGACGGCGAGCAGAGCCTCCGGTACCGGCTGCCGACGGTCGCGCGCGTTGCGGAGCGCCAGCTTGACGGTCGCCAGCGCGATCTGCGCCTGCCGTGGCGCACGCCGTCCGACCGCGGCAACCGCGTCCTCGAGGTCGGCTGGCGCGACACGGTCGATGCGGGCGCCGCGAAGATGCGGGGCGGCCGCCCACAGCGACCTGAGCGCCTGCTCGCGGCGCGCATGGGTCGACGGGCGCACACGGCCCTATACCGCTCCAGCCAGCCGTCGACGAACGCGCCAAGTGCCGCGGCTTCTCCTGGTAAAGATCGCCCAACGCCAGCCGATCCTCGATGTCGCGGGCGACACGCAGCGCGTTGCGCTTCGGCCCGGGCACCGCCCGCCATCGCTGACGCCTCGCACCGTCCCTGTACCGGACCGCGGACCGAACGTCGCCGGCGGCCGTCTCGTACCGCTGCACCGTCGCCATGCTCACCTCCGCAACTCGTGGACGGAGGCGACCCTACGACCGTTCGGCGTCGAGTGTTGCGTCTGCAACCACGCCTCCACCTCCGACTCCCGAAACCGGCGTGATGCGCCCAGCTTGTACGACGGCAACTCGCCCGCCGCAGCACGCTCGTACACCCAGTCGGTCGACAAGCCCAGCAGCGCCGCCAGTTGATCCGCGGTCAGCATCCTCCGATCCGTGGCGACGTCACCGCAGCGTCTTCGACAGCGCCTCGCGGAGCGCCGCATGCGGTCCCACCAGCAGAGGCCGGAACTCCCCGAGCCAGAGGTCGATCGTGTCGGAGAGCCTCACGTCGCCTCCTGCTCGGCCTGTTCTTTTGCGGCCTGGAATACGCGGCGCAGACGCCGCTTCTGCGTCTCGCGCGTGCCATGGAAGGTCAGATTTTCAACGCCGGTGGTCATCGGGTACATGTGGCGGGCGAGCGTGTTCAGCCGGTGCAGGGCACGCCAGAAAAGCTGGACGTGCGCGGCGCGCGAAACGGGACGCTGGCCCAACCTCGCACGGTGACTGGCCGCCTCCGGGACGGCCTGCCCGCAGAGCTTGAAGACAGCGTGCTCGACGCTGCCGACCGCGCAGACTGCCACCACCGCACACGGAGCTCGCCGCGGACGCGATCGTCGGGGGGCGCGTCACCCACGGCGCGAGTTCTGGGTCGCCGCACCGACCGTGTGGACGATCCTCGGCAACAAGCTTGCCCCACGGCTCGCCGACCGGTATCTCGCCCGCGCCGGCTACGACGCTCAGCAGACCGAAGACGCGATTCCGCCCGATCGCGCTCACTACCTCTACGACCCGCTGCCCGGCGACCGAGGCGCGCATGGGCGCTTCGACGCCGAAGCCCACGCTCGCAGCGCCGTCTGGTGGGCGACGAAGCGGCGTTTCCCGCTCATGCTCGGTGCGTTGGCCGCAGGCGCGGCGGCGGCGATTCACCGCCGGTGATCGCGTCTACGCGGACGCTGCCTCTGCCAAAAGCGGGCTTCTCCAGCGTCGTCGGAGAGAATGGACGCCCGGATCGACGGTGCGTGCCGTCGCCGACGTCGCCGTGCGCGGCAAATGCCGATTCCGCGTGTACGCAACGCGCAGGAGTGGCTGCGAGGGCGGGCACCAAGGAGAACCGTCGTCGTCCCTCGGAGACCCGAACCGCTCGGCGCGCGCGAGCTCCCGTGGGTGCGAACCCCTCCAGCGGCGCCTCTTAAAGCCGGATCCGGCGTGGCTCAGTGAAATAGCAGGTCGTTTTCCGGCGGGCTCCTACCCATCCTCGACGCTCCGCCTGCTGACGCCGCTGGAAACCGCTGCGCGCTGTCTCTGACCGTCATGCATGTGGCGCGCGACGTAGTGATTCGCGGTGGGTCCGGCCCGTCCGAATGCTTCTTGACGAGCCTCACGGCGTCGTCCGGTTGCCGGGGCGACGTGGGCTAGCTGTCGAACCGTGGTCGGGAGGAGGCGGGCGCGAGGTACGTGAAGAGCGCCGACCGTGTCGCGGCTCCACGAAGCACGTAGTCGAGTGATCCCGGTGCGCGCAGCGGGCACGCGAACGCGCGTGTCCGGTCGTGGCGCACGTGACCGCCGTTCGTGGCGGACATGCGACCGCGGTCATACTTGGTACGGTCCACCTCAGCGGGGAACCGCCGTCAGTCGCGTAGCGGTTTGCGAGTGAGTAGGCCCAAGGACGAGACCACCGAGGAAGTGTTCGGCTCGCACGACGAGGCGCGGCTGCTTGATGCGCTGCGTCGCGGCGATGCGGAAGCGTTCGAAACGATC
>JBHEMZ010000079.1:0-8518 GCA_046262315.1 Gaiellaceae bacterium
TCCGCGAGGATGACGCGGTGGTCAGCTACATCGGGCGCTTCGCGCCCGCCGTCACCGTCGCGCTCGCCTCATCGAAGGGCGGCGCGCCGGCGACGGAGCTCACCTCATCGCGCTCGAACACCACGAGCGGGGACGCTACTCTTACGGCTTGATGCGCCAGCCGCGCGCAAACAACAGCGCGGCGGCGGCGAACGCGGCGAGGGCAGCGCCGGCAGCCAGGCTGAGCGAGATCCAAATGGATGGATCGTGGACGCCGGTGAAGCCAGTGCGAGTGGCGTCCACGAGGTAGTAGAGCGGGTCGACCCAGGTGAGTGTGCTCCAGGGTTCGCCCAGGTTGCCGGCCGAGTAGAAGACGCCGCCGAGGAGCGCGAGCGGCGCGATCACGACGCTCGCGACGAACGAGTGCTGGTCGAACGAGTCCGCCCAGATGCCGGTGATGACGCCGAGCGCCGAGAAGACGAGGCCGGTCAGAACGAGCGAAACGACGGCCACCGCCGGCCGGTCGGGGGCGCCCGCGAACGGGGCAGCGAGCAGCGCGACCGCGAGCGCCGCGACCAGGCCTCGTACGAGCCCGCCGGCCATGTAGGCGAGCGCGAGCTGCGCCGGGCGCAGTGGGCTCGTCAGCACGTCCTCGATGTAGCCTTCGCTCTTGGCCTGGAAGAGGCTGGTCGAGTTGTTCGCGAAGGCCTGCGTGGCGACGGTCAGCACGAGCAGCCCGGGCAGGATGAACTCGAGGTAGGGCACGCCTTCGATCTCGCCGATGCGACCGCTGAGGGCGCCGCCGAAGACGGCCAGGAAGAGGAGAGGTGTGAGAACGGCGGGGACGATCGTCTGCGTCCAGAGCGAGAGGACGCGGCGCACCTCGCGCCCGACGAGCGCGAGCGTGCCACGGCGCTGCGCCAGGCCGACATCGATCGTCGTCATGCGCGCATCGCCGCCAGGTATGCGTCTTCGAGGCGTTCGCCGCCGTGGCGTTCGACCAGCTCGCTCGGCGCGCCTTCGTCGACGATCTGGCCCGCGCGGATGAACGCGACCCGCTCGCAGAGCGCCTCCGCTTCCTCGATGTAGTGCGTCGTGAGCAGCACGGTTAGTCCTTCCTCGCCGTGCAGCAGGCGCAGGTAGCGCCAGAGCTCGTGACGGAGTTCGAGGTCGACGCCGGCGGTCGGCTCGTCAAGCATCGCCAGCCGCGGTCGGTGCACGAGCGCGCGGGCGATCAGCAGCCGGCGGCGCATCCCGCCCGAGAGCCGGTTCGGCTTCGTCGCCGCCTTCCCGCTCAGGTCGAAGTTCTCGAGCAGCTCGTCGGCTCGCCGCTCAGCGTCTCGCCGGCTCATCCCGAAGTAGCGGCCGTGGTAGACGAGCACCTCCCGGGCGGTGAGGAAGCGGTCGAGATGGACCTCCTGCGGCGCGAGCCCGAGATGGAGGCGAGCGCGCGGGTCGGAGACGGCGTCGTGACCGAAGACGAAGATGCGACCGGTCGGCGCGCGCACGAGCCCGGCGACGGAGCCGATTAGCGTTGTCTTGCCGGCGCCGTTCGGACCGAGCAGCCCGAAGAACGAGCCCGCAGCAATTCGCAGCTCGAGCGCGTCGAGCGCGTGCGTGCCGTCCGCGTAGACCTTCGTCAGCCGGTCGACCAGGAGCGCGGTTCGCTCGGTGCCGGGTCGTGTCACGGAGTGGAGCGCACGACCCAGTTCGCGCCGCCGTCGGTCGAGCGCTTGATCGTGCCGTCGTGGAGGGCGACGTAGAGCTCGTCGGCCGCTTGCGCGAGCAGTGCGGCCGGCTGGCCGCCGATCTCCCCCAGGTGGCGCAGACGTCGTCCGCGGTCGTTGCTCGTGAATACCTGGCCGCCCCCGGCGACCAGGTAGAGGCGTTCGCGCGTCGGCCAGGCGAGCAGGCCGACCGCTTCACCGACGCGGCTCCAGCTGCCGCCGCCGTCGCGCGACTCGAACAACCCTTCCTCCGTCGTCGCCACGATCCGGCGCGAGTCGTGCGGGTCGACGGCGAGATCGATGAGCGGGCCGGGCCGTTCCAGCTCCGTCCAGGTGCGACCGCGGTCGGCGCTGACGAGCAGGCGGTCGTTGGAGGCGTCGTAGCCGTAGACGCGCTCGCCGGCGAAGCGGAGGACGTGGAAGTCAGCCTCTCCGAGCAGCGAGATCGGCTCCCAGCTCTCGCCCGAGTCGGTCGACTCGACCAGCCCGAGCAGCGAGGGGAGGTTCTTCTCGCGCGCCTCGTTCAGGTCGGGATGACCGGAGCCGAGGAAGCGATTAGGACCGACGATCGTGAAGCCCATCGTGTCCTGATAGCGCTCGCCCACCCACTCTGCGGTCCGCTCGCCCTCCTCGACCCGGTACATGCCGGTATGGGTGGCGATGAAGAGCGAGCCATCGGCCGGGTTCACGCCCAGCCCGTGCACGTGCACCGGGCCGGGATCGGCGGCAGGAACACCCGCGAACGTTCCGTCGCCGTCGCCGGACTGCCAGAGCAGCAGCCCCGCGACGACGATCCCGACCAGCCCGAGGCCCGCCAGGAACAGCAGCCCGCGCGGAAGCCGGGCATCTGCCTTCGGCGGCGGCGCCTGCGCGCGGCGTGCCTTCTTCACCTTCTTCGCTCGCGTCATCTCCTCACCTCGAAGTCTCGCCGCCCGCGGCCAGCGCGGCGCGGATGTCGTGGAGCAGGTTCTCTTCGCTCAGGTCGGCGCCGGCGTGCAACGTCGCGACCCAGACGCCCTCGCGGTCGTAGATGCGAAGCGGCGCCGAGTGCAGCGTGTCCTGGCCAGTGTCGAGTGAGGGCAGCAGCTTGAGCGCCGTCCAGAGCGGACGCAGCTCGCGCTCCTCCCCGAGCAGGTAATCGAGCCGGCCCTCGGCACGCCGCGCGGCGAGGAACCGCCGCACGCTGACCGGCGTGTCCTCGGCAGGATCCCCGGTTACGGCCAGCGCGCGCACCTGCGCTCGCTCGCTCGCCCGCGCCCAGCCGGTCGATCGTGCGGGCGATCACCCACGCGAGGATCGGACAGGCCTCCGTGCACTGCGAGTCAAGCAGCGTCAGCAACACCACCCGCCCCTGCAGCGCGCGCGCCGACACCAGACCGCCCCGGTAGCTCGGAAGCTCGAAGCCGGGCAGCGTCATCCGCACCGGCGGCTCGCTCCCACGAAACGGGCCCTCACTCCCGAGGCCGGCAGTCTCACCGCCGCGACCGCTCGCGACCACGGCAACGCCGGCCACGAGGAGCAAACCCAGCACCCCGGCCACGAGCACGAACAACAGCGCTGGTCGATTCGATTTGGGTGGCGCCGAGTGCGCCAAGGTGTCTCCCCTTCCAGTCGTTCGCCTACGACCGCCGCGCAGGCGGCCGCCGTCAACGCGTCGACTCAGAAGAGAAAGCGCTGCAGCACCGCGGGTGAGGCGCGGCTACGCGCCGCGACCGGGGCGTACACGAGCAGGCCGGCCGCAAACACCCCGAACAAAATCGCCGGCCACAGCTCAACGACTGCGGGAGGGAGCGCCGGACCCTGCATCGCCCGCTCCAGAGCGACCGCCGGCTGGTCGCTCAGACAGGCACAGGCAAAGCCGAGCAGGCCCAGGCAGACGAGCACCAGCAAGATGAAGACCACCAGCGGCATCCGACCGCGCAAGCGAGCGATCGCCACCAGGCGAGGATAGCCCGGCGTCAGCGACGGTGGCTCGCGTTCCTCCCCATCGCGACCATCATCCACACCATCAACCCCATCATCACACGCAGAACGCACCCGCAACGATGAGCCACGGCGCCGCGCCAAAGCCGAAGAAACCCGCCGCGAGCGCCGCCGCCACGATGGCGAGGCCCAGACGAACAAGGACGGCCAGGTCACGTAGTGAAGGACCGGCGGCGCCGTGCGGCCGCGGCCGTTCTGCGGGCCGCAATACCCGGCGTGCTCGTGCGAGCTCAACCGTTACCTCGTCTTGCCGGGCTGGGGGCGCAACCCGGCCAAAGTGACGGCGACGAGCCGGCGGACCGCGGCCTTGGACGGCAGACTGCTGGCTGCGCCGAGGGCATGGAGGCAGTAGCTCGCGAGTTCGTCGGACGCGACATCGTCCCGGAGTTCGCCGGTCTCGACGCCCTCGGTCAGCAGATCTCGAATCATTCTTCGGAGCTGCTGCTGCTGCGCCCCGGCGACCTGCCCGTCTCGATGCAGGAACGCCGCGAGCTCGCTGTTGTGCCCGCGGGTCTCGTGCGAGATGAAGGCGTAGGCCTCGAGCACGGCCTGCAGTCGCTCGCCAGGATCGCCAGCTTGGTCTCGGACGTCGGCGAGATGGTCGAGGTGGAGAGAGATCTGGCGTTTGTGCCAGGCGATCAGAATCGCGTCGACGTCTGCGAAGTACTTGTACAGCGTCGCGCGTCCGATGCCGGTCTCCTCGGCGATCTGCGACATCGTCACCGAGCGCAGCCCGTGCTCGACGACCAGCGCTGCGGTGGTGTCCAGGATTGCGTCGCGCACCTCGCGGCGATGCGCCTCGATCGTTTTATTCCAGAGCCGCGGCACCGCGCCAATATACGCGACGCTTCGTTCTGCGACACGTTGAGTTCGTAACGACATGGTGTCTCGTAAACTGTCGCAACGGCCAATCGACGGAGGAGAGACACGTGACGGAGAACGACACGGAGTCAGTTCGCAAGCCACGCTGGGTGAAGGTGTTCGCGGTGATCGCCCTCGTCGTGATCGTGCTGATTGTGGTGATGCTCATCGCCGGACGCGGTGGCCACGGCCCCGGTCGCCACGCCCTCGGGGGCGACGGATCCGCGAGCGACATCGGACCTCCCGCCGGCGTCACACATCAACAGCCGTGACCATGACGTCTCGCGTCCGCAAGCTCGCGCTGACGGCGCATGTCGTGTCCTCGGTCGGCTGGCTCGGCGCAGTCGTCGTCTTTCTAGTCCTCGCCGTCGTCGGCCTGACCAGCCAGCATGTTCAGACCGTGCGTGGCGCCTATCTCGTGATGGAGCCGGCAGGGTGGTTCGTCCTCGTCCCCTTGGCCTTCGCCTCGCTGCTCACCGGGCTCGTTCAAGCGCTGGGCACGACCTGGGGCTTGTTCCGCCACTACTGGGTCCTCTTCAAGCTCCTGATCAACGTCATGGCCACGACTGTCTTGCTGCTCTATATGGAAACTCTCAGCTACATGGCAGACGTGGCGGCAGATCCGAGTGCCGACCTCGGCGACGTCCGGAGCGCGTCCCCCCTGCTCCACGCCGCGCTCGCCCTGGTCCTCTTGCCCGTGGCAACGACGCTCGCCGTGTACAAGCCGCGCGGCATGACCCGCTACGGGCGGCGCAAGCAGCGCGAGCAGCGTACCGCGCTCGTGCCGTAGGTCAGCGCCTGTCCTCGCAGCGAGCGCCGTCGTTACGTGTGCCTCGAGCGCCGGACGGCAACGGGGTCGCTTGCCCAACCAGAATCGCCTCGCACGCTCCGTCGGCAGGCCTTCGTGCAGACGCCGCGTTGAACCGCAGGTGGCTCTCCCGCGCTTAAGCGGGGATGATGTTCCATGAAGACAAGATCCCGTGGCCCACTCGTGGCCCAAACGTCGGTTGGACGATTGGCTCAACCATGCGGAGCGGCGTCGCCTTCGGGCTAAAAAGCGCCTGCAAATGAGGCCGTTCCGAGGAGTTCGTCGTTGATCGTCTACGCGGCGCTGCCCCGGATCACCTTCACGAGCCCTCAGATCGCGGCCGTCGGGCTCACCGACGAGCAGGCGAAGGCGCAGGGGCTCGACTGCTTCTGCCGCACGCTCCCGCTCGAGCACGTCCCCCGCGCACTCGTCGAGCGCGACACGCGTGGGCTCGTCAAGCTCGTAGTCGAGTGGGCGACGCGGCGCGTCGTCGGCGCCACCGTGGTCTCGGAGGGGGCCGGCGACGTGATCCTCGCCGGCGTCTACGCCGTCCAGTTCGGGCTCACGCTCGACCAGATCACGGAGACCTGGGCGCCCTACTTGACGATGAGCAAGGGCTTCAAGCTCGCCGCCCAGACCTTCGATAGCGACGTCGCCCACTCTCCTGCTGCGCGGCATGAGCGCCCGCGACCGTCAGAGTCGGCAAGTGGACGAGCGGTTCGACGCCGTCGTGCTCGGCGCCGGGCCGGCCGGAGAGGTTGCGACCGGGATCCCTCGCCGACGCCGGGCTGCGAGTAGCGCTCGTCGAGCGGGAGCTCGTGGGAGGTGAGTGCGGCTACTGGGCCTGCATCCCCTCGAAGACGCTGCTGCGCCCGCCCGAGGCCCGCAACGAGAGCAGTCGGGCAGCGGGCGTCGCGACGCCCACTCTGGACTGGGCGCAGGTCGCTGCCTACCGAGACTGGATGATCCGCGATCTCGACGACACCGACACCGTCAACGGATACGAGCAGCGAGGCGCCACCGTCTTCAAGGAAGCGGGCAAGCTCGCGGGCCCCGGACGGGTCGAGGTAGAGGGGCGCTTGCTCGAATCGGACCACGTCCTCCTCGCCACCGGCTCCGATCCAGTGATCCCGGCGATCGCAGGGCTCGACGAGGTCGGCTGCTGGACAAACCGCGAGGCAACGACGCTGAAGGAGATCCCGGCCAGCGCCGTCTTCATCGGCGGCGGCCCGGTCGGGATCGAGCTGGGCCAGATGCTCGCCCGCTTCGGCTCGCAGGTGACGATCGTCCACGGGTCGGAGCAGCTGCTCGGGCGCGAGGATCCCCAGGTGAGCGAGCTGATCAGGGCGGAGCTCGAGGCGGACGGTGTTCGGCTCGTCCTCGGACGGCAGGCTACCCGGGTCCGCCTGGACGGCGCCGCCCGGGTCGTCGAGTTCGAGGACGGCAGCGAGGTCCGCGGCCAGCGCAAATACCAGGCGCGGGTCACCACCGACAACATCCTCGGCAACGACGCGACCGCCGACTATCGCGCGATCCCGCGCGTCGTCTTCTCCGATCCGGAGATCGCCGCAGTCGGTCTGACCGCAGCGCAAGCATTCGAGCAGGGCATCGACACCGGCGTCGCGACGATCGAACTCGCAGACTCGATCGCCCGGCCCTACACCTACGAGCAGAATCCGCGCGGCCGGCTCGGCCTCGTCGTCGACCGGCAGCGTGAGCTCCTCGTCGGCGCCTGGGCGGTCGCCCCGCTCGCCGGCGAATGGATCCACCACGCCGTCCTCGCGATCCGCGCCGAGATCCCGCTGGCCGTGCTCCGCGACACGATCGCGCAGTTCCCCACCTACAGCGAGGGCTACGTCAGCGCACTCAGGACCTTGCCCCGGGAGGACGGCCTCAGGGAGGCGGTGAGAGAAGAAGTCGACCGACGATTCAGCCGGCCGCTCGCCGCTCCGCTTCCGTCTTCACGGCATCGAGCGAGCCTCGCACCGCTGCTTCCCATTTGCCGGCCACGAGCGCTCCCCACCAGCGGCCGAGTGCCCACAGGTCGGTCCCCAACTCGCCGCTGTAGCGAAGCTCCGTTCCCCGCTCGCTTTCGCCAAGCTCGAAGCGCTCGACCACGTGCGGCACCGGCCCGCGCACGAGCCGAAAGTAGACCCGGTCCGGACGTTCGAAGCGGACCGTCTCGAGTGTCGTCGTCACGAAGTGGCGATGGTGCGTGAAGTGCTCGGCGAGCACCACGTCGACGCCGCGTTCGAGGACGCGCAGCTTTCGCTCGAGCGCGCGCGGCGTCCGGCCGAGGTACGGCGCCGAGATCACGTCGAACACGACATCGCGCGGCGCGTCGATCCGCAGCGTCAGCGGGCCGAGCGGCCGCAGCGACCTGCCGATATCGACATCGATCGTTAGCCTGCCGCGGACGAGCAGCCCATATGCGACAGCGGCGGCTCCGGCGAGCCCACCCGCGGCCGCCAGCAACGATGTTCGAGACGTTGCAACCATGAGCTCCCGCTTCCGATCGACCCGGCTTCGGGCGTGGACGCTGGACTTGTATTCGATGCGCATCCGCCTGTCGCCGATTCAGCGGATCGTTGTTTCGGCTATTCAGGATCATCCACGTACCCCGACAGCCGCTCCCACCGCTCGAACTCCTCGCGCACCTGCATTCGGGCGCGGTGGACGCGGCTCTTCGCTGCGGAGAGCGAGATGTCGAGCACGTCCGCGACCTCCTGGTTCGAGAGGCCGGCTAGGTCGCGCAGGACGAGCGGCGCTCGGTGCTCGAAGGGCAGAGAGCGGATCCGGCCGGCGAGGAACGCCCTCAGCTCGCCCGTCTCTGCGGCGCGCCCGGGGTCGCGCGCCGCCTCGGCCACACGCGACTCGATCCGCTCGACGTCCGTAAGGTCGGCAAGCGGCACATGTTTCCGGCGCAGGCGGGCAAGCGCTTCGTTGACGGCAATTCGGTACAGCCAGGTGAAGACTGCGGAGTCGCCGCGAAAGCGATCGAGGTTCCGCCAGGCCTGGACGAACGAATCCTGCGTCGTCTCCTCGACGTCGCGCTCGTCGTCTAGAAGCCGGTAGAGGACGGCGCGAACGCGATGCTCGTGGGTGCGGACGAGCTCCGCGAACGCGTCGAGGTCGCCGGCCTTTGCGCGCGCGATCAGCA
>JBHEMZ010000080.1:0-3579 GCA_046262315.1 Gaiellaceae bacterium
CATCACGGCCACGAATACGAGGACGCAGTAGGTGATCCAGTGCGCATCCGCAACGGACGGATACGGCGGAGAGTCCAGGTGCTGCAGGAACCGGAAGTAGTAGGCATACCCGCTTCCGAAAAACAGCATCCCGATCCCGAAGAGCGCCCATACGACGCGCTCGCTGGGAACTAGCGCCGCCCTGAGAATGCACAAGGCGCCGAACACGAAGGGCAGGCAGACGTAGAGGACCTGAAAGCCGCTAGCGCGCGCGTCGCCGAAGCCGGCAGCGAGTGTGAAAGCCGCGAGACCGGCTAGGCCGGCGGCCCACAGCAGGCGGACAGCGATCCGTACCGGGCGGGAGAATTGAGCGAGGGGGAGCAAGTGAGCGTTTCTTGTCGGGGAGCGCGCGCGTCGGCATGCGGGCGGATGCCCCCTCTCTTTGTCGGCGTACCGGTGGCGAAACTTGAGGACGCGGTACGCCCAGGGGGCACCAAGAGCTGTTAGGGCAGCCAATCCGCCGGCTACCGCAACGCGAAACAGGAGCCCTGCGTCCTCAAAGAGCTACGGAGGCCCCGGCTGTCGGCGGCACTCGGGGCGGGCCTACCTCAGGGCTCCGCCGGGGCGGGCTCGCCGGCGCCCTCCTGCGAGTTCTCCCGCCCACGCTCGGCGAGCCGGACATCGGGCTCCTCCCGCCCGCGCTCGCCCGCGCTCGCGAGCCGCGGTGACGCGTAGCGCAGCACCCGCCTCGTCACCGCGGCGACGGGCACGGCCAGAAACGCCCCGGCGATGCCTGCGATCGTCCCGCCCGCGGCCACCGACAGCAAGGTGACCGCCGGATGGAGCCGGACCTGGCGGCCCATGACGACCGGCTGCAGCAGGTTGCCCTCGATCTGCTGGACGACCAGGCCGGCCGCGACGACCAACAGCGCGTCGCCGATGCCGCCGGAGACGAGCGCCACGAGCCCCGCCACCGCTCCGGCCACGAGCGCCCCCACGAGCGGGAAGAACGCGGCAAAGAACGTGAGAACCGCGAGCGGTAGCACCAGCGGCACGCCGATGACCAGAAGGGCCAGCCCGATCAACACTGCGTCGAACAACCCGATGATGACCACGCCGACGAGGTAGGACTGAAGGGTCTCCCAGACCTCGGGAACGAGCTCCTCGACGTTGCGACGGCGACTCTCGGGTACCACCGCGCGCAGCCAGCGGTAGAAACGGGGGCCGTCCTTCACGAAGAAGAAGAGCAGGAACAGGGTCACCACAGCGCCGACGACGAGCTCGAGGGCGAGGCCGGCGGCTCCCAGCGCCTGCCCCGCGAGGCCGGCCACTCCGGATTGGACGGCTCGGAAGGTTTGGCGCAGGGTCCGTTCGAGCTGAGCCTCTGAAACCGGGAAGACGCCGAGCACGAAACGCTCGATCTCGCGCAGGCCCTGGGTCACGTTGAGGTTGACCGCCTTGAACTGCCCGACGACCCCGGGCACGACGAGCAGGCTGATCCCCACGAGGACGGCGAGCAGGCCGAGCAGCGTCACCGCGGCGACGATCCAGTCGGGCAGCCGAGTCCTCCTCAGGCGCCGGGCGACCGGCTCGACCAGCGCGGCCAGCAGCAGCGCGGCAATGACCGGCAGGACGACGACCCGCAGACGGGCGATGAGCCAGAGCACGAGCACAGCCGCGCCCACGAGCAGTAACACCCGCCAGGCGTAGGCGCTCGCCCGGCGGAGTCCGCCGGGGACGAGATCCGCCGCAGGGGTGGGGGGTGTCGACGCGGACATGGTGGCGGGCCGAGGCCGCCCGTCGGTTCAAGCTATCGCGCCTGTCTATCACCAGGCCCGCGGCGGCGGGCCCACCAACGGAGTCAGCAGTCCCGGCTCAACTCCGTCCCGCGCTCAGACCCTTGCGAGGACTGTGAATAGACGCCGTCGCCGAGCAGCTCCCTTCCTCGATCGACTGCGTCCGCGAGTTCGGGCAGGGAGGGTGCAGCATGGATAGTGGCCGCGAGAGCGCGAGCCGCGGGGTCGGACCCCATCTCGTGGAGCTGGGCCGGCAGCTCCGCCCGAGAGAGAGGGAACACTCCCGCGCTCAGTAGTCGAGCCCGTGCGGCGAGCGACAGCGCCGTGCGTACCTGCCCGAGGGCGCCGTCCTCGTCGCCGGTCGCGACGAAGCGTTCCGCGAGCTCGAGTGACTGGGTTGCATGGTCGCGCTTGCGTTCGGCGTCAGGCCAGAGCTGACGCGCGGCGATCAACCGAAGCGCGCGGCGGAGCGTGCCGTCGTCGGAGACAATGCATCCGTACCGCAGAGACCACTGGATGAAGTCGTCTCCGGCGAGGAGCTCGGACTCGAGTTCATGCTCGGACACCGTGTGAACATCCAGCTCGCGGGAGACATCCCTGCTCTCGACCCGTGGACCGACAATGTGGTAGTCGAGATCGCTGATCGGAGTGCGCTGATGACGTGCCGTGGATCCTGAGAGGACGAGAGCGTTGGCACCAGCCAGCTGGGACCTGCGAACCAGTTCGCGATGAACCTCGGTCAGCCTCGGAGGCAGGTTTCTCAGGATTCGCTCGGCGTCGGCTTCGAGCCTCCGGGTCCACTCGTGATCATCCTTTGGAGCCGGTCTGGAGTCGATCGCAATCTCCCACGCGCTCATGCGGCGGCCTCCCCCTCTGCCAGCTCAACTGCCGTCTCGACCTCCGTCGCGATGTCTTGTAGGGACCGACCCTCAAGCTCCGGCTCGTCGCCCTCATAGATGACGACCTTCCGTGCCTCGTTGAGGAGATCGAGAGCCTCCGAGAAGTCGTGCGACAGGACGCCTGCATCGTGTAGGTGCTCGGCGGCCTCCGCCTTCTTCCAGTGCTGCTTCTTCGTGTCGATCCCCTAACGCTCGGCGACCGCGACGATCGCTGCCTCGAGAGCAGCAAAGAGCCAAGTGACCGCTTCGGTTACGTCCTCCCCATGGACGGCAACGAGGGCGCGCTCGAGATGCTCGCGGGCGAGGCGGGACCTCCGCTTCGGAGACACGAGCTGATGCTAACCCGGCTCGCGGCGTCTCAAAGGCGGAGACGCCGAGCTGCAGACGATCGTCCTTGTCGGTGCCGAGCGGGCTCCTGCCGCTGCGCCTCGCCCGCGCGGCGAGGCGTCAACGTCGGCGCTGAGGCGGGTTTAGGCGGCCGCGAGCGGGAGAGGAGGTGATTCCAGTCGACCAGCCGAGGAGCCTCCTTGCCCGACATCCGCCACTGGACCCAGCTCGCCACCGAGCAGTTCCGCCCCACCAGCATCGTCGAGCAGGCGGTCGCCACCGAGCAGGCCGGCTTCGACGGGCTCAGCCTGAGCGACCACTACCAGCCATGGTGGGAACCGGGAGAGTCGGGGCATGCGTTCACGATGCTCGGCGCGGCCGGCCAGGCCACCGAGCGCGTCGCCATCGGCACCGGCGTCACCGCGCCGGTGCATCGTTACCACCCCGCGGTCGTCGCCCAGGCCTTCATGACCCTCGAGGCCCTCAACCCCGGACGTGCGTTCCTCGGCATCGGCTCGGGCGAGTCGCTCAACGAGACCCCGTGCGGCATGGACTGGCCGCCCGTCGGCGAGCAGGTC
>JBHEMZ010000081.1:0-35604 GCA_046262315.1 Gaiellaceae bacterium
GGCGACGATCGGCGAGGAGCCGGTCCAGGCCGAGCTGCGGCTGCTCGGCGCCCGCAGCTCGCGGCCGCGGGGCGGCTCGTCGAAGCCGAGGAGCAACTCGAGCGTGCGCGCGCATTCTGGCGCTCTGTCGGCGCGACCGCGTACCTCCGCGAGGCGCAGGAGGTGCGCGCTGCGGCCAGCCAACGCCGCCGCGGCGGAGTTCGGACGGGCGTGCCCCGGGCTCGCCGTCGGGCCGCGCTTCGGGGAAAGCACTGACGTTACAGGTCTCGGCGACTTCAGGCGTCGAACGAGCGAGGCGGCTTACTCGCGAGCCGCCCCGACGGCGACGAAGGCGAGCCCCTTGTCGCCGGCGTGGAGCTGGCGGGTCGACTCGGGCGCGACGAAGACGAAGAGCCCTGGGCGAAGCTCGACGTCCTCCCCGTCGATGCGAACCTTCCCGCCCCCGCGAAGGGGTACGTAGACCTCCTCCTGGCCATCGCTCGAGTGCTCGTGCTCGTGCTCGGGTCCCGAGCCGCCCGGAGGTAGCTCGACTGATTGATGCTGAACGACTGCACGCCGAGCTTCCGTGCAACCCCCCTGAAGATGCCGTTCTGCAGCTCGACGGTTTCCTTGTCGACGACCGTGTAGGACACCGATTCCTCCCTTCGTTCGGGCCGCGCCCATTTTGTCATGTATGCGTGGCCACAAAGCGCGTCGGCTGGCGTACGCTTTTCAGGTGCCCGTCTGCGCTCGCTGCCGTAGGGAAAATCCCGAGGACGCACGCTTCTGCCTTCACTGCGGGGCGGCACTCGAGCCGGCGCCTCCGCTTTCCTAAACCGCGTGCGCAAGTTCGACTCTTGCCGGGGCATCCCGCATGTCTCACTCGTAATGAAGGGGTCCCCGGTTCGAGTCCGGACGTCGGCTTTCGGGAAACGGCCTGCTACGCGTGCCGGGCGGGACATGGATTCCCGCCCCCGGTCCGCTCGCTGGCTCAGGGCTTGAGCTCGACGTGATCCTCGCCGTCAGCCAGCCTTGAACCGCGCGGCCTCGTCCGAGCCGCCCGTGGCGTCCCCGGCCGTGTAGGAGTGGGCGCCGGCGCCGGCGAGCTGGCCGCCGTCGACGATCAGGTACTCCTCGCGGATCGGACGGTCGTCGAACCAGCACTCGAGGATCTCGCGCACGCCGGCGGCGTAGCGGGCCTGGGCCGAGAGGCTCGTCCCCGAGGTGTGGGGGGTCATGCCATGGTGCGGCATCGTCCGCCAGGGATGATCTTGCGGCGCCGGCTGGGGAAACCAGACATCGCCGGCGTAGCCCGCGAGCTGGCCGCTCTCGCACGCCCGCGCGACGGCGTCGCGGTCGCAGATCTTCCCGCGCGCGGTGTTGACGAGGTAGGCGCCGCGCTTCATCTGGCCGATCAGGTCGGCGTCAAAGAGGTGCTCGGTCTCCGGATGCAACGGCGCGTTGATCGTCACCACGTCGCACACGCGGACGAGCGAATCGGCGGCCGGGTGGTAGGTGACGCCCAGTTCCCGCTCGACGTCGTCCGGAAGAGGGTGCCGATCGGTGTAGTGCAGCCCGACGTCGAACGGCTTCAGCCGGCGCAGCACGGCCGAGCCGATGCGGCCTGCGCCCACGGTGCCGACCTGCATGCCCTCGAGGTCGTACGACCGCGAGACGCAGTCGGCGATGTTCCAGCCTCCTTCGATGACCCGTTGATGGGCGGGGAGGTAGTTCCGCACGAGCGCGAGGATCAGCATGACGACGTGCTCGGCGACGCTGATGCTGTTGCAGTAGGTGACTTCGGCGACGGTGAGGCCGCGCTCGATCGCAGCTTGCAGATCGACGTGGTCGGAGCCGATCCCGGCCGTCACCGCGAGCCTGAGGTTCGGCGCCTTCTCGATGCGATCGGCAGTCAAGTAGGCGGGCCAGAAGGGCTGCGAGATCACGATCTCGGCTTCGGACAGCTCGCGCTCGAAGACCGAGTCGGGCCCGTCCTTGTCGGAGGTGACGACGAGCCGGTGCCCGCGCTCCTCGAGGAATCTCCGTAGCCCGAGCTCGCCCGAGACGCTCCCGAGCAGCTCGCCGGGCGTGAAGTCGATGCGCTCGGGAGTCGGAGTGGTCTGGCCGTCGGGATACCGCTCGATCTTCGGGATGTCGTCTCGCGCGTAGGAGGGCGGATATGCACTCACAGGGTCGTCGTAGAGCACGCAGAGGATGTTCGCCATCGCCTTCTACCCTTTCCTCGAGGTTTTTCGGGTGCGCCATTTTGGCCGCTCGAGGGTCGCCTTCTCAGGAAAGGAAACGAGAACCGTTTCACCGGTTCGCTCCCGAGAGGAGGCGCTCACGAGGTGTGTTCTCACAGCTTGTCGGCGTACTCACGGTATTCCGGCTTCACGCGCTCGTCAGTGCCGAGGAACGCGTGCTTCGACATGTCGGGCGAATACCGGCTCGCGGGCGGCGTCCGCCCGAGCCCCTCCGCGACGGCGCGGATGTGGTGCGGCCCGGCGCCGCAACAGACGCCGAAGTAGTCGACGCCGAGCTCGCGCGCGCGGCGCGCGAAGTCCTCCAGCTCGTAGCGGTTGCACACGAACGGGTCGAGTGCCGTCGGGAAGGGCCGCTCGCCCGGGATGACGTCGCAGTCGGGGTCGCGGAGGGACTGGAAGCTCGGTTGCTCCTCGGTCGTCCTATAGGGAACCGGCAGTGCCGCGACGTACCCGTCCACCTTCGCCCTGATCTTCTCGAGCAGCGGCAGCATCGTCTTCGGCCCACGAATGCAGTTCAGGCCGACGACGTCGGCGCCCGCTTCCTCGAGCCGTTTGCACGCATCTTCCGGCGACCACCCATCGCGGGTGTCGGGCTCCTGGTGTATCGCAAGAGTGATCACTGCCGGTAGCCCAGTCTTCTTGATCACCTCGAGGGCGACCAAGGCCTCCGCGCCCCACGAGAAGGTCTCGCCGATGATGAAGTCCACGCCTGCCTCGAGGGCCCACGCGACCTGCTCCTCGAACATCTCGCGAATCGCGTGCCGCGACTCGTCATCGCCCACGAAGACGTTGGTGTTGCAGATGTCCCCGGCGAGCAGGGCGCCCGTGTCGTCCGCGACCTCCTTCGCGATCGTGAGGGCCTGCCGGTTCATCTGCTCGAGCAGGTGCTCCTTGCCGATCAGCCGCAGCTTCTCGCGATGCGCGTAGTAGGTGAAGGCCTCGACGACGTCGGAGCCGGCATGAACGAACTCGCGGTGAAGCTGAGCGACGAGCTCCGGATGCTCGAGCACGACTTCGGGCACGAAGGCCCCCGCCTGGAGATACCCGCGCCGCTCGAGCTCGAAGAGGTAGCCCTCTGCGCAGATGACGGGGCCCACCTCGAGCCGGTCGAGCAGGCCGGGCTTCGTCTCTTTCGCTTTGTAATTCATGGCACCTCCGGACTCGATTTGCTTTTTGGCGGCGTGTCGGCCATCGTTGCACCAGTAGCAACGACAGTTGCCGATTATGTTCCCCTGAGCAGCTGGAGGCAACGTGGCACTCGTCGGCCCTGCGTCAGTGACCCGGCGCGCCTCACCCGCGTACGACCGCATCGTGCGTCTTCTCGCCGCCGACGCCCCGGTCATCCTTGACGGAGGCAACGCAACGGAGCTCGAACGCGAGCAGGCCGGCGAGCTTCGCGATGCCGACCGCGGGCTCTGGGGAACCGGTGCGCTGTACCAAGCTCCGTACGCCGTGCTCGACGTCCATCGACGCTACGTCGCCGCGGGCTGCGACGTCATCTCGACGAACACATGGGCGATTCTCGCCGCGTCCGAGCTCGAGGCGGGCGGGCTTCCCGGCCGGTCCGGCCCGACGCATTGGATGGACGTCGCACGGCTCGGGATCAAGCTCGCGCGAACGGCCGTCGAGGAGCGCGGTCGCGCCGACTCCTGCGCGATCGCATTCAGCGTCAACGGTGACATCGACAGCGAGCAGCGACTCGGCACGCTCCGCCTGCTCACACGCGTGCTCGAGGACGACCCTGCCGACCTGATCCTCATGGAGACGATGTCGCTGATCCGAAAGGACCTGACGATGCCCGCGGCTGAGATCGCACTCGAGACGGGCCTGCCCGTCTGGTTGAGCTTCCGCCGCTGTCGTCACGGAGTCTGCGGAGTCTACGGCCAGCACTGGGGAGGACCTGAGGGTGATCTCTTCGGTCGCGCGGCCCGAGAGTTCGAGAACCTCGGCGTCTCGGCGCTCCTGATCAACTGCCTCCCGCCCGAGCACGTCGAGGGGATGCTGCCGTGGCTACGGGACTTCACGGATCTCCCACTCGGCGTCTATCCGAATCTCGGCTACTTCTCCGGCTCGGGCTGGAGGTTCGACGAGCGCGTCGGCCCGAACGAGTATGCCCAGCTCGCGTTGCGCTGGCGGAGCGAGGGCGCGCAGATCGTCGGCGGCTGTTGCGGCACCTCTCCCGCCCACATCGCAGCGGCTCGGTCGAAGCTCGCCGGCACGGAGCCCGGCCGGCCCCGCAGCTTGCCCGCTCCAGAGCCATTGCAGCCGGCGGAGACGCCGGCTCACCTGCCCGGGCCGTGGACGGACGAGACAGGAAGCGTGATCTACCCGCTGCCCTTCCCCGAGCTGACCTTCGATCCGGACGTCTTCGTACCGACGGTCGGGAGCCTGCTCGTCTGGAAGTACCTGCTGCAGCAGCAGATCGGTTCGGGCAAGGGCTGCCTCGACGTCGGCTGCGGCAGCGGATTGCTCGCGACCCAGCTCGCCCTGAACGGCGCCCGGCACGTGCACGCGATCGACATCCAGCGAGAGGCGGTGGCGAACACCCTCGCCAATGCTTTCCGGAGCGGCGTTGCCGACAGGGTTACGGGCGCGGAAGTCGACCTCTATATGTTCGAGCCGAGCGAGCGGTACGACGTCGTCGTCGCGAGCCTGTACCAGATACCCGTCGACCCCTTCGAGCAGTTCACCGGCCACCGGCCGCTCGACTATTGGGGCCGAAACCTCGTCGACCACCTGATCGGGCTGCTACCGAAGCTCCTGGAGGAGGAAGGCCTCGCCTATGTCATGCAACTTTCGATCCTGAGCCAGCTCCAGACGGCCGAGCTCCTGGAGCGGGTCGGGCTGACCGCTCGAGTCGCCGACGTCGGCTTCTTCCCCTTCACGCCGCTGTTCCAGCGCAACGCAGAGCAAATCCGGCGTGTCGAGCAGCTGTCGGATGCGTTCCATGTCACTCTCGGGGGTGAGGACGTGATGGCCGCATACGTGCTCGAGATCCGACGTGCCGGCGACAGGGAGGAGGCCCGCAGGCCTTGAATTACCCGGCACGACCCTAGTAGGGTCGCAACGGTGGTTGCTGCGGAAGCAACAAGCCTGCGGCGCGGAATTGCGATCCTGTTCGCCCTCGAGCAGGCAGACACGGGGGGCGGGGACGGTATGGGCGTCTCGCAGATTGCAAAGGTCGTCGGGCGAGAGAAAAGCCAGGTCTCGCGCTCGCTCAAGGTGCTTGCCCAGTACGGGCTCGTCGACCGGGATGCCGAGTCGCTCGAGTACCGCCTCGGGTGGCGCCTCTTCACCATGGCCGGCCGGGCGGGGGATGCCCAGTTGCTCGCGGCTGCCATGCCCGTTCTGAAAAGACTGGTTCGCGGGCTCGACGAGACCGTGCACCTCTCCCTGCTCCAGGGCGCCGAGGTCATGACGATTCTTTCGGAGTCGCCCAATCGGGCGGTGCAGGCCTCCGGCTGGATCGGCCGGACGGTGCCGGCTTACTGCACGTCGTCAGGACGGGCGCTGCTCTTCGACCACGAGCTGTCGGATCTGCTCGAGCTGCTCGGCGGCGTCAGGTTCGACTGTCCCGGCCCGAACACGCCCAGCGGCGTCGAGCAGCTCGCGCAGCGAGTCGCGGCCGCTCGCCGCCGCGGCTTCGCGGTCGTCGACGAGGAGTTCGAGCTCGGCCTCGTGGCAGCCGGCGCTCCCGTGCGGAACTTCCGCGGCTCGGTCGTCGCCGCATTGAACGTCTCGGGACCGAAGTTTCGCTTGGCGGACCGACTCGAGGCGGCCGGGCTCGCGGTCAAGACGGCCGCAGACCAAGTCTCCGTCCACCTCGGATGGCCCAGCGTCGAAGGCAGGAAGAGCGCGTGAGGGAATTTCTCGACTACCTCGACTATCGGCGCGGGCACATCTTCGACCTTGCGGTCGCCCACGCGAAGATCGTCATGGTCGCAATCCTGATCGCGACCGCGATCTCGATCGTCATCGCAGTGCTGACCTATCGCAGGGATCGCCTGGCGGCGATCGTGCTCGGAATACAAGGCGCGTCGCTCACAGTGCCCTCGCTCGCCCTGTTCGGCCTGCTCATCCCCTTCGTCGGCCTGGGGTACCGGCCCGTGTTGGTCGCGCTCGTGATCTACGCCCTCCTCCCCATCACGCGGAACGCGATCACCGGTCTCCGCGGTGTCGACCCGGCGATCATCGAGTCCGCCCAGGGCATGGGGATGGGAAGGCTTCGACGTCTGGTCAGGATCGAGCTCCCGCTGGCGTGGCCCGTCATTCTGACGGGGATCCGCGTCTCGACGGTCATGACGCTCGGAATCGCCGCGATCGGCGCGTACGTGAACGGGCCGGGCCTGGGTGAGGACATCTTCGCGGGCCTGTCACGGATCGGGACGCCCACGGCAGTCCACCTCGCGCTCGGGGGGACCCTCGGAATCGTGGTACTGGCGCTCCTCTTCGACATCTTCTACCTCGGCGTCATGAAGCTGACGACTCCGAGAGGACTCAGATGACCGGCGAAGCGATGATCAGGCTCGAGAGCCTGACCAAGCGTTTCCCGGGGCAGAAGCAGAATGCGGTCGACGAGCTGACGTTGGACATTCCCGACGGGGAGATCGTGATCCTGGTCGGGCCGTCGGGAAGCGGCAAGACCACCACGCTCCGGATGATCAACCGCCTGATCGAGCCGACGTCGGGGCGGATCTTCCTCGAAGGTGAGGACGTCACGTCGGTGAACGCGGACAAGCTGAGGCGGCGCATGGGCTACGTCATCCAGCAGATCGGGCTCTTCCCGCACGCGACGATCGCGGCCAACATCGCCACCGTCCCGCGCATGTTGCGCTGGAACAGGAAGCGCGTCGCAGCTCGAGTCGACGAGCTGCTCGAGATGGTCGGCATGGATCCGTCCCTCTACTCGAAGCGGTACCCGAAAGAGCTTTCCGGCGGGCAGCGTCAGCGGGTCGGGGTGGCGCGAGCGATGGCGGCGGATCCGCCCGTCATCTTGATGGACGAGCCGTTCAGCGCGATCGACCCAATCACGCGCGGACGGCTCCAGAACGAATTCCTCCAGCTCCAAACCCAGATCCGTAAGACGATCGTGTTCGTCACGCACGACATCGACGAGGCGATCAAGATGGGCGACCGGATCGCAATCCTCGACGACCGGTCACACGTCGCCCAGTACGACACACCCGCGACCATCTTGACTGCGCCGGCGAACCGCTTCGTCGAAGACTTCATCGGAGCCGGGGCATCTCTCAAGCGGCTCAACCTGACGCAGCTCCGCGACGTAGAGCTCATCCACTGGCCGGCGGCCGACCTCTCGGCAGACCGCGAGTCGGTGCGCGCCGCCTTGCTCGGTTCGGACAAGGGCTCTGTGCTGCTGCTCGACGACCAGCGCCGCCCGCAGCGCTGGATCAACACGATGGACCTGGAGCATGTCGACACGCCGCTCGCGGAGACCGGCCTCCCCGCGACGCCGGCGATCGACGAGCAGGCGACGCTGTACGACGCCCTCAACGAGATGCTGACCTCACTGCAGGGTGCGGCCGCAGTCGTAGACGCCGAGGGCGTCTACCAAGGCGTGATCGACATCGAGACGATCGCCGCGGCGATCAGGGCGATGCGAACCGAGGCCCGGCAGCGCTACCGGGGCGAGGACGCGGACGCCCCGGCGACCGATCCGTCCGAGGCCGCGTCGGTGGGCTCCTAGTGCCCGAGGTCGTTCGGACCCCCGTCGTGCCGGATGCGGGAGGCGCCGCGGCCGCAGGAGTTCTGCCGCCGAGTGCCGTCGAGGCGCAGTTGAAGGCCAGGGCCGGTCTGCCGAGAGGCCTGAGATATCTGGCCATGCCGGCCTTCCTCTCGCTCGTCTGCCTCGCGCTCTACCTGTACGTCAGCCGCAGAGAGCTCGACTCGATCGAGCAACGCACCCTGAACGCGGACTACCTGAGGGAGCGGCTCATCGAGCACATCAACCTCGCCGCCGTCTCGACCGTGGTCGTGCTCATGCTCGCGGTGCCGCTCGGCATTCTTGTCACGCGCCCGATCACCCGGTTTTTGACGCCGCTCGTGCTCGCCGTTGCCAACATCGGGCAGGCGATTCCCTCGGTCGGACTCCTCGTTCTCTTCACGCTCACGATCGGGATCGGATTCAGGCCGGCCGTGTATGCGCTGGTCGCGTACTCCGCCCTGCCGATCCTGCGAAACACGATGGTCGGGCTTCAGCAGGTCGACCGGTCGCTCATCGAAGCCGCGCGCGGGATGGGGATGACGAAGTTGCAGGTGCTGGTGCGGATCGAGCTTCCACTCGCCGTGCCCGTCATTCTTGCCGGCGCGAGAACGGCGCTGATCCTCAACGTGGGGGTGGCCGTGCTCGGCGCGTTCACCAATGCCGGCACGCTCGGGGATCTCATCATCAACGGTCTCGCGCTGGATCGCGATCCCGTCCTCATCACCGGCGCGGTCTTGACCGGGGTGCTCGCGCTGACCATCGACTGGCTCGCGAGCATCGCCGAGGACGTTCTGACACCAAGGGGGCTCTAGCCATGCAAAAGCTCGCAGGCATTCGGTACCGACCTACAAAAGGGGGTTTTCGGCAGATGCGATCCATGAAGAGCAAGATCGCGGTCGTGGTTGGACTCGCCGCCACGGTCGTGGTGGTCGGTAGTACCGTCGGGGCGGCCAGCACCGCTGCGAAGTGCACGATCAAGGGCACCGCGAAGGCGAACGTCCTCAAGGGCACGAAGAAGGCCGACGTCATCTGCGGTCTCGGGGGGAACGACAAGCTCACCGGGCTCGGAGGCAAGGACACGCTGCGCGGCGGCGCCGGCAACGACAGCCTGAACGGCGGGCCGGGCACCGACACCCTGGACGGCGGAGCCGGCAAGGATTCTGCACTCGCCGACCCCGAGGACAGGGTCCTCCGGGTCGAGACGGTCAAGTACACCCGTCCCGTTCTCTCGCAGTTCAACTTCAGCGGCGCGTCGTTCACGATCGGCTCCAAGAAGTTCACGGAGCAAGTCATCCTCGGGCAGATCGCCAAGAAGGCGCTCGAGTCCACCGGGGCCAAGATCAAGGACCAGACGAACCTGGGCGGGACCTCTGTCGTCCGGGCGGCTCTGCTCTCCGGCGACGTCGACATGTATTGGGAGTACACCGGCACGGGCTGGGTCGTCCATCTCAAGCACACCGATCCGATCCCGAACAGCCAGAAACAGTGGGCCGCGGTCAAGCAGGAGGACCGCGGGAACGGCGTGGTCTGGCTGGCACCGGCCCCGTTCGACAACACCTATGCCTTCGCGGTACGCAAGGAGGCAGCTTCGAAGTTCGGCGTCGCGAAGATCTCCGACTTCGCGAAGCTGATCCGGACGAGGCCCAAGGACGCGACCCTCTGCGTCGCCACCGAGTTCTCCACGCGCAACGACGGGCTTCCGGGGGTGGAGAAGGCGTACGGGTTCAAGTTCCCCTCGGGCAACATCGTCAAGGTCGACGAGGGCCTGATCTACAAGCTGACCGACGAAGGCAAGCAGTGCAATTTCGGCGAGGTCTTCGCGACGGACGGCCGCATCGAGGGACTGGGCCTGACAGTCATCAAGGACGACAAGCAGTTCTTCCCGATCTACAACCCCTCGCTCAACGTTCGCGCAAGCGTCTTCGAGAAGTACCCGCGTCTGGCGAGGATGTTCGAGCTGATCTCGCTGCAGCTGACGAACAGCCGCATGCAGAAGATGAACGCGGACGTCGACGTGCGGGGCAAGTTCCCCGAAGAGGTCGCGGAGGCGTTCCTGAAGCAGAACGGCTTCATCAAGTAGGAAGTGCGGTGACACGACCGGCGCTCATCGCGCGATGGGCGCCGGTCGTGCAGGATCGGCTCGCGTGGACATCCTCCTCGTCGTCACCGAGCACCCAGAGGTTCTGAGCGCGACCGGAAGGCAGGCGTACGAGCAAGTCCGGCAGCGTCTCGAGACCATCGCCGGCACCGCCGTAACGAGTGAGCACTACCTCGAGGTCGAGAGCCTCGACGGCTTCGCGGCCGTCGTGCTCAGCGGCTCCTCCGCGCCGTGGGCGGCACACGACGAAGCGATGCTCGAGCGGCTTGGCCACGCGGTCCGCGCATTCGACGGGCCGATACTCGGCATCTGCGCCGGGATGCAGCTGCAAGCGATGTTCGCCGGCGGCTCGGTCGGCCGCGCTCGCAGGGAAATCGACACCGGCTTCGCGCCGATCGACGTGCTGGAGCAGACCGGCCTCCTGGCGGGGATGCCCCGCCAGATCACCGTGTATCACCGCCACACGGACGAGATCACGAATCTGCCGGACAGCTTCCGCGTCGTCGCGCGCAGCGCTCAGTGTGACGTCGAGGCAATCGCCGACTCGGCGCGGGGCTGGTGGGGCACACAGTTCCATCCCGAGGAATTCTCACCGGAGCACTCCGACGGCGAGCGCGTCCTTCGCAACTTCTTCGAGCTGGCGGGTGTCACCGGGACCTAGGCGCCTGCCAGCCAAGATCCGACGAGATCGCGGCCGCGTGCTCCTGCAACTGCTCGAGGACGCCTCGCATCGTCTTCGCCGTGAAGCGGGCCGCAGGACCTTGCACGCCCACGATCGCGACGAGCTGGCCGTAGCTGTCCCAGACCGGCGCGGCCACGGCGTTCAGGTCTTCCTCCCGCTCGCCGATTGACTGCGCCCAGCCACGCACGCACACGCGATCGAGCTCCGCCGCCAACACCGCCGGGTCGGTAATCGTCCGGGAGGTGTAGGACTCCATCGCGCCCGGGGGCGCCTCGCCCCTTGCGAAGGCGAGCATCACCTTTCCGGTCGCAGTGGCGTGGCCGACGCTCGGCCGCCCGACCTGCGCAACGCTCTGCACCGAGGATGGGCTCTGCACGAAGTCGATCGTGACCGCATTGCGCTCCCCCGGAGCCGAGAGCGTGGCCGTCTCGTCCGTGCTGGCGACGAGCGCGCGAAGATGCGGGCGCGTAATCTCGCGCAGGTCGAGCCGCTCGAGCACGGCGTTGCCGAGCTGCACGAGGCGCAAACCGAGGCGGTAGCGTCCCGTGTCAGCCACGTGCTCGACGAGGCCGGCGCCCGCGAGCGTCGCGAGCAGGCGAGAGACGGTGCTCGCGTTGATGCCCGTGCGGCGCGCGATCTCGTTGGTCCCGAGCTCGGCCTCGCCGTCTGCCAGAGCGTCCACCACCGCCAGCGCGCGGGTGACGGCGGCGACCTGGCGGTGCGCTGGCTGACCTGTCCGAGGCATGGTAGGCTCGGCCTCGATTTTGACATGCAATTGCCGCGAAGGCAATTAACGTGACCCTGCCGGACTCATCGCCATACGTCGTCGTCGGAGGGGGCGTACATGGGCTCTCGAGCGCCTACCATCTTGCGCTCGAGCTCCAGCGGAAAGGCGCGGGCTCCGGGCGGGACGTAATCGTCTTGGAGAAGAGCCTCATCGGCGCCGGCGCCTCCGGGATCGCCTGCGGAGTCGTCCGCAACTTCTACTTCTCGCCCGCGATGGCCGAAGTGATTCGCGTGTCGGTCGAGCTGTTCGAGTCCGATCCTGCGGGCTTCGGCTACCACCCCGTCGGCTACATCGCGGCGGTGCCCGAGGTGCAGGCCGAGGACTGCGTCGCGATCCAGCGGCGGCAGGCGGAGATCGGCTACCGCTCCGACGTCGTCCTCGGCGAGGAACGCTGCCGGCAGCACATGGAGGCGATCTTCCCCGACTGGAACGGCGACGGGATCGAGGCCGTGCTCCACGAGCGGCAGGGCGGCTGGGCTGCGACGAGGCAGACGGTGCAGAACCTCGCGCGACTTGCGCGAGCCGAGGGAGTGCGGATCTTCGAGGGCGTCGAGGTGACGGGGATCGATCTGCACGACGGTTCCGTGCACACGGTGGAGACGAGCGCCGGGACGATCGAGACCGATCTGCTCGTCGCCGGGCCGGGGCCGTGGGCGGGCCAGCTCTGGCGGATGCTCGACCTGCCGCCGGACGTGAACGTTCAAGCAGGCGGCGGCTCCATGGCGAAGCCCATCGTCACGTACTGGAAGCTGCAAGAGGGCGACTACTGGCTCGACGACGTCGAGCTGACCGATGCGAACGGCAACGAGCCGCCGGTCATTCACCTCGACCACATCGTCCCCTTGCGATCCGACCGCGACGGGCGCGTCCTCGAAGACGGCCCGTGGGGGATCTACTACAAGATCGGGCGGCGCGGCTTCGGCGTCCAGGGCGGCGGCGTTCCGATCCACCTCGGCCCGGACGTCGAGCTCGAGCCGTACGGGCACGAAAACCCCGCGCACGTCGTCGGCGACGAGTTCGCGGACTACTTCACGTCAGGCCTCGCGTGGGCGCACGAGCGCTTCCGCGGCAAGGGCCGCGAATGGCACCTCGACTCGCACGGTGGGATCGGCGCGTTCACCCCGGACAACTATCCGATCGTCGACTTCGTGCGCCCGAACGCGTACGTGATCATGGACTCGAACCACGGCTTCAAGATGATCGGGATGGGCAAGCTCGCCGCGCGGGACATCCTCGGCCGCGACGAGGCGCGGCTCGAGCCGTTCCGCCTCGCGCGCTACGAGGCCGGCATCACGCACGCCGTCTCGAACTCGCCCTATCCGTGGAACTGACCGGCCCGAACCGCGACTTCGTCGGCTACGGCCGCCGTGCGCCGAAGGCGGTCTGGCCGGAAGGCGCGCAGGTCGCGATCAACCTCGTGCTCGTCTACGAAGAGGGCGCGGAGTACTCGATCCCGGACGGCGGCGGCAGGAACGACGCCTGGGGCGAGACGTCGGCGGAGGTCGATGTGCGGGTCCGCGACCTCGGCACCGAGACCCATTACGAGTACGGCAGCCGTGCCGGCATCTGGCGCCTCGCCCACCTGTTCGACCGTGCGGGCATCCCCGTCACGGTCTCGGCCTGCGCGGCGGCGCTCGAGCGGAACCCGGACGTTGCGGGGTGGATGGTCGAGCGGGAGCACGACGTCCTGGGCCACGGCTTGCGGTGGACGGAGCCGTGGACGCAGACGCGCGACGAGGAACGCGCGCACCTCCACCGCGCGATCGACCGGTTTGGCGAGCTGCTCGGCGAGCGGCCGCTCGGCTGGAACGCCCGCACGTTCCCGAGCGTCTACACGCGCGAGCCGGTCGTCGAGGAGGGCGGCTTCGTCTACTACTCGGATCCCTGCAACGACGACCTGCCTTACTTTGCGGATGTCGCCGGCACGCCGCTGCTCGTCGTTCCATATTCGAAGGTGCTGAACGACGCGCGGTATTTGACGGCGCCAGGCTTCTCGAGCCCGCAGGACTTCGTCGACAACTGCCGGTTCGCGCTGGACTATCTGCTCGAGGAGGCGGACGAGCGGGGCGGCAGGATGATGACGGTCTGCGTCCACGCCCGCTGGAGCGGTCAGCCGAGCCGCGCCGCGGCCGTGCGCGACTTCATCGCGCACGCCGCCGCGCAGCCCGCGGCGATCTTCATGCGGCGGATCGACATCGCACGGTGGTGGCTCGCCCACCACGACGAATTCGATCGCCCTGGGCTGCCAACGCAATGACGCGCCGTCGGCGTGCGACGGCTGGGGAATCCGTCCTGGACCCGCGCGGCTCGGGCGGCTGTCTCTGCGGCGCCGTGCGGTACCGCGTCGTTGGCCCGATGCGCGACGTCGTCTTCTGCCACTGCGCGCGCTGCCGCCGGACGCACGGCCACTTCGCCGCCTACACGCAATGCGCGCGCGACGACCTCGAGCTCGTGGAGGAGCGCGGACTGCGCTGGTACGAGAGCGATGAGCGCCGGCGCGGCTTCTGCGCCGAGTGCGGAGCGAGCGTCTTCTGGGAGCGCGAAGGCGGCGACTCGGTCAGCATCGCCGCGGGCACGCTCGACGAGCCGACGGGCCTGCGCCCGAGCCGTCACATCTTCACGGCCGACGCGGGCGACTACTACGAGATCGCAGACGCGCTCGAGCGGCGTTAGACCAGGGTCTGCCGCGCGCGAACAGCAGATCGTCCGGATAGGCCGCGCTCTTCGCATCCACGATCTCTTGCCAGCGCGGATCGTCCGGCTCGCCCGGAGACTCACGGGGTCCGGATTCGTAGCGAAGACCGTCCTCGGTCTCGATCGTCAGCGAGGAGCGGCGCCGCGCGGGGAACTCGCTCTCGAAGGTGGGATCGACCTCGACGTCGACCAGCTCGAGGAGGTGCCGCGGCGCACCGTCGGCGAACGCCGGCGGCAGCACGTGCTCGACGGCGAAGCGACCGTGCGCGAGCGCAACCGCGACCGGCCAGACGAGGCTGTACTGCGCCTGCTCGGTGGTTACCGGCACACCGCACGCGATCGCGGCGGCCGCGGCGAACGTGCGGAGCCGGATGCGGGCGATTCGCTCGATGTCCAGCTCCGCTTCCGCCCTCAGGTCGAGTGCTGCCTCGATCGCCGGGTGCGACCAACGGCAGCACGGGAACTTCTTGACGTAGACGTCGAGCAGGTGCCAGCGTTCGCCGATATCGGTCGCGAGGAAGTCGCCGGCGAGGGCCGTGAAGCCGCGTGACGCGAGCAGTGCCGAGGAGACGCCCACGGAGGCTCCCCAGCCGCAGGCGTCCTTCGTCATCGCCGGGTCCGCGACCGACCGCATGATCGGCGCGATCGGCGCGTGGTATCCGGCGAGCCCGAGCGCATGCCGCGTCTGGTCGGGATTCAGGCCGAGCAGGCGCGCCGCCGCAGCAGCCGCGCCGACCGAGCCCCACGCGCCCGATGCGTGGTACTCGCCGCTCGCCGCGTGCAGGTGCATGCCGGCGCGCAGCGCGACCTCGTAGCCGACGGCGACCGCAGCGAGCAGGTCGTCGCGGTCGCCGCCCGCCGTCTCGGCCGCGGCGAGGGCGGCAGGAATCACGTTCGCGCCGGGATGGCCCTTGACGAGGCGATGGCCGTCGTCGAAGTCGAGCGCGTTCGCGAGCACGCCGTTCGCGAAAGCGGCTCCCGTCGCTGCAAGCCGGCGGCCGTCGAGCAGCGCAGTCGCGGCCTCGCCCGGATGCTCGGCCCCCGCGTGGTCGGCTGCGATTCGCGCCGTCTCGGTCACGCGACCGGCGACGCAGACCGCGCCGAAGTCGCTCGTGAGGGAAGCGAGCCGCGAGCGAACGGGATCGGGAACGTCCGTCCACGCGAGGCTCAGGATCGCCTCGACGGCGTCGCTCACGGAGAGTCTTCGGCGTTGATCCTGATGAGCTGCTCGACTGCGCTTCGCGCGGCTTCCGCGAGCGCGACTGCCGTCGTCACCTCCCCCCGCAGCGGGCCCTCGACGCGCCCGATCAGCGACTCCGCCACGCGGTGCGCCTCGACGGCGGCCGCGGCGATCTCCCGGAGGACGTCCGACGCGCACGCGAGCGCCGCGCGCCGCTCGTTGCCACGGGACCCGAGCACCTCCGCATACGCGCGCGCGTCGGCATCCGCGAGCGGGAGCGAGCGGGCGCGCACGGCCGCGGCCTGCGCCTCGCTCTCCGCCTCCCCGGAGCGCCTGGCGGCGAGCTCCGCCAGCGCGCCTGCCATCGCCACGGCGACCGCGGCCGCGGACCCGGATGCGGGACCCGGCGGATCCGCCGCCAGCGCGCCAACGAACCCGGCCAGCTCGCTGCCGCTCAAAACAGGCCGACGGTGCGGCCCTCGCCGTCGATGTCGACCGTGAACGCGGCCGGGCGCGTGGCGAGGCCCGGCATCGTCTGCATGTCGCCGCAGAGGGCCACGAGCCAGCCCGCGCCCGTGTAGGCGCGGATGTCGCGCACTGTGACGGTGAAGTCGCTGGGAGCGTTGAGCAGCGTGGCATCGTGCGAGAGCGACAGGTGCGTCTTGGCCATGCAGATCGGGACGCGGTCGAGGCCGGCAGCCGTGTACTGCCCCACCTTCTCGGCAGCGGTCTTGAGGAGAAAGACGCCGTCGGCCCCATAGACACGTGTGGCGATCGCCTCGAGCTTGGTCTCGATCGGGGCGTCGTCGCGATACGTGTAGTCGAACGACGGCGGCTCCCGCGTTGCGTCGACGACTGCTTCTGCGAGCGCGGTGGCGCCGGCGCCACCGTGCTCGAACCCCTCGTTGACCTCCGCGGCGTGCGCGCCCTGCTCGATCGCGAGCCGCCGCACCAGCTCGATCTCGCCGTCGCTGTCGTCCGGAAACCGGTTGACCGCGACGACGGCGTTCAGCCCAAATCCGTTCACGATCTCGAGGTGCCGGCGCATGTTCGCCGCCCCTCGCTCGATCGCGTCGAGTCCTCCGTCCGGATCGCCGCCGTGGTGCTTGAGTGCCCGCACCGTCGCGACGAGCACGATCCCGCTCGGTGAGAGCCCGCCCAGCCGGCAGACGATGTTCAGGAACTTCTCCATGCCCATGTCGGAGCCGAAACCGCTCTCGGTCACGACGTAGTCGCCGAGCTTGAGCGCGACAAGGTCGGCGACGAGCGAGTTGTTGCCGTGCGCGATGTTGGCAAACGGCCCCGTGTGCACGATCGCGGGCTGGCCCTCCAGGGTCTGCACGAGGTTGGGCTTCAAGGCGTCCTTCAGGAGGACGGTCATCGCGCCCGCGGCGTTGAGCTGCTCGGCCGTCACGGGCTCGCCCGCGAACGTGTAGCCGACCGTGATCGCGCCGAGCCGGCGGCGGAGGTCGAAGAGATCTCGTGCAACCGCGACGATCGCCATCACCTCGGAGGCGGCGGTGATGTCGAAGCCGGTCTCGCGGACGTACCCGTTTGCGCGGCCTCCAAGGCCGATCGTGATCTGGCGCAGCGCGCGGTCGTTCATGTCGACGCAGCGCCGCCAGGTGATCGAGAGCGGGTCGATCCCCAGGCCGTTGCCGTGCAGGATGTGAGCCTCGAGCACTGCGGCGAGAAGGTTGTTCGCGGCGCCAATGGCGTGGATGTCGCCTGTGAAGTGCAGGTTGAGGTCCTCCATCGGGAGAACCTGCGCGTACCCGCCGCCCGCGGCCCCGCCCTTGATGCCGAAGACGGGGCCGACCGAGGCTTCGCGCAGGCACAGGATCGGCCGCTTGCCAATCGTGCCGAGACCCTGCGTCAGCGAGACCGAGGTCGTCGTCTTCCCCTCCCCGGCCGCGGTCGGCGTGATCGCCGTGACGCAGATCAACTTCCCATCCGGCGACGTGCGGAGCCGGTCGAGCACCGAGAGGTCGATCTTGCCCTTGTAGCGCCCGTAGAGCTCGTACTCGTCCTGTCGTAGGCCGGCTTCCTCTGCGATCGCGGAGATCGGCCGCAGCCGTGCAGCCTGGGCGATCTCGAGACTCGACGGTAGCTGCGTTCGCGCCATCAATGCGAAACGGCCGCGGCCGCGATCTCGGAGACGAGCGTGTCGCTGTAGAAGCGTTCGAGGGTGAACGGCGCGATCAGCTCGGGCGTGCGCGCCGTTGCGATCAGCTCCGACAGGGTTGTCCCCACGATCGGCGCGGCCTTGAAGCCGTACGTGCCCCAGCCGGCGCTGATCAAGAAGCCGTCCACCTCCGTTCTGCCGAGGATCGGGCTGTAGTCCGGACTGAGGTCGCAGAGACCTGTCCACTGGCGCAGGACGCTCACGTTCTCGAGCTGCGGAAAGAGCTCGAGCGTGTGGCGCGCCGAGTACTCGAGAAAGGGGAACGTGCTCGTGCCCCGGTACGTCGTGTAAGGCTCGATCTCGGCGCCGATCAGGATCTCGCCGCGGTCGGTTTGCGAGACGTACACGTGCATCTGCGAGGACACGATGATCACGTCGAGGAACGGCTTGAGCGGCTCCGTCACGAACGCCTGGAGGATGTGCGTCGTGATCGGCAAGCGGACGTCTGCGAGGTCTGCGACGAGCGTCGACCAGCCGGCCGTGGCGCTCACGACAGTGTCGCACGCGATCTCCCCGCGGTTCGTCGTCACGCCTGTTACGCGCCCGTTCGACCGCTCGATCCCCGTCACCTCGGTGTACGGGTGGATCTCGACGCCTCTGCGGTCGGCGCCGCGCGCGAAGCCCCAGACGACTGCGTCGTGCCGGATGATCCCGCCCGGCGGGTGGTAGAGCGCGCCCATGATCGGCCAGGTCACGTTCTGCGAGAGGTCGAGCTCGGGACAGAGCGCTGCGATCTCGTCCGGATCGACGACCCGGCTGTCGATTCCAAGCAGCTGATTCACCTCGGCGCGCTCGGTCATCGTGAACAGCGCCCGCTCCGAGTGGGCCAGCGTGAGGTGCCCCTGCTGGGAGAAGAGCAGGTTGAAGCCGAGGTCCAGCGACAGCCGCTCGTACAGCTCGACACTGCTCTGGTAGAACCTCGCGCCCTCGGGGGTGCGGTAGTTCGAGCGGATGATGGTCGTGTTACGTCCGGCGGCGCCGGAGCCGATGTAGCTCTTTTCCAGGACGGCGACGTTCGCGATGCCGTGGTTCTTCGCGAGGTAGTACGCCGTGGCGAGGCCGTGCGATCCGCCGCCCACGATGACGACGTCGTAGCGGTCTTTCAACTCCCCGCGGGGCCGCCACATCCGGCGTGCTCGAAAGAGATCCTTCATGCGAGTCCGGCGGCGGTGTCGACGACAACCTCTGCCAGGTAGTGGCCGTACTCCTGCGGGAAAAAGATCCTGAACTCGTCCCCGTCGCGCAGAACGATCGCCGGCACGTGGGCAACCGCTCCGGTCGCCGGCAGGGCGTCGAGGTCGAGATCCGTCAGCCGGCGGAGGAGACGCTCGCCTCTGATGCGAATGCCGGCGAGCGCGCTCGTCACGTCGACGACGTGCTCGAAACGGGCCCTGAGCCGAGCGCGAACCTCTGCCGCGTCAGCGTAGTCGCACAACACGAGGGCGCGCTGCGGATGAATTCTCACGACCTCGCCCTCGTCGAGGCGCTCGACCTCGCCCCGGACCTCGATCTTCCCGGTGTGCGAGATGTCCTGGACAGCCGGCGGGGCATGCCTCAGCGCTCGCTCGAGCGGCGAGCGGAACGCCGGCTCGAATCCGTTGACCGCGTCGGCCCGGTCGAGGCTGAGGAACTCGAGCTGTCTCACGCGCGGAGGCGCTCGCCTTCGGGATCGAAGAACGGCCGCAGTCGCACCGTCGCCTGCTCGAGACGTCCGTTCACCTTGACGTCGACCCGAGCGTCCTCTTCCGCGAACGCGGACGGCACCCACGCGAGGCCGATTGCCTTGCCGACCTCGTGACTCCAGCGCGAGCTCGTCACGCGGCCCGCCGGCTGTCCGTCGACGACGATCTGGCCTCCCTCGGGAGGAACCACTCCGTCGGCCATCTCGAACCCCACGAGCTGCTGGCGAAGCCCGCGCGCCTGAACGTGCTCGAGCGCCCACTTGCCCACGAAGTCGTCCTTGTCGAACTTCACGACCCAGGGCATGTTCGCCTCGAGCGCGTTCGATTCGGTATCGGTGTCCTGGCCGACGATGATGTGCTGCTTCTCGAGGCGGAGAATGCGCTGCGGCTCGAGTCCGAAGGGACGGACGCCTAGGTCGGAGCCCCGCTCGAGCAGCGTGTCCCAGAGATATTCGCCGTACCCGCTCGGGAAGTGAAGCTCGTAGCCGAGCTCGCCGACGAAGCCGATCCGGAGCAGCAGGCACGGCACGCCTGCCACATGCGCGCGCTTCGCGTCTAGGTACTTGAACGCGTCGCTCGAGACGTCGAGGTCGGTGAGCCGGCCCACCAGCTCGCGCGCGCGCGGGCCGGCGACGTTGACGGCCGCGAGCGCCCCCGTCACGTTCGAGATCTCGACCTCCAGACCCCAGACCGCATTCCACCACTCGAACCACTCGAGCACTATCTCCGAGCCCGTCGACGTGGTCGTCACGTAGAACTGCTCGTCAGCGAGGCGGCCGATCGTTCCGTCGTCCATGATCCTGCCCGCGTCCGTGCCGAGCACGGCGTAGCGCACGCGTCCGATCTTCAGGTCGGCAAAGCGGTTGGGATACAGGCGCTCGAGGAAGCGTCCGGAGTCCCCGCCCCCGACGACGAGCTTGCCGAGCGTCGAGACGTCGATGATGCCGACACCCTCGTGAACGGCGCGCACCTCGGCCGCCGCATCGCCGTACGAGTGCACGCGCCGCCAGTCTCCGGCCCACATCATCTGTCCGCCGAGCTCCTTGTGCCGGTGGTGGATCGACGTGCGCTTGGCAGGCTCGTGGCCGCGGCCGGCGAGGACGCCGAGCGAGACTGGTGCCCAGGGTGGCCGGGCGGTGGTGGTCCCGATGGTCGCCTCGTCGGCGCCATTCTCCCGGGCGTACAGCCGAATCGAGGGCACGTGGCAGAGGCGACCCTGGCAGGGACCCATCGTCACGGTCGTGTAGCGCTTGGCAAGCTCGATCGAGTCGAAGCCTTCCGCGATCGCCCGTTTGACGTCCTTCACCGTCACGTCCTCGCAGATGCAGACGAAGCACTTGCCGGGGCCATCGAACGACGGTGGCGGGACGGACGCCGCACTGCGCTCGCCCGTGACGGAGCCGACCGCCTCCACGTTCGCCGGGAGGTCACACGGGACGAAGATCCCGCGCGCGGCGTCGTACTCGATCCGTGCGCCGGCCTGCGCGAGCAACGAGTAGGCGGGCTGCCTCCCGCCGGACATGACGACCAGATCGCACGCGACGGAGCGACCTTCGATCTCGATCGAACGGACGCGCCCGTGCTTTCCGCGCGCAACGATCTCGGCCGGCCGGCCGCGACGGACGCGCACGATCTCGGCGAGTTCCACGCCCGCGTTACGTAGGTCGTCGGCGGCGGCCGCGCCGTTCTGATCGGCCGTGACCACCACAGCGCGCTCGCCCGGCCGGAGCGACCAGTCCCTGACCAGTCGGCGGACGGCGCTCGGCAGCATGACACCGACGAGGTCATTGCCGGGAAAGACGAGCGGCTGCTCGATCGTTCCTGTTGCGACGACGATCCTGTCTGCACGGAAGCGCAACAGGACATCGCCCGCGTCGACGGGTACGAGCCCACCTTCGTAGATGCCGAGCGCGCGGGCCGGCGCGATCACCTCGACCCGCGGTTCGCGAATCCTCTCCGGGAACAGTCCCTCGTCGACGAGTACGACCTCTCGGCGGCTGGCCGAGGCCGCCCTCGCGGCCGCAACACCGGCGCGTCCGCCTCCGATCACGAGCACTTGTGCACGGCGATGCTCGGTGTCGAAGCGGCGCGATCGAGTCGCGTCCTTGTCCACACGACCGAGGCCGGCCACGTTGCGGAGAAATCGCTCGTAGAGGGGCCACGCGCGCCGCGGCCTCATCATCGTGCGGTAGTAGAAGCCGACGGGCGTGAACGGCCCGCCGACCTTGTCGACCACGGCCAGCAGGTCTCGGTCGAGCGAGCCGAGCACGTTCTGGCTGCGAACCTTCATGCCCTCACGTGCGAGCTGGGTGCACGCGCGCACGTTGGGGACGCCGTCGACGCGCATCAGGCAATTCGGGCATTGCCCCGAGCAGCAGAGCAGCCCGCGCGGGCGGTGGTACTTGAAGCTTCGTGAGAAGACCCGGCGCCCAGACGCGAAGAGCGCGGAAGCAATGGTGTCGCCCTCGTAGGCGCGCACCGGCTTCCCCTCGAAGAAGAACGCCAGAGGCCGCTCCCGATTCAGTCGCTCCGTCGACGTCGGCGGAAGGCGCGTCACGTTGCCGGCGTGTCCGGGATGGCCGCTGCCGCTGGTGCCGCCGCGGCCGCTCGGAGCCGACCCACCAGTTCGCTCGCCAGCACGTCGTTCGTGCGCGTGTCCCGGACAGCCTGAAACCACTGCTCGCACCCGAAGCGGTGGAACCACCACTCGCGCTGCTCACCGGCGACGTTCTTGCGGAAATAGACGTACGTCGAGAGTTCGCGCAGCGAGGGCGTCCCCGTCGGGCGAATTGTCACCTCGCCGGCGCAGACGAACTCGTTGACGTCACGCGGTCCGCAAGACGGGCACGCAAGGAGGAAGGACATCGACCTGGGGTATCTCCACTAGGGAAACGCTATTGCCATTCTGGCACTCGGAGGAACTCACCGCAACCCGGGCCTGATGGCCCGTCTCGCCGCCCCAGAGCCTGGACTACCTGTCGAAGCGCCTCAGGCGGCTGCGCGACGAAGGCTGGCTGACGTATCCGGGGGTGCCTGGCCGACACACCGGCACATCTACGAGATCCAGCTGCTCCACGGCTCCCACCCGGAATCCGAGGAACGTCCGAGGACGACGCGGCGAACCGGTCCGAGCAGAACGTCGCCTGACGCCCCGCCAGAACGCGACGCCGACGCGCCGCGGTGGGAATGGTCGTCCGAGGACATCGAAGCGGAGCAGAAGCTGTCGGCGCGGCGGACACGAGCGGCTTTCTTCGCGCCGAGCGGTTCGCGAAGTCCGGCCGCGTCTACGAAATCCGGTCCGTCCGGCGCGACATGGCCGGAAACACCGACCGCTGCGCCACCGCGGTCCGGGTTCCGCACCGCAACAGCTCCTAGCAACCGCGGCGCCGCGCTGGCGCGCGTGCTGGCGCGCAGCCGCCAGAATGCTCTTGAAAGGGTCGGCTGTGCAGCCACTTTTCGGCGCGGACGTTCCTAAACCGCGTGCGCAAGTTCGATTCTTGCCGGGGGCACGACCCGCAGATCGCTCCCCGATTCCACGACGTCGACTTACTGAAGAGGTCCAACGCTAGGAGACACGAAAGGAGCGGCCTAGACTTCAAGCGATCGTGGGCGCCGATCCAGATAGGCCAGTAGAGGAACGGAAGGTCGTCTCGGTCCTCTTCGCCGACCTCGTCGGCTTCACCGCACGCTCGGAGCGGGCCGACCCGGAGGACGTACGCGAGCTCTTGCGCCCGTACCACAGCCGGGCGAAGCAGGAGATCGAGCGCCTCGGCGGCACGGTTGAGAAGTTCGTCGGCGACGCCGTGATGGGCGTCTTCGGCGCACCCACGGCCCACGAGGACGACGCCGTCCGCGCCGTGACAGCTGCGCTCGGGATCATCGATGCAATCGCCGAGTTGAACGAGGCTCGACCGGGCGCAGAGCTCGCGCTGAGAGCGGCCGTGAACACCGGCGAGGCGATCGTCGAACTCTCCGCGCACCCAGAGCGCGGCGAGATCATGGTCGCGGGCGATGTGGTCAACACGGCCGCGAGGCTCCAGGAGGTGGCTCCGCTCGACGGCGTCGTCGTTGGCGAGCTGACCTACCGGACGACCCGCGACTCGATCGAATACGAGCAGCTTGAGCCCGCGTCCCTCAAGGGCAAGGCCGAGCCGGTGCACGTCTGGCGCGCAATAGCGCACCGCGGCGCCGAACGACAAACGCCGCCCGCGCCGTTCGTCGGTCGCGATGAGGACGTCGCGCTGCTCGAGCACGCGTTCACCCGCACGCTCCGGGAGCGCTCGATCCAGCTGGTCACGGTCGTCGGTGAGCCTGGCGTCGGCAAGTCACGGCTCGTCCGCGAGTTCAGGAGTCGCGTCGAGCGCCGGCCAGAGGAGGTTGCTTGGCGCGAGGGGCGCTGCCTCCCCTACGGCGAGGGGATCACGTTCTCGGCGCTCGGCGAGATCGTGAAGACGCACGCTGGGATCCTGGAGTCAGACGACCCGACCCACGCGGCGGAGAAGCTCCGCGCGGCGATGGAAGTGGTGAGCGCCGAGCCGGGTGAGCGCGAGTGGCTCGCGACGCGGCTCGCACCTCTCGCCGGCGCGCAGCTCGCCGCGGGAGCCGAACCGGCGGAGCGCAACGAGTCCTTCACCGGCTGGCGGCGGTTCTTCGAGGCTGTGGCAGCGGAGCGGCCGCTCGTCCTCGTAGTCGAGGATCTGCACTGGGCCGATCCGGCCCTGCTCGAGTTCGTCGACCACTTGGTGGACTGGTCGACGGGCGTCGCCATCCTCGTCATTTCCACAGCCCGGCCCGAGCTCTTCGAGCGCAAGCCGGGCTGGGGCGGCGGCAAGCGCAACTCGACGACCATTTCGCTGTCGCCGCTATCGAGCGAGGAGACCGCACGGCTGATCTCGACGCTGCTCCGTCGAGCGGTGCTCCCGGCCGACACGCAGGCCGCGCTCCTCGAGCGGGCGGGCGGCAATCCGCTCTACGCCGAGGAGTTCGTGCGGATGCTCGCCGACCGAGGAATCTTCGGCGGGCGCAGCGTCGTCGTTGAGTCAGACATTCCCGTCCCCGAGACAGTCCAGGCCCTCATCAGCGCTCGCCTCGATACGCTCGCGCCGGATCGGAAGGCCTTGCTCCAGGAGGCGGCGGTAGTGGGGAAAGTCTTCTGGGGCGGAGCGCTCGCGTCGATGGCTGGGGTCGACGAGGAGAGCGTCGCGGAGAGCCTCCACGACCTTGTGCGGAAGGAACTCGTGCGCCCGATCCGGAGCTCGTCGGTGGAGGGCGAGGCCGAGTACGTGTTCTGGCATGTCCTCATCCGCGACGTCGCCTATGGACAGATCCCTCGGCTCGCGCGCGTGCACAAGCACGAGGCCGCGGCGGCCTGGATGGAGCGGCTGGCGGCAGATGGGTCGGACAAGGCTGAGATCCTCGCCTACCACTACGGCCAGGCGCTCGAGCTCGCGCGTGCAGCTGGTGCGGTGGAGGAGGGTGAGCGGCTCGAGACGACCGCCCGCCGCTTCCTCGTCCTCGCCGGCGACCGGGCTGTCCAGCTCGACGTCGCCAAGGCCGAGGGGTACTACCGGCGCGCTCTCGAGCTCCTGGCTGAGGGTCACCCCGACCGGGCCGAGGTCACCGCGAAGGCGGCGGAGACCGCTTGGCTGGCGGGGCGCCTGCTCGAGGCGGAGCGAGGCTACGAGGAGGCGATCGCCGACGCGCGCCGGCAGGAGAACGTCCTGCGGGCCGGTGAGGTGATGATCGACCTCGTTGCGTCCCTGCGCGATCGCGGCGAGACGCGGCGTGCCCGCGCACTCCTCGACGAGGCGGTCGCGCTGCTCGAGCGCGAGCCGCCGGGCCGGGAGCTTGCTCTTGCCTACCTCCATGTCGCGCGCGACGACGCCGTCTCGGGGCGCGCCCACGACTGCCTCGAATCATCGGAGCGAGCGATCCGACTGCTCGAGCGGCTTGGAATGCGCGACCATGCGTCACGGACGCTCCAGTTCCGCGGCGGCGCCCGCATCGACCTCGGTGACCTCGAGGGACTCGAGGATCTGCGCGAGTCGCTCCGCCTCAGCCTCGAGCTCGGACTCGGCTACTACACCGTCAACGCCTACGGAAACCTCGCCGAGAACGTCTGGCAGATCGAGGGACCGGCGGCCGCGCTCGATCTCTATCGTGCCGGAATCGACTTCGGGGAGCGCAGGGGGCTCGCGTTCAAGACGCGGTGGATCGAGGGCGAGATGCTTTGGAGCCTTTTCGACCTCGGCGGCTGGGACGAACTGCTCGAGCGGGCGGAGCGACTGATCCGCTCGGACGAGGCTTACGGCGGCAGTCAGGTCGGAATCATGGCGCTCACCTACCGCGCGCGCGTGCTGGTCCTGCGCGGGCAAACGGCGGAGGCCGCCTCCGCGCGGGACCGGTTCCTCGCCGCGGCGCGGCAGAGCGGTGACCGGCAGGTGCTCGTCCCGGCGATCGCGGTTGCCGCACTCATCGACCTCGCCGCTGGTGAGCTTCGTGGCGCCGTCCAGCTGATCGAGGAGCTTGAGGGTTCGACGCGCGACTACGCCGGCTGGCGGTCGCACGAGCTGCCCAACGCGCTGCGCGTCTGCGCGCGCGCGGGCGAGCTCGAGCTCGGGGGGAGCCTGCTCGAAGGCGGCGCCGAGTTCGTCCCACGCGACCGCCACTTGGCACTGACCGCACGAGCAGTGCTCGCCGAGGGGAAGGGCGAGACAGAGCGGGCAGCAGAGCTCTATGCCAGGGCAGCCGAGGGCTGGGCCGAATTCGGCCACGCCCTCGAGCGCGGGCTCGCGCTGCTCGGACGCGGCCGCTGCCTGGCAACGCTCGGCTCGACGGACGATGCGGCGGCGCCGGTGCGCGAGGCGGAGGCGGCATTCGGGCGTCTCGGCGCCGCCCCCCTGCTCGGCGAGACCGCGGCACTTCTCGGCGTCGCCGCCTAGGAATCGCTTCCGAGGCCGCGTCGATCAGCAAGAAGGCCGAAACAACCGGCTTCGAGCGTGACCGTATGGTTCGGATTATGTGAGGCTGGGTGCACTCTCGCCGTGCGAAGTTCGCCGTCCGCTGCGCGGACGGCATGACGACTTTGCCGCGGGTGCTGCTCTCCGGGAGCGGCGGTGAGCCGCACCCGCGCATGTCGGCTGCGGCGGTGGGCGTCGAAGTCGGTGGGCGGGGAACATCTGCTGTCCTTCGGGCCGGTCGCCGATCCCGGCCCTGCGGCACCAGCATCCCCGCCTCGAGACGCTCCTCGCGGCCCAAGCAGCAAGTTGGCCTGTTCGACTTTCGAACCGCTCAGATAGGTCAAGTTTAGGCTCGCTTGTAGCGACGCTCCTTGTGCTCCTGCACCACTGCTTCGTCGAGTACCACTGATCCGTCCGGCGAACAAAGGCGTCAGGCACGCGGCAGCGCCGCAGCGTACTCCGCGAAGCGCGGGCCGTCCCGGAGCGGTCGGCCGTGCGAGAAGAGCACGAGCTCGGGCTCGAGCGCAGCCAGCCTGCGCGCCGACTCGGCGTTGCGAGCCGCGTCGCCCCGGAAGATGCCGAGCGGCTGCCTGAGCAGCGGACGGCCCTCGAGCCCGTAGTTCCAGGCGACCTCTCCCGCGAGCAGCGTCCGGTCTTCAGCACGCCAGAAGGAGAGGTGGCCGGGGGAATGGCCGGGCGTCTCGAGGACGACGAAGCCGGCGGCCAGCTCGTCGCCTTCGCGCAGGCGCCGGTCGACGCGCCGGGCAGGCCCGCGCAGCGTCCCGAAGAGGTTGTGCACCGGCCTGTCGGGGTAGTTCGTGATCCCCTCCTCCATCGCGTCTGCGTCCCGCTCGCCGCACCAGAGCGGTACATCGAGGGTGGCGCAGACGCGGCTGCTCGACCCCGAGTGGTCGGGGTGGACGTGCGTGAGCGCGTGCGCGCGGACCGGCCGCCCGCGGACCGCGCGCAGCACGATCCCGCCGGCCGGCCGCGTCCCCGAGTCGACGAGCACGTCCCCGACGAGGAACGCGCTGAAGAAGCTCGTGAACCACCCGATCTGGAAGACGTCGTCGGCGACGCGCTTCATACGCCCTCGGGCGTCGGCCGGTCGAGTTGCCTGTCGCGAGCCCGCTCGAACCCGCGCGCGAGTCCCGCCAGGCCGACCGCGAGAAAGCTCGCGAGCCCGGCCGCGTAGAACCACGCGGCGGGCCGATCCCACTGGACCTCCTCGCCGAAGCGGGCGAGCGCGATCGCCTGAAGCGCCGCGAGCACGAGGTACGCCGACGCGACCGGCGAAATACGCCGCCGGTCCGCGTCGCGCGCCGCGATGGCCGACAGCACGCCGAGCCCGACGACCCAGGAGCCGATCGCGCGCGCTCCAATCGGAGTCAGGGGCCACGGCCATAGCGCCTGGGCGCCGGTTCCGGCCAGCAGGAGGGCGGCGCCGACCGCGAGCGCCGCCCCCGCCTGCACGACGAGCAGCGCGCGCAGCCACGGCGGCACCGGATCGCGGCGCGGCCCGCCGTCGTCGCCGGCGCGGAGCTGGCGCGCGAGCGCGAGGATGCCAGCGGCCGGCAGGACCGCATAGGAGGCGAGAAAGCCCCACGCTCCGGCGGAGACGAGGACGCGGTGGTCGTCGGTGTGCAGCAGCTCGAAGTGGACGAGCATCACGACGAAGAGCAGGGACATGAACAGGATCGCCGCAACCGCGCCCGCTCTCGCCGCCCGCCAGAGCCGCTCGCGCGCCGACAGCAGGAGCAGCGCCGTCGCGGTCCAGTACATCCCGTTCAGGAACGCCGCTGTCAGCTCGGAGGCGATCGTCCAGGCGAACCGGCGCTCCGTCCGGTCGGCGCCCAGCGCGAGCAGCGAGCCGGCGAGGAGCGCGAAGACGCCGGCCGCAAGGAGGAAGCCTCGCATCCAGGCCGTGGAACGCATCGCGGCCAGATCCTACGACTGCCGGCCGGACCGAGCCGGTGGTCATCGCTGGACCTGTTCGATTTCCTGGCCACGTAGAAGCCGAGGCGGCGAGCGCGCTCGAGTACGAGATCGCGTAGTCCGTAGGATCGCGCCGTGAAGGTTCGGGCCGCGGTCCTCGAGGAATTCGGCCGGCCGCTCGCCGTCCAGGAGGTCGACCTGGACGAGCCGAAGACGGGCGAGGCGCTCGTGCGCCTCGCTGCCTGCGGGGTCTGCCACACCGACCTCTACGCCGCCTCCGGCGCCGATCCGACCGGCTACACAGCCTGCGTGCTCGGCCACGAGGGCGCGGGCGTCGTCGAAGCGGTCGGGCCCGGCATCTCGTTCGTCGCGCCGGGCGACCACGTCGTCACCCTCTTCGCGCCCGAGTGCGGGGAGTGCGTGCACTGCCGCAGCGCGCGCACGAATCGCTGCCTGGCGATCCGCGACCAGCAAGGCCTCGGGCTACTCCCCGACGGTACGACGCGCTTCGCCCGAGACGGCGAGCCGCTGCGGCACTTCATGGGCACGTCCACGTTCGCGGAGTACACGGTCATGCCCGAGATCGCGCTCGCGAAGGTCAGCCTTGAGGCGCCGCTCGACGGCTGCGCGCCGTTCGCCTGCGGGCTCTCAACCGGAATCGGCGCCGCTCTCTGTACCGCGCAGGTCGCCCCGGGCTCGACCTGCGCCGTCTTCGGCTGCGGCCTCGTCGGGCTCGGCGCCGTCATCGGCTGCCGGCTCGCGGGCGCCGAGCGGATCGTCGCGATCGACCTCTCCGAGGAGCGGCTCGCCGAGGCCCGCCGGCACGGCGCTACCGACACACGGGTCGCGGCAAACGACACCGTCGACTGGATCCGGGGCGAGACGGGCGGCTTTGGCACCGACTACACCTTCGAGGCGACGGGCGACGTGCGCGTGATGCAGCAGGCCGCCGAGGCTGCTCGCGAGGCGTGGGGTCTCGCGACGATGATCGGCGTCGCGGGCAAGGGCGAGACGCTGGACATCGTCCCGAGACTCCTGATCACCGGCCGGCGGGTGACCGGCTCCTCGTTCGGCGGCGTCAAGGGCAGGACGCAGGTGCCGGAGCTCGTCGACCGCTGGCTCGCCGGCGAGATTGAAAACGAGTTCCTCGTTGATCACCCAGACCCACGTCTCCGGCCCGGGCAGCTCCCGCAGCGATTCGGACGGAGCTGCGGAAAGTCCTCCGCGAGCAGGTGGCGAACGTCGCCGGCAGATGATCCGGTCACGATTGGGTGATGGTCTCACGCACGCCCGCGGAGCGGGTCCAACTCGCTTTACTTCGGCGCGTACCTCAGCACGACGATGCCGCTCTTGAACCTCGTCGTGCCCACGAGCTCCAGCGTCGCCTTGGCACCCTCGAAGAGACGGTCGCCGCTTCCGACAAGCACGGGAAAGAGCCAGAAGTGGTACTCGTCCACGAGCTTGTGCCCGAGGAGCGTGCGGGAGAGCTCGCCGGTGCCGAACTTCAGGATGTTCTCGCCGGGCTGCTCCTTCAGCTTGGCGACGGCTTCGGCGACGTCACCCTCGAGGATCGTCGCGTTCCACGTCGCCTCCTTCAGCGTGGTCGAGGCGACGTACTTCGGCAGGCTGTTGATGCGGTCCGAGTACTCGCCCGTCCGATCCGGCCAGGCCTGGACGAACCCTTCGTACGTCTTGCGGCCGAGGAGCAGGGCGTCGGCCGCGAAGAGCAGGTCGCGGGCGTACCGGTTGTGCTCTTCGTCCCAGTACGGCTGGCCCCACTTCCCCGGCATGCTGATCACCCCGTCGAGAGCCACGAAGGTCGACTCCACCAGCTTCCGCATCGCTGATCCTCCTGTGGTCGTGGTTTCCCTGCTCTCTGATCGTCAGCCCTGAGAGGCGCGCGGGGCTAGCGGCATGGTGGCTCCTTTTGATTCGGAGGTGTCGCCGCAGATGCCGCCGGGCTCCCGGTGACCCGGGATCCGTCTGGCGCCATTTAGGCGACGGAGGAAACCTGCGCCGCCGGTGCTTCCTGCTCGAGCGCGCTCGGGTCCATCCAGAAGACCTCCCAGAGGTGGCCGTCAGGGTCATTGAAGCTCCGGCCGTACATGAAGCCCATCTCCATCGGGTCGTTCGCGGTCGAGCCGCCCGCCGCGATCGCCTTGTCGGCGAAGGCGTCGACGTCGTCCCGGCTGTCGGCGGACACGGCGACGATCGCCTCGGTCTGCTTCGTCGAGTCGACGAGCTCCTTCTCCGTGAAGTTTTTGAAGCGGCTCTTGACGAGCAGCATCACGAAGGCCTCGTCGCTGACAATCATGCAGGTGGCGTTCTCGTCGGTGAAGCGAGGGTCGAACCTGAAGCCGAGCGCGGTGAAGAACTCGACCGAGCGCTCGAGGTCGTCGACGGCGAGGTTGACGAAGATCTTGCGGGACGTGGCGCTTGCCATGGCTCCTCCTTATGGGACGGGTCGATGGTAAGACCGGGGGTCTGGGGAGAAGTCATCGGTCGACGGCTCGCTCCGCGCCTTGACTGCAATCGGTCGCTCGCGCGTCACGCCCTGCGGTGATCTGGGCGCAACCCCCGTACGATGCGGCGCGTGCTCAGCGACGAGACGTTCGCCGACGTACTCGCTGCGAACGAGGCGTACGCGGTTGGTTTCGGACTCCAGGGTCTGGAGGCGCGCGCCGCCCGCGGCCTAGCGATCCTCACGTGCATGGACTCGCGCATCGAGCCACTCCGCATGCTCGGGCTCGGTGCAGGCGACGCGAAGATCCTGCGCAACGCCGGCGCCCGTGTCACCGACGACGTCCTGCGCACGCTCGTGCTCGCGACGTACCTGCTCGGGGTCGACCGCGCGATGGTCATCGCACACACGAACTGCCGCATGACGGCGGCGAGCGAGGCCGAGGTTCACGCTGCGGTGCGCGACTCGGGCGGCCCCGACACCCGCAGCCTGAGCTTTCTCGTGACGAGCGACGTCGAGGCGACCGTCCCCGCTGACGTGCAGCGCGTGCGGTCGTGGCCGTACCTCACCGGCCTGCGCGTGGGCGGCTTTCTCTACGACACGGAGACCGGCCGGCTCACTCGACTCTCCTGATGAGCGCGCGCGACGACTGGCCCGGCCGAGCCAGGGGCGTGAGGTCGCGGCAGTGGCCGGCGCTCATCGCGCTCGCCGACCGCGTCGCGGCAAGCGAGACACTCGAAGGGCTCGTACTCATCGGCTCCTTCGCCTCCGGCACGCCCGACGAGCTCAGCGACATCGACGTGATTGCGGTTGCCATGGCCGGGCGATTCGACGCGGCCTGGGCGGAACGCCATCGGCTCTCGGAGGAAGCCCTGGCAGCGTGGGATCTGCGTCCGAAACCCGGTTACCAGGTCCATAACTGGCTTACGCGCGACCTCGTGAAGGTCGATTGCACGATCGTCGACCCGGACCTGGGGAGCAAGGACTTGGCTGAACCATTCGTGGTGCTCGTCGGCACGCCCTCCGTTGCCGACAGGTTCCCGCGCGGAACGCTGGAGACCGTGCGTGAACGCGCGCGGCAGATCAGCGAGGAGCAGGAACGGCAGCGGGTCGATCCGGCCACGATGGACTACGGCGAGCTGATCGACTGGAAGATCGCGGAGCTCAAGTCGGCCGTGCGGCGCGCTCCGCGCCGGTAGCCCGTCGGGCGCGTTTACGAAGGCAGGCTGATTGCGAGGTTCGCGTCCACCGTTTATTCGGGGAGCCAGCCCTCGCGGTACCGGGCCGGCCGGCGCTGGGCGAAGCGCGCGTATGCCTGCTCCGCATCGGTCGTGTCCTGCTCGACGCTCACATCGTGGCGGCGCGCGGTTTCCTCAACCGTGTAACCGCCCCAGGCGGGAGCCTGCCGTACCGCGCCGAGCCGCGCAAACGCGGCTGGTCGTGGTGGCCCGCGCTCAGGCCGCAACCTCGCGGACTGCTGGCCCAGGTGGGCGTCCTCTCGGCGTCGCGGCCGCGTAGGCTCTCGCTGTGAAGATCTTCAACCTCCACAGAGACGTCTGGGACCGGGCCGAGGAGCGAAAGGGCTGGCGGTCGAAGGAAGCGTGGGTCGGCGCGCGCATCGGCGCCGAGCTCATCGGTGGAAGCATGTCCGAGCTCGAGCCCGGAGATCGGCTGTGGCCGTACCACACTCATCACGCGAACGAGGAGTGGCTCCTCGTCTTGCGTGGAACGCCCACACGACGGTCACCCGAAGGCGAGCAGGACCTGGAGGAGGGCGATGTCGTCTGCTTTCCGCGAGGCAAGGACGGTGCGCACCAGGTCACCAACCGCACCGATTCCCCGATCCGCGTCCTGATGCTCTCCACGCTCATTGCCCCGGACATCGTCGAATATCTCGACAGCGGCAAGATTGGTGCCCGCAGCGTCGCCGGCGAGCGGATTCTCCTCAGCCGTCCCGGGCCTGTCCTCGACTACTGGGACGGGGAAGACTAAAGCCCGTCGCGTTCGGGGCAGCCATAACACTGGCCCAATGACCGTGCTGGCCCTACCACCCAAGCAGGTAGTAGCAGCCTGGCGTGGGCCAGCGTGCGGGAATGTGCCTTGAGCGGTCTAGGAGGAGGACAAGGCGCGCTCGAGGGCGGCCCGGTCGGTCGGCCCGCCGTGCGTCGCAAGCACGTGCTCGACCGGCAGTGCGAGTAGCGGGCGCAGCCCCTCGGCGATCTCCTCGCGCGTCACGCCAGGGCGGAGCCACCTCTCGTTGATCTCGAGGCCCCGGCCGAAGTCGACGAGCGTGTCGCCGGAGATCACCGCACGCAGGCTCTCGACCCAGAGCACAGTGTCGTTCGCCTTATGCCCGGGGAACACGTCGGCACCGAACGGCAGCCGGTCGCCGGACGAGTACGGGCGTGCCTCGCCTTTCTTCTCGCGGAGCAGCCAGACGAGATCGGGACTGCCGTCGCCAGCCTGCTCGGCGGTGAGGCCGTACGTGTCCATGAGGTACTGCGCGGTGTCGGGCAGCGGGGTGTAGACCGGCACGCCGAGCCGCTCGACCAGGCTCTGCGCGTCGCGCTCATGCCACGGCGCGGTGAGCACAATCGCCGTCTCGCGGCCGGCCGCGAGGTCTCCAAGCTCGCTCGGCACGGCCAGCGGATCGAAGAGCAGCAGCCGCTCCCCGTCGTCGATCGCGTAGGACGACACGTTCTCGCTCCACGGCTCGGTCGGCCGCCACTGCGGGTGCGGTGCCTCCCAGTGCCACAGGCCCGAACGCAACTCGCACACGGCACGATGCTACTGAAACGCCTGCGCGCTCCCGATGCACGCGACGGTCGACGCCGTGTCAGGTGCCGCCGGCGTGAGGGTCACGCGACGGGAGCAGCTACCTGGGCCAGCGTCCTCTCGCCGGAGCGGGCTGCCGCCCACATGGCCTTACGGGCCTTCCTGTTCTGTACTTTTGATACTCCCTAAGGGGATAGCTTCGACCCCTTGGCCAGGCACGGTGTCCGGTACTCACACCAGGGCGCGGGCCGTCCATGCCGTCGCGTACACCGTGAAAGGCGGACGTGCAAGGAGTTCGTGGCAGCGATCACGCAGCCGGGTGCGCGCCGAGTCATCGAGCGTCTTGGCATAGGCGCCTGCAGGACCTACACCGAGGGTAAATGGCTCCCACCACTCTTCGAAGCTCGAGAACTCGACGGACGCCTCGAGGGTCGTTTCCTTCACCGATTTCAGTCCTGCCTCCGCGAGCAGTTCGCCCAGGTGGCCTTCGCGGGCGCCAGCAAGGTCGGATTCGCCTTGCGCTCCGGGATCAAGCTCGCGGGCAGCCTGCCAGAACGCGGCCAACGGTGTGCGATCGCCGGCGTGGTCCCAGACGCACACTGCGACGACCCCACCCGGACGTGTCACGCGCGCCATCTCGCGCAGCCCGGCCACGGGGTCAGCCATGAAGTGGACGACGAGCTGTGCGAGTGCCGCGTCGAAGACGCCGTCGTCAAAGGGCAAGTGTTCAGCCGACGCGCGGAGCACCTTGACCGTCGAGTGGCGCGCTTTCGCCGCCGCGACGAAGGGCGCGGATGGGTCGACCGCTGTGACTGCCTCTCCGCCGACGCGGCGAACAAGCTCGCTTGTGAGCGCGCCCGGGCCGCACCCGACGTCCAACACACGTTGCCCTGCGCGGACTCCGCCGAACTCGGCCAGCCGGGATGCGAGCTGGGCCGAGTATCGCCCCATGAACCGGTCATAGGCGTCAGCGGAAACCTCGAAGGTCACCGCCCCCACCCTACGCCGGTGCGCTTTCGTTCTGGGGCATTGCTGAACTGAACACTGCCGCCGGTGTTCGCGTCCTTCCTCTACTCGGGGAGCCAGCCCTCGCGGTATCGGGCCGGCTGCCGCTTGGCGAAGCGCGCGTACGCCTGCTCCGCGTCCGTCGTCTCTTGCTCGACGCCGGCGCCGTGGCGCAGCGCGGCCTCGTCCACGGTGTAGGCGCCCCAGTCCGGGCCGGTCGAGCGGTCGCGGGCGCCGACTGCGAGCACCAGGCAGGGCGCATCTCCAGCCCCGACGATGACGTGGTTCGTCCGGGGCGGGCAGTGCACGAGGTCCCACCGACGTAGCGGGCGCTCCTCCCCCTCGATGATGAGCAGCGCCTCGCCGGCGAGCACGAGGAAGTCCTCCTGATCGGCCTCCCAGTGGTACATCGCCATCGCCTGGCCCGGCTCGAGAACGCTGAGGTTGATTCCTAGCTGTTGAAAGTCCTGGTAGCCCTTCTGGTCGCCCTCGAACTCGCAGAAGGCGGAGCGGCCGGGCGCGTGGCGCCAGCGCGCCTCGCGCGCGTTGAGGACGAACCAGCCGTCCCCCTTGGGCATGAGCCCGTCATCGGTGGATTCGAGCCGCGACTCAGGAACCATCGCCGGGAGCCTGCCGGACCGCGTCGGTACGCGCAACGCCCTCTGTAGTTAGCCGCTGGCTCTTTGCCGGTGACGCGGTCGGCGTGCAGCCGGACCCGCCGCCTGGCGTAACTCAATCGGTCCCATCGCCGTGTCGATTGATGAAATCGACGATCTCGGCGATGTCCGGTACATACCCGTCGGTCGTGTCCACCTCTATCGAGCCAGCGGGAATCGAGACGCGCTCGAAGGACGCAAATGCCCGCGTCCACTCGTCGAGCCCCGTTCCATGGATGGCGGCATGCGCCTTCCATGCCTCCGGGTCGGCAGCCCTGCGACGGGTGTACCGCTCGTAAGCGACAGCGGCGTCCGTGTCGCACTGGATGATCCGCAGTCGCGCGAGCCCGGCCAGCGGCTCGAGGCCCGGCCTCCACAGCCGGTCCTGGAAAGCGGCCCCGACTGGCTGCTCGAGCCGCGCCGGCGGGCAGAGCAAGCCTTCGTCTCGGTGATCGCCGACGCCTACCGGCGTCTCGACGCGGCGGGTGGAGAAGCTCGTGCAGCAGCTCGGGGTCGAGCGCATGAGCAAGAGCCAGGTCT
>JBHEMZ010000082.1:0-15216 GCA_046262315.1 Gaiellaceae bacterium
TGCTATGCCGCCGAGACAGGCTGGACGGCGCGATCCGTCGTCCTCAGTCGCGCCAATAGCGCTGCTATTGACGCTCCCTGCGTCCTAGACTCGCACTCGCCCAGCGCGCCTCGCCGGCGAGCCTTCATTCTGAACCGAGTTCTAAGCGGGCTGTTCGACCTCAGAGCGGTCTTCGGCCCTCTCCGCCGATCGCTCGAGGTCTGCCGGCTCAGTCGTTCGCGGAGCGCCGTCGGTGGCCTCCACCGTCTTCTCGGCGGCCACCGGCTTGACCGTGCCCCGCGCACCCCGCACCTCGCGGACGCGCGCCTTCTTGCCCACCTTGCCGCGTAGGTAGTAGAGCTTCGCCCGGTTGACGTCGCCGATCGCCTGCACCTCGATTCGCTCGATCTTCGGCGTGTGCACTGGGAATGTGCGCTCCACGCCGACCCCGAACGACTGCTTGCGGACGGTGAACGTCTCGCGCACGCCGGCACCCTGGCGTTTGATGACGATGCCCTCGAAGACCTGGACGCGCCGCCGCTGCCCCTCGATCACCTGGAAGTGCACGCGCACGGTATCTCCCGCCTTGAACGAGGGCAGGTCCGTGCGCAGCTGGCGCTTCTCGAGGCTCTCAATGACCCTGGACATAAAGAAATCGGCCCGCGGCCGGCCGCCAATGGTAGCGGACGCGGCGATCAGGGGAGGGGGCGAAGGGAACCGCTAGGTCACCCAGAGACCGGCTGTCGGCGAGAAGAAGAGGATCTAGGCCCCGTCCGTTCACGCGTACGCCCGCAGAGCGGGCCAACAGGGGGAACCCCAGGAATTCCCATTATCTAGGCCCTATTCGGTCAGGGGGCCAGTACACCGCGAAGACCTCGCCGATCAGGTTGCCGCGGTCGAGCGAGCCCCATTGGCGTGAGTCGCAGGACTGGTTCCGGTTGTCGCCCATGACGAAGTACTGGCGCTTCGGCACCTCCCACTGTCCGGTTTCCTGACCGGCGAGCTGGTCGCGCTCGATGTAGCTGGATTCGTCGAGCTTCTTGCCGTCGATGAGGACGGCGCCGGTCGACTCCTCCACCGTCACGATCTCGCCGGGCAGCCCGATGATGCGCTTGACGAACGTGCCGCCGGCACCGCATCTGTCCTGGGCGGGCTTGGGCGTCTGGAAGACGACGATGTCGCCTCGGGCCGGATCGACGAAGTGGTACTTGAAGCGATTCGCGAGCACGCGGTCTGACCATTTCGCCTCGCAGTCAAGTTCCCCGCGGGCACAGTGGAGCGTCGGTTCCATCGATGACGATGGGATGCGGTACGGGTTCACGACCCAGGCCTTGATGGCGAGCACGATGGCGACCGCGCCGACGATGGTGACGATCCAGTCGATGGCCACGCGCCAGGGCTTCGGCAGGCCCTCCGTGAGTCGATCGACCGGTCCTCTCATGCCGCCGTCCTCAGTCGGCTCTGCTCGCGGCGCCACTCGGCGATGCGCGCGTGGTCGCCGGAGAGAAGTACGTCGGGAACGCACCAGCCGCGAAAATCCGCTGGGCGCGTGTAGTGCGGGTATTCGAGGCCGCCCTCGAGCTCAGCGGAGAAGCTCTCCTCGAATCCTGATTCCTCGTTGCCGAGCGCGCCGGGGAGCCGGCGCGCCACGGCGTCCATGATCACCATTGCGGGCAGCTCTCCGCCCGAAACCACGTAGGGGCCGATCGAGACCGCATCCGTGGCCAGCTGCTCGGGGACGCGCTCGTCGAAGCCCTCGAAGCGGGCGGACAGGAGCGTGACGCGCTCCTCGGCGGCAAGTTCATCGACGATCGTCTGCGTAAGCTGGCGACCGCGCGGCGTCAGCGCGACAACGCGTTGAGTAGGTGGCCCGCCGTATGCCGCGTCGAGTGCAGCCGCGACTACGTCGACACGCAGCACCATCCCGGCGCCGCCGCCGTAGGGCTCGTCGTCGACCTGGCCAGCGCGAAGTGGCGTCGTGTCGCGGTAGTTGAAGAGCCGCACCTCAAGCTCCGTGCCGAGGACCGCGGACAGCGGCCGTACGTCGAATACCGACGCGAAGACGTGCGGAACCAGCGTGAAGACATCGAGCTGCACAGGGCGAACGAGGTTACCCGCCGTCGCCGAAGCCGCGCGCCACCATCACGGAGCCGGCCCCGAGGTCGACATCGAGCACGCAGGCGTCCACGAGCGGCAGGGCGAGGCCGGAGTCGAGCACGAGCACATCGTTCGCGATACCCGGCTGGACGTCCTGCACGCGGCCGAGCACGCGCCCGCCCTCCTCGACAACCTCGAGGCCGACCAGTTGGAAGACGTAGAACGTGTCTTCGCCCGGTTCCGGCAGCTCGCTGCGGCGCACCTCGAGCCAGGCTCCCCGCTCGACGGGCCGATCGAGACGGACGACGAGACGGCCGCCACCCGCACGCTTCGACTCAACGATTTCAACGGGCTCTCCGCCCAGGTGCACCTTGGCGCCCACGGCCAGGCGCTGCGGATCTGCGCTGGCTTGCTCCACGACGAACGCACCCTTGAGTCCGTGCGGCCGGCCGACGCGGCCGACGCGCACCCAGGGATCGTCAGTCGACAATCTCGAGCGCGACGCGGCGGTCGCCGGGCCCGCCGCCCGCGCGCACGACCGTGCGGAGCGCGCGTGCGATCCGGCCCTGCCGGCCGACTACCTTGCCCACGTCGTCGGGCGCGACGTGGAGCCGGTAGACAACCGCGTCTTCGCCGTCAACGACCTCCACGCGGACGGCGTCCGGACGGTCGACGAGTTGACGCACCAAGTACTCGAGCAGATCGGCCATGCCGGACGGAACCTGTCCTAGGGAAGGTTCTGCGTCTTGAGTAGGCGCTGCACCGACCCCGAGGGCTGGGCACCCTTTCCGAGCCAGTCGCGCACCTTCTGCTCGTCGAACTCGATCAGCGAGGGATCCATCTGCGGGTTGTAGCGGCCCACGATGTCGATGAACCTACCGTCGCGCGGCGAGCGCGAGTCCGCCACCACGACGCGGTAGATCGGGTTCTTCTTCGACCCCACCCGAGTCAGCCTCATCCGTACTGCCATGCCACCTCCGTCTCGCTTCCGTTTCAGGGCTGTCCGCGTAACGTTTTACAGGGACTGTGCCTCCCGGGAAACCGCTTGGGGCGCCCTCCGGCCTCGTCTACGGCGCACATCGTTGCAGTTTGGCTGCATTGCAGGGGCTGCCCCCCTCACGCTCGTTCCAGGGCCTACGCCTCGCGGGGACTCGACGCGCGAGCCGCCACGCAGCGCGACCTGCGACTGGCCCCTAGCGCTTAGCGCGCTTCTTCTTCTTGCGTTTCCTGCCCGGTCGAGACGAAGGGGCAACGGCGCCGTCCGCCTGCGCCACAAGTCCCGGCGGCAAGGCCGGCATTTTGCCCTTGCTGACGTGCTTCATCATTTTCTGCATCTGCTTGCGGGCGGTCATGAGCTGGTTGACCTGCTCCAGCGTCGTGCCGCTGCCCGCCGCGATTCGCCGCCGCCGCGAGAGATCGATCAGGTGCGGCATGCGCCGCTCCTCCGGCGTCATCGAGAGCACGATCGCCTCCACGCGCCCCATGTCCTGCTCGTTCACCTCGACCCCCTGGAGCTGCTTGCCGAGCCCCGGGACCAGGCCGAGCACGCTCTTGAACGAGCCCATGCGCTTCAGCATCTGGTAGCTCGTCAGGAGGTCGTCGAACGAGAACTCGCCCTGCATCATCCGTTGCTCGAGCTCGTGCTGTTCGTCCTCGGAGGCGGCGGCCTCGGCCTTCTCGATCAGCGTCAGTACATCCCCCATGCCGAGGATCCGCGACGCCATGCGGTCCGGGTGGAAGTACTCGAGCTGGTCGAGCTTCTCGCCGACCGAGACGAGCTTGATAGGGCGTCCCGTGACGGCCCTGACGGAGAGCGCCGCGCCGCCGCGTGCGTCGCCGTCGAGCTTCGTGAGGATCACGCCGTCGAAGGCGATCCGCTCCTGGAACGTTTCTGCGACCGAGACCGCCTCCTGGCCCGTCATCGCGTCAAGCACGAGCAGGACGTTCGTCGGCTTCACCGCGGCGCGAATCCGCTCCAGCTCCGCCATCAGCTTGTCGTCGACGTGGAGCCGACCGGCCGTGTCGATGAAGACCACGTCTCTCCCCTCGGCCCGCGCCCGCTCGACACCGCTGGCCGCAACGGCGACCGCGTCGCCGTCGGGGCCGCGGTACACGGGAACTTGGATCTGGCGCCCAAGCTGCTCGAGCTGGTCGATCGCGGCGGGCCGCTGGAGGTCGGCGGCGACGAGCGCAGGTGCCTTGCCCTCGCGGCGCAGAAGCAGCGCAAGCTTCGCGGCAGCCGTGGTCTTCCCCGACCCCTGAAGTCCGGCGAGCAAGACGACGGTCGGCGGCCGGCCCGCGAAGGCGAGCCGCGAGTCCCCCGTACCCATGAGTTCCGTTAGCTCCTCGTGCACGATCTTCACGATCTGCTGGCCGGGGGTGAGCGAGCGCAGCACGTCCTGGCCCAGCGCCCGCTCGCGCACACGCGCCACGAAGTCCTTCACGACCTTGAAGTTGACGTCCGCCTCGAGCAGCGCGAGGCGGATCTCGCGCATCGCGCGCGACACGGCCTCCTCGTCAAGGCGACCGCGGCCGCGCAGGTCGCCGAGCGCGGCGCCGAGCCTGTCTGAGAGGGTCTCGAACACGGTCGACCAAGTGTACGGGCGCCCTCTTGGGGCAGTAGATTCCCGCCCCCGGTCAGTCGATCAGAGGAGGAACGTCACGATGGCAAGCGTTGCGAAGGTGGTCCGCATCATCGGCTCGTCGCCGGAGAGCTTCGCCAAGGCGGCCGACGCCGCTGTGCAGGAGGCGGCGAAGACGGTGCGCGGCATTTCGGGCATCGACGTCGTCACGATGAGTGCTGTCGTCCAGAACGACCGCATCAGCCAGTACCGCACCACCGTCGACGTCGCGTTCGGCGTCGAGCGCTCATAGGCCCCGCCCGCCGCACCTAGAACAGCCGCCCTTCCGAGCCTACACTCGAACCGTGCTGGCCCGGAAGACGGTCACCGTGCTCTTCTGCGACGTTGCCGACTGGACTCCGCTCGGCGAGCAGCTCGACCCCGAGTCGCTCCAGCGCGTGATGGGGCGGTGGTTCACGGAGGCACGAGCGATCATCGAGCGGCACGGCGGCACGGTCGAGAAGTTCATCGGCGACGAGGTCATGGCCGTCTTCGGCGTTCCGCTCGTGCACGAGGACGACGCGCTGCGCGCAGTGCGGGCGGCCTCCGAGATGCGCGAGGGCCTGCGCGTGCTTAACGAGAAGCTCGCGCCGGCGTTCGGCGTTCGCCTCGAGGTGCGCATGGGCGTCAACACCGGCGAGGTGGTGGCCGGCGATCCTGCGAGCGGCAGCACATTCGTCACGGGGGACGCAGTCACGCTTGCCAAGCGGCTCGAGCAGGCAGCCGGGCCCGGCGAGATCCTGATCGGCAAGGCGACCTACCCGCTCGTCCGCGACGCCGTGCGGGCAGGGCCGCTCGAGTCGTTCCGCGTGAAGGGCAAGGCGAAGCCGGTCGCGCCGTGGCGCATCGACAGCGTGGACGCCGAGGCGGCCGGCGTGGCGCGGCGGCTCGACGCCCCGCTCGTGGGCCGCGGCGAGGAGCTAGCGCGGCTGCGCGCGGCCTACGACGCCGCGGTCGCCGAGCAGTCGTGCCGCACCCTCACGGTGCTGGGCGCGGCGGGCATCGGGAAGTCCCGGCTCGCGCAGGAGCTGGCCGCCCGGGTCGAAACCGAAGCCCGGGTGCTGAGCGGCCGCTGCCTGCCCTACGGCGAGGGCATCACCTTCTGGCCGCTGGTGGACATCCTGCGCGAGCTCGGCGGCGACGAGGCCCTCGCCGAGCTGCTCGCCGGGTGCGACGACCGCCACCTCGTCGTCGAGCGCGTGCGGGCAGCGACGGGCGCCGCCGAGGGGGTGCCCGGCGACGAGCTCTTTTGGGCCGTTCGCCGACTCGTCGAGACGCTCGCCGCCGAGCGGCCGCTGCTGCTCATTTTCGAGGACATCCACTGGGCCGAGGCGACGTTCCTCGACCTCCTCGAGTACCTGCACGGCTGGACGGAGGGCGCGCCCGTGCTGCTCCTTTGCCTGGCGCGGCCCGACCTTCTTGAACGGCGGCCGGGCTGGACGGCCCCGCGCGAGCGCGTCGAGACGCTCGCGCTCGCCCCGCTTGCGGAGGCCGACGCGGAGGCGCTGCTCGCCGACCTTGCTGCCGACCTCGACTCGCCGGCGCGCGCCCGCGTGCTGGCCTCGGCCGAGGGGAACCCCCTCTACGTCGAGCAGATGGCTGCGCTCGCCGAGAGCGGCGAGCTCGTGATCCCTCCGACGATCCAGGCGCTGCTGGCCGAGCGGCTCGACCGGCTCGAGGGCGGAGAGCGCGCCATTCTGGAGCGGGCGGCAATCGTGGGGCGCGAGTTCTCGCGCCGCCAGGTGACGGATCTCTGCCCGCCCGAGCTGAGACCGGACGTCGGTCGGCATCTGCTCGCCCTGGCGCGAAAGGAGCTGATCCGGCCGCAGTCGTCCGCATCCTCGCGAGAGGACGGCTTCAGCTTCCGCCACGGCCTGATCCGCGACGCGGCCTACGAGGCCATGCCGAAGGAGGCGCGGGCGCTCTTTCACGAGTGGTTCGCCGACTGGATGGAGCGCAACGCGGGCGAGGGTGCCCCGGAGCTGGAGGAGCTCGTCGGCTACCACCTCGAGCAGGCCGTCCGCCTCCGCGAGCAGCTCGGCCCGGCCGACGCGCGAACCCGGGGCATCCGCGACAGGGCCGGCCGGCGTCTAGGAGCTGCCGCCAGGCGAGCGTTGACCCGCGACGATGCACCTGCTGCGGCTGCTCTCCTACGGCGGGCGATCGAGCTCCTGCCCGAGGGGGACCCCGAGCGTTTCGCGCTCAGGCGTGCGCTCACGTTGACGCTCTGGGAGCTCGGCGCGGCCGACGCTGCCGGACAGGAAGCAGCGGAGCTCCTGACAGAGGCTTCGGCGCGCGGCGACCGCGTCTCGGCGGCTCACGCGAGGCTCGAGCTCCCCGAACACCGCCTCTACACGGCCGACCCCGAGGCCGCGCGCGACGCCGCGATCGCAGCAGTGGAGATCTTCGGCGAGGTCGGAGACCGGCCCGGGCTCGCATACGCCTGGCGCCGACTCGCCTCCGCCGAGCGCCGCGCCGGCCGGTTCGGCGAATCCGAGCGCGCAGCGCGCGAAGCCCTCGGGCACGCTCGGGCCGCCCAGGATCGACGGGAGGAGTCGGCCGCCGTGGACGCGCTGTGCAACAGCCTGCTCTACGGGCCGACGCGCGTCGGGGACGCACTCGCCGAGTGCAAAAAGCTGCTGCAGGACGACAGGATCTCGCCGTCGATGCAGGCGAACGTGCTGAGCACCATCGCGGGCCTCGAGACGATGCGGGGCGACTTCGAGCGCGCGCGCCGGGCGTATGACGAGGCGGCGCGCCTGTTCGAAGAGCTCGGTCTCCAGATGCCGCTTGCAGGGCTGACGCAGGTCGGTGTCCCGATGGAGCTGCTCGCGGGAGACCCGCAAGCCGCGGAGCGCGAGGCACGCCGCGGCCTCGAGATCCTCAAGGCAACGGGGCTCGGTGCCGTTCAGGGGCCGCTGCTCGCCGAGGCGCTACTCGCGCAGGGACGCCTCGAAGAGGCCGAGCGGGCGCTCGGCGAGCTGGGCGATAACGCGCCGCAACTCCCGCCGTGGCAGGTCAAGTGGCGCGCGGTCCGGGCCCGCCTCGAGTTCGCCAGGGATCGTGTGGACAGCGCCGTCGAGCTTGCGAATGAGGCGGTGACCATCGCGGGAGCGACCGACGACGTGACCATGCGTGCGGAGGCGCTCCACGTCCTCGCCGATGCGCTTGCCGCCGCGGGACGCTCGCAAGACGCGGCCGCCGCGGCCGACCAGGCGCGGCGTTCCTACGAGGCGAAGGGTCACAGCGCAGGCGCGCGCCAACTGACTCCGGCGGTGACCTCCTGAGAGGCAACTGCGCCACTCCCTGTGTAGGAGTTTCCCAAGGGAGTAGGCTCGGGCGCACCGTTCCCCGAGGGAGGTCAGATGGTTCAGCCGGAAGACGACAATGGCGATTGGGTGCCCGGTTTCCCGAAGGAGTACGTCCAGAAGTGGGTCGTGGACCGCGTGCCTCCGCCGCACCATGAGAAGTGGGACTTGGCAGTGCAGATGGGGGTGGACTGGAAAACGCGAGACTGGCGGCAGGGCGATGCACACGAATTCGTCCTCGAGTACCAGGCTCGGGTCAGCAAGACGAATCCCGGCTGGATCGACGGGTACCGCGTCGTACCGCGGCCTTAGCTAGCCGCTCACGAGCGCGCGCGCGTAGTCGCCCGGGTCGAACGGGCGCAGGTCGTCGAGCTGCTCGCCGACGCCCACGAGCTTGACGGGCAAACCGAGCTCGTGGGCGATGGCGACGGCGACGCCGCCCTTGGCGGAGCCGTCGAGCTTCGTGAGCGCGACGCCCGTCACACCCACGGTGTCACGGAAGAGCCGCGCCTGCTGGAGCCCGTTCTGGCCGGTGGTCGCGTCGACGACGAGCAGCGTCTCGTGCGGCGCGCCCGGCAGGCGCTGCTCGATGACACGGCGGACCTTCGCAAGCTCCTCCATCAGGTTCGATTGCGTGTGCAGACGGCCGGCGGTGTCCACGAGCACGACATCGCGGCCGCGCGCCCGGGCCGCCTCGATTGCGTCGTAGGCGACCGCGGCCGGGTCGCCCCCGCGCTCCGAGCCGACGAAGTCGGCTTCCGCGCGCTCCGCCCAGATCTCCAGCTGCTCCTCCGCGGCCGCGCGGAAGGTGTCCGCGGCAGCGAGGATCACGCTGCGGCCGTGCTCATGCAACCGGTGGGCGAGCTTGCCGATCGTGGTCGTCTTGCCGGTGCCGTTCACGCCCACGACAAGCAGGACGCTGGGCCGCTCGTGGAGCGCGAGGATGGGCGGTTCGCCGAGCAGGCGCTCGACCTCCTCGGCGAGCGCGCGCCCGAGATCCCCGTCGACCCCGCGCGCCTCGAGCCGTTGCACGAGTTCGGCTGTCGCCGGGACGCCAACGTCGGCCATGATGAGCGACTCCTCGAGCCGCTCCCAGGCGGTCTCGTCGGCGGCGTCGAACGAGCCGAGCGCCAACTCCGCGGTGAGCGCCTGCCGGCTCTTCGAGAGGGAGTCGCGCAGGCGGGAAAACCACCCCCCGGGATCCTCGGGCGACTCCGTCCCGCCGTCCTCCCCGAGGAGCTCTGCCCAGGTGCGCGCCACGGCGCGCCACGATAGCTACGCCCGAGCGAGGAACAGCCCGCGCCCCACGAAACGGGCGAACGGTAGTCTCGCGCCGTGTCCGGGTGGGACGATGCCCGCCGTATCGGGCGGGAGCTGCCCGAGGTCGAGGAGGCGACCTCCTGGGGCGGCCCTGCCTCCAGGTTCGCGGCAAGGCATTCACGGGCGTGAGCCGTCACGAGGGGGCCGTCTGGGTCCGTTGCGACCGGGACGCGAGCGCCAGCTGCTCGTGGAGTCGAATCCGGAGCTCTACCGTCTGACGCCGCACTTCGAGCGCTCGCCCGGCTACCTGCTGTTCTGGCTCGAGCACGCCGACGAGGACGATCTGCGCGAGCGGTTGGTGGACGCATGGCTGCTCGTGGCACCTGAGCGCCTCGCGGCGCGGTACGCCCCGGGCTAGAGCGCGGTTGTGAGGACCGGCTCGCGCGGTGTTCGGCGCGAGACGATCTCGGAGACGCCTTCGCCGCCCATCGTCACGCCGTAGAGCACGTCGGCGGCCTCCATGGTGCGCTTCTGGTGCGTGACCACGATGAATTGAGCGCGATCGGCGTAGCGGCGCAGCAGGTCGACGAACCGGCCTATGTTGGTGTCGTCGAGGGCGGCTTCGACCTCGTCCAGAAGGTAGAACGGGGACGGCCGCGCCAGGAACAGGGCGAACAGGAACGAGATCGCGCCGAGCGCCTTCTCGCCGCCGGAGAGCAGCGAGAGGCTCGTGACGCGCTTGCCCGCGGGCCGCAGGTCGAGCTCGACTCCCACCTCGGTCTCCTCCTCCTCAGGGTCGGTCAGACGCAGCCATCCCTCTCCGCCGGGGAAGAGCGTCGCGGCGACCTCGGAGAAGTTGGCGCGCACGCGTGCGAACGTCTTCGCGAAGCGCTCATCGACAGCCTGCGTGAGCTCGGCACGTAGGGTCTCGAGCTCGGCGAGGCTGCGCTCGAGATCCTCGCGCTGTTCGCGCAGCTCTGAGAGGCGCTCCTGCTCGCGCTCGTACTCCTCCTTCGCCAGCGGGTTCACCTGGCCGAGCGCGTCGAGCCGCCGCTCCAAGCGGTCGAGGGACTCCCTTAGCTCGTCGCCGTCGTCGTTTTCCGCGACCTCGACGGGCTCGTCTCCGAGCCGGCGCCGGATCTCGGCGGCCTCCGACTCGAGCCGCGCGGCGTCGACCTCGAGCGCCGTCGCCCGCGCCGCGACCTCCATCGCGCGCCGCCGCAGCTCCGCCTCGTCGGTGCCGAGGCGCCGGAGTCGCTCGGCGAGCTCGCGCGTGCGTTCCCCGCCGGCGTCGGCCCGCGCGCGCAGCGGCGCCTCGCAGCGGCTCACCGCACCCTCCGCTTCGCCGAGCGCGGCCACGAGCCGCTCGGCGACGGCCAGCGCCCGGCGGGTCGCAGCCGGGTCGGCCGGAGGACCGACAGGTGCCTGCGCCAGGATTGTCGAAGCCTCGGCCGAGCGCCGCCGGGCCTCCTGCTCCACCTCGACTGCGCTCGCGAGAGTCGTTTCCAGCTCGGCCGTCTCCGCCGCGAGCCCGCGCCGGCGAGCCTCAAGCTCGAGCAGGACGGCCTCCGCAGTCTCGCCCGCAAAGAGCAGCTCCCCACGCTCGGGCGCCCAGCGGTGCCCGGCTCGCGTGACCGCAACGCCCCGTTCCACGTCGAGCAGCCGCCCGTCGTCGACCAGCCACACGTCTGTGAGCAGCGACGCGACCCCCTCTCCGCCCGGCCGTGGGCGCACATGCGCGACGAGCGGTTCGGCGTCCGGAAGGGGCGGCGCGGGCGGAGCCGCCACGGCGGGGGGCACGACGGCGCCGACGAAGCCGAGCCCGTCGCGCCGGGCATGCTCGGCGATCGCCAGCGCGTGCGAAGGCGAGCCAGCGACCAGCGCGCCGGCGCGCCAGGCGAGCGCGGCCGCCACCGCTCGCTCGTAACCCGTCTCGACCTCCAGCTGAGCGAGCGCGAGCCGCTCGCCTGCCTCCGCGAGCGTACGCGCCGCCGGCGCAAGGCCCTCGCGCTCGGCCAGCGAGCGCTCCAATGCCTCCAGCCTCCCACGCGCCAGCTCGAGCTTGTCGGCGAGCGACTGACGCTCGAGCGAGGACTCGCGCGCGCGACGCTCGGCCTCCGCCGCGTCGCGCGCGAGGTCGATGCGGGTCGGCGCGGCCGGCATGGGCGAGTCCGGCAGTGTGGCAACCTGGGCCCGGAGGCCGGCCAGCGTCTCCTCGGCAGTCTCACGCCGTAGCGAAACGCGCTCGCCGGCGCTCCGCAGCCGGTAGAGCGCGGCCGTAGCACCTTCCCGCCGCCCGGCCGCATCGGCAAGCTCCTCTTCGGCGCCGTTCCGCTCTACGAGGACGGCTTCGAGCTGCTCGTCGCTGCGGCGGCACTCGAGCGCCACGGCGGCACGCCGCTCCTCGACGGCCGCCAGGCGCTCCTCGAGCCCGGCGAGCTCGAGAGCGTCGATCACCCGCCGGACGGAGGCCACCTGCGTGCGCAACCGCTCGGCGCGCTCGGCGGCCGTCGCCTGGAGCGCCAGCGGCCGCAGGCGCTTGGCGACCTCGGCCTCGACGTCCTTCGCCCGTTCGACCTCGGAGGCCACGCGCGCCAGCTTGAGCTCCGCGCGGTGACGCCGGCGCTTGAACTTGCCGACGCCCGCAGCCTCCTCGATCATGGCGCGCCGCTCGACCGGGCTGGAGGCGAGGATCTCCTCGACGCGGCCCTGGCCGATCACCGTCACGCCGCTCGCGAGGCCGACGTCCGCGAGCAGCTCGACGAGATCGGTGCGGCGCACGGTCGCGCCGTTGACGAGGTACTGCCCCTCGCCGCCGCGATGCAGCCGCCGCGTGATCGCGACCTCGGCGAACGGCAGCTCCTCCCACCTCGCGTCAGCGTTGTCGAAGCGGAGCTCGACCTCGCACCACGCCGCCGCGGGACGGTCGCCCGACCCCGCGTAGAGGACGTCGTCCGGCTTCTCGGCCCGCAGCTCGCTAGGACTCAGCGAACCGGTCGCCCAGAGGAGTGCATCGGCAACGTTCGACTTGCCCGAGCCGTTCGGCCCGACCACAACGGCAACGCCGGGTTCGAGGCGCACCTCCACCGCGTCCGAGAACGACTTGAAGCCACGGATGTGGATCGCGCTCAGGTGCACGCGCTGCGGACGCTAGCGGCGGCCGCGGATGGCGCTCAGCCGGTGACCACCGTGGCTGCGAGCTCCGGCTCCAGCCTCGCGAGCGCCTCGCGGGCGGCTTCCTGCTCGGCCGCCTTCTTCGAGCGGCCGTGACCTCTCCCGGCCTGCTCGCCGTCGATCAGCGCCGCGCAGGTGAAGCGCCGGTCGTGTGGCGGGCCGTCAACCTCGAGCACGCTGTAGCTAACAGATCGCCCCAGTCGCGCGATGGCCTCCTGGAGCTCGGTCTTGTGGTCGACATACGTCGTGAGCGCATAGTCGATGCGGCCCGAGAACGCCTCCACGATTGGCCGTTCGACGGGCTCGAAGCCGTGCTCGAGGAACAGGGCGGCCAAAGCGGCCTCAAGCAGCGCGGCGAGTACGTTGCGGTTGCGGCGCAGCCGCTCGATCTCCTCGAGAGGTGCGTCCTCAGCACGCTCGGCCAGCCGATCGCCGAGCTCGAGCTCGCGGGCGATGTCCGCGCAGCTCGCGCGCGAAACGACATGCGACCGCACCTTGGCCAGCCGTCCCTCGGAGAAGTCCGGATAACGCTCGTACAGCTCGCGAGCGATCGCGAGCTCGAGCACGCTGTCGCCGAGGAACTCGAGCCGCTCGTACGACGACGCGCGGTCCGGGGCCCAGGACGTGTGCGTGAAGACGTTGTCGAGCCGCTTCGCGGGCAGTGCCTCGATCAGGCGTCCGAGCGCAGCCGTGTCTCCCTTCGGAGCGCGGCTACTGGTGCGACGTGACGTACTCGACGGCCTGACCCACGGTCTGGATCTTCTGGGCGTCCTCGTCGGAGATCTTGATTCCGAACTGGTCCTCCAGCTCCATGATCAGCTCGACGAGGTCGAGCGAATCGGCGTCGAGATCCTCCTGGAAGGACGCCTCCTCCGTGACGTTGCTCGAGTCGACGCCGAGCTGATCGCTCAGCACCTCCTTGACCCGCTCGAAGACTTCCTCGCGCGACGCTGCCATGTCACCTCGCTTGCCTTGTTGTCCGTTTCGGGGCGCCGATGCTAACAGCGCGTCGGTGGGTGCGGAAGAGGGCTACGGCGCAGGGGCCTGCAGAGGCTCGATCTCGCGACCGCGGTAGGTCTTGCAATTGGGGCAGACGTGGTGGGGCCGCTTGGGCTGGTGGCACACGGGGCACTCATTGACGCGCGGCGCCTCCAGCCGGTGCTGGGCGCGTCGCTTGTCGCGGCGGGTGCTCGTCTGTCTGCGCTTGGGGACGGCCATCGGAGCGCGCCAGTATAGCCGCGCTGCGCTTCAACATCCGGCACGGTTTCCCATCTTCGTGCGGATTTCCTCGTTATCGGCCGAAGCGGAGGGAGGCCCCCGGCCGGACCCCGGGGACATGGCTGGAAGGGACGCATCGGATCGGACCGGGGCGAGGTTTATCAGCGGGGCCTGGCCAGCTCGATTGTCCTCGTTGGCTCGACCGTCTCGAGAAAGCGCCGGTCGTGCGAGACGACGACGAGGCTACCGTCGTACGCCGCAAGGGCGGCCTCTAGCTGCTCGACGGCCTCGAGGTCGAGGTGGTTCGTGGGCTCGTCGAGCACGAGCAAGTTGACGCGGCGCGCCTGGAGCTCGGCGAGCTGGGCACGCGTGCGCTCGCCGGGCGAGAGTGAGCCCGCGGGGCGGTTGACGTGTCCGGCACCGAGCCCGAACTGGGCAAGCAAAGCCCGTCCCTCCTCCGGCGGCAGGCCCGTGCGCGAGCGGAAAGCGTCGAGCAGCGGCTCGCCGCCGCGGTAGGCGCGCCGGCGCTGGTCGATCACGCCTATGGAGGTCCGCCTCCCGATGCTGAGGCGACCCTGCGACAGCGGGAGCTCGCCCAGGAGAGCGCCGAGGAGGGTCGACTTACCGCTGCCGTTCGGGCCGGCGACCGCGACGCGCTCGCGCCATGCGACGTCCAGCGAGATCGGTCCGAGGCGGAAGTGGCCCCGTTCGACGACGGCGGCCTCGAGCGCGGCCACCAGGTCGCCGGCACGGTCCCCGGCGCGAAGCTCGAGGCGAAGCTCCCACGGCTCGAAAGGCTTGTCGGGACGCTCGACACGCTCGAGCGCACGTTCGGCCTGGCGCACCTTGGTCATGAGCGCGTGCGTTCCGCGTCGGTCGGCCATCGCGCCGCCCGCGCGCGCCTCCGTTCGCCGTTGCGCGAGCAGCTGCGCGACCTCGCGCTGCCGGGACTGCGAGCGCTCGAACGTGTCGTAGGCGCGGGCTCGAGCCGAGTCCCTTTGGGCCGCGTACTCGGTCCAGCCGCCTGCCCACTCGCGCAGCCGCCGGGAGCCCGGCTCGAGCTCTGCGATACGCGTCACCGTCGCGTCGAGGAACGCCCGATCGTGGGACACGACGACGACGCCTCCCGCGAGACTCGCGACGTGGCGCTCGAGCCGCTCCAGACCATCGAGATCGAGGTCGTTCGTCGGCTCGTCGAGCAGGAGGACGTCGAAGCGCGCCAGCAGGACGGCGGCGAGCGCGGCCCGGCCCGCCTCGCCCCCAGAGAAGTTCGTGAGCGGCCGCTCGAGGTCGTCGGGCAGCCCGAGCTCGTGACACACCGTGCGGGCTCGCGAGTCCAGATCGGCGCCGCCGAGCGCGAGGAACCGCTCCAGCGCGTCCGAATAGACGTCGACCAGCAGCGGATCCGCGGCCAGCGCAACCGTCAGCCGCTCGAGCTCCGCGTCGGCGGGGGCGACCCCGGTTCGGCGCGCCAGGTACGCCCGCAGGCTCTCGTCAGGCCGAAGGTCCCGTTCCTGGGCGAGGTTCCGCTGCAGACGGAGATCCGCGCCGGCGGCGAC
>JBHEMZ010000083.1:0-10231 GCA_046262315.1 Gaiellaceae bacterium
GGAGGGCGGCAGCGACGAGTTCCGCGAGCTGCGCTTCAGCCGCCGCTCCAGCTCGGCCACGCGAGCCTCGAGCCGCTGGTTCGCCTCGACCAACTCGTCCAGCCGTAGCAGCAACGCCAACGCAGTCTCACGATCACCATCAAGGATCGCCTCCGCCTCAGCCCGCTCCACACCACAAAGTTCGCCGCCGGGACCGAGGACCCTTCACCGGGGTGAACGCTTACCTAAAGAATCTTTTTTGCAGTTTGTTTAGAGCGGATGATGGGACTCGAAGCCACGACCTTCTGCATGGCAAGGACAGCACGCGAGCCGACACGACGCGCCAGCGGGCGCCAACCCGCATCGTTACGTGAGTTACCGGTTCAGTGAACGACCCGGGACGCCACCAAGCGACACCCGGACCTGACTGAAAATCTGACTGACCCGCGGCCCTCTACATGTGGGGGTCGTCACGCGCCCACCCTTGCCGCCTGCGCCCGGGCGAGCACATCGTCGACCATCACCTGCTCGTCGCGGCTGTCGCGGGCGTACACCTTGAGCGTGAAGCCGGCGTCCGCGTGGCCGGTCAGGCGGGCGAGAGTCGTGGCGGGCAACTCGAGGTCGGTCGCCAGCATGCTCGCGAACGAGTGACGGAGCGAGTGCCAGGAGAGCCGGTCCTCTCCGCCGTCGAGGTGCGCCCGCTGCTTGGCGTCGTCGAGCGCACGGCGCAGGTTCCGTTCCTCCATCGGCCGACCGCCGACCGTACATGCGATCAGGTCGTCGGGTCGCGCGCGCGGCGAGCGAAGCTTCCACTCGACGAGCAGCCGGCGGAGCGCCGGCAGGAGCGGCACGGTGCGGTTGCCAGCCCCAGTCTTTGGCGCCTTCAACGTTCCGTCCGGGAGCGCCGACCGGCGGACGGTGATCGTGCCGGCCGCGAGATCCACGTCACGCCAGGCGAGCGCGCGAACCTCGCCGAGCCGCAGGCCCGCGTAGGAGGCCAGGCCGAGCGCCGCACGCACACGTTCGGACGCGCCAGCGGCGACGAGCTGGGCGAGCGCCTGGTCGTCGAGCACGAGCACCTTGCGGGCGTTGCGCTGACGCGGGAGCTCGGAGGGGGCGAGCCCGTCCATCGGCGAGCGGGTCAGGATGCGGCGGCGGACGGCGAGCGCGAACGAGCCACGCAGAATCCGATGAATCGCTACGCACGTCCAGGGCGAGTACTGCTCGCTCATCCGTCGAAGTAGCCGAGCGACGTCGGTCGGGGTGATGTCCTGCGCGCGCCGGCCGCTGAGAGCGGCGAGGTGGCGGCGGACGAGGTGCTGTTCGTGCGCATGTGTGCGGTCCGAGCGTCGCCGTGACGTCTGGAACTCGGCGAAGACGTCGGCGAACGTCGTGGTGCTGGGCGCAGACTCGCGTTCCTCGCGAAGCGCGGCGAGCAGACTGTCCCGCTCGCGGCGGGCGTCGGTCAGGCTGTCGGCGTCGAGTGTCTGCATCCGCCAGCGGTGCGTCTGCGGGCACTGGTAGCCGGCGATGAAGCGGCCGTCACGGACGTACAGGCCGGGTACGGGTCGGCCGCGCGAGTCGAGCGCGCGAGTGCGGTTCCCCTGCATCTCTTCTCCTTCGGGTCGAGCGGTTGGCACCACGTACTCTACTCCTCCGCGACGGCGGGGTGGAGCGGTTGGCGCTTCTCCTCCCCCGTCGTCGCTCGCGCCAGCGCGTCAAGGTCGTCACGGTGCAGGAGTCGTCGCCGGCCAATCGTGGACGACCGGATCCGCCCCTTCTCGATGAGGCGCTGGAGCGTCCGCTCGGAGACCCGGAGGTAGTCCGCGGCCGGGGCTATCTCCATCCACGGTGACCACGTGCGGTCCTGTCCCGCCTCGGCCAGCGCCGCGGTCACACGCTCTGTGACGAGTTCGTCGATCGCCGAGAGCAGGTCAGCGCTCAGGACTCCGGCCAGGCGTTCGCGGGCGGTCACAAGACCTCCGCCTCTCCGTCGAGCACAACATCGTCCTCGACGATCGCCGCAACGACCGCATCCCAAGGCATCTCCGGGTGCATCTCGAGCGCGTTTGCAACCCTGGTGAGAAGGTCGCTCGGGACGGTCGTTCGAGCGGCTTTGTCTGCCGCGTCCCGATGAGCCACCCGGATCGCACGGTTGATCGTCTCCAGCTCGAATGCCCGCCGGTATGCCCCCTCCAGCATCGGGACGTCGGGTATCACCTTGGTTACACCCTGCTCGTCGAGTTTGTGCTCGAACCAGTCGATGAACGTCCGGCCGACGAGCGCGTTCAGCTCGACGCGACGGCCGCGAAACGGCGGCTCCTCCGTCTCGCACAGGTACAGGACCTCGTGGGCGGTCGCGCCCCGGCGGATCAGGTTCGGGCGAGGGTCGGCCTTGCCCTCTTTCCCGTAGGTGACAGGCTCGGACATCTCCGCCAACCCCCAGCGGGAGTCCATAACGTCGTTGAGGCGGAGCCCGATGTCCACCAGGTCGCCGTCGCCGAGTGTGTTGTAGATGCCGATCCCGGCCTTGTCGAAATCGTGCGCGACCAGGATCGGGACGTCGTGGCGGTCGCGCAAGGTGCGGAGCAGCCGTCGGGCCGCATGGATGCTGTACCCCTTGCAGGAGGCGACCGCGATGTCCCAGCGCTCTTGGACGCCGGCCGCGGCGATCTGTTCCGCGAAGCCCTCCTTCTCGATGTACACGATCGCCTGGAACCGATACTCCGGCCCGTGCGTCGGGAAGTCGAGCGCGAACTGGGGCGGGTGGTGCGTCGGCGTCCATTCGGCATGCCCGTTCAGGTACCCGCGAACGTCAAGAGTCCCGAGCGGAACCCTTGTCTGAGTGTGCGGCTCCAGGAACGTACCGCGTGCGTCGCGGATGACATCCCAGTCCGCGGTTTCGTCGGGGTGCGTGTTCAGGTACTGCGCGAGCAGCCCCCCGCCCTGGCCCTTCAGGATGTAGTCGTGCTTGAGCTCATCGCCGAGCCCCGTGAGACGCCGGCAGGCGTATGCGATCTGCCGTCCTGGGGCCGGCAGGCGTCCGTAATCACTCGCCTCGAGGTACGACCCGCGGCATGACAGCGAAGACGAGCTCCTTGATCGTCACGCCGCCCTCCGCATCTCGTCGGCGACAGCGAAGGCGTGCAGGTACAGCTCGACGAGCGGATCGTGCGAGCCGATCCATTCGGCGAGCCGTGCTTCGTCACCTTCGCGCTCGGCGTGGATCTCGATGCTCGGCCGGCCCTCGAGCGGCAACGTGATGACGACGGCCGGGACGCTCACGCCGCCTCCGGCTCGGGGGTTACCTGAACGTCGGAGTCGGCGGGGTAGGCAGGTGACCTCGCGGCTACCCCCCCTTCGGGGGGGTAAGCCGTCGGGTAACCAGCCTCATCCCCAAGGGCGTCACCCGGGTTACCTGGGGTTACCTCGACGTCCCGGGTAACCCTTTCGTCGGGACGAAACCGCCAGCATTTGGCGGACGGCTGCCGGCCGGGTGGCCCTTCCATGTACTCGAACGAGCCCGCCGCGACGAGTTCGGCCAGCGCCCCCTTCACGGCCTCCTGGCCAGCGCCGATGCCCTTCTTCGCGGCCTTCCACTCGTTGACGGTCCGCCACTCGTGATCGCCGCCGAGCTCGCGCAGCTCGGCCGCGTAGTCGCGTTCGGGCAGCAGGTCGCGCGGATCGCGGCGGAAGCCTTCTTCGCGGCCGTAGAGCAGCCCCCAGGGGTCGAGGCCGACGGGTAGGTCGCCGTCGCGGTCCTTGAAGAAGTAGAGCCGGGAGTAGCCGTGCTCGACGCGCTGGATGCCTTGCACGACTTCGGCGCCGCGCGTGATCGCGGTCGAGCCGAAGATGTCGTGGATCGTCATCTTCGTTCCCGCCTTCGGGTCGACGGGCTTCCGCAGATGCACCGGCAGGATCAGCGCGAACCCGAAGCGCGCGCGCCAGCCGTCGAGCCGGCGCATCATGTCGACCATCTCGCGCTCGGCGTTCGCCTCGCCTTGGTGCGCCTTGTAGTGGGCGTCGAGGACGACCACGTCGTAGCGGCCCCGTTCGAGGACGCGCTCGAGCGCGGCGACGTGCTCGGCGTTCGAGTCGAGCGCCAGCCCATCGGGGATCAGCGACAGGTCGACGCGGTCGCTGTCCTCGAGTCCCGCTTCGCGCAGCCGCTTCTTCACGGTGCGCAGCCCCTGCTCGAGGTCGAGGATCAGCGCGCGGCCGCCTGCGCCTCCCCAGCCGAGCAGCTCGCCGCCGGTCGTGATTGCCTTGATGGCGTCGAGGACGAACACCGTCTTCCCCTCGCCGGTCGCGCCGCCGATGATCGTGCGGTAGCCGTGCACGACGGCCGAGCCGAGTAGTTCCGCCTCGACGGTCGGCTCCGGAAGCGCCATCAGGTCGCGAGCGGTGTGAACCTCGATCGCGTACGCGTCGCGGTCGGCGCGGTCATCGCCTGCCGGCTCGCCGACGGCGGGGACGTCCGCGCGCGCGGGCGAAGTGTCGGACGCGCGGCCGGCGATAACGAAGCGCGGCGTGCGTTCGATGCAGGAGATGACGAACTGGCGCGTCTCCTCCCGGAGCTCGGGCGTGGTCGCCGGCCGCAGGAGGTCGGTCAGGTCGTAGCCGTCGTCGCGGTGGTCGCCGTGGTCGACGAGCCGCACCTCTGCCACCACACTCGCAAGATCAGCGGCGACCCGCCCAGCAGCCAGGCGGCCCGCCGCGTCGGCGTCGAACCACACCGCCACCCGCCGGCCGCGGAACCGTTCCGCCCATTCGGAACGCCAGCCTTCGACACCCGGAACCCCGACCGCGCTCAAGCCGCACGAGACGGCCGCTGCGACGTCCGGCTCGCCCTCCACGAGCAGAACCCACCCTTCGGCATCCGTGAGCGTCTCCGGCGGCGGGAACAGCTCGCGCCGCGAGCCGCGGTCCGCCTTCAGCTTCGGCGCGCCGTTTCGCCGGTCGACGTTCGGCTGGTACCTCGTGATCCCGACGAGCGCCCCGGTCGCGTCGCGGGCCGGGATCGTCACCCGATCGCCGTCCAACCCGATCCCGAGCGCGCGGATTGCCTCGGCCGTCCAGCCGCGAAGTTCCTCCAGCCGGCGGAGCGCCGCTGCGTTGGCGAGCAGCGCGTCGGCGTAGCCCTGGACGATCGCCTCGGGGAAACGGTGACGTGCTGGACGCTCGTCGCGCCGCTCCGTGTTGCGGAGCCCTACTGGCCGCTCGTCGCCGTCGTGGCGCACAAGCCCGCGGGCTTCCAACAGTCGCATCGCGTCGGCGGGTGAGCGTCCGAGCGCGAGCGCCGCGTCGTACGCACCACCCTTTGCCGAGCAGCCGTGACAGCACCAGACACCGCTCTCGACGTTCAGGCTCGCGCTGCGGTCGCGGTCGTTGTGGCGGTGCGCGCCCGGATTGGCGAAGCAGCGCACCCCGACGTTCGGCCCTCCGTGCGGAAGGTCGACGCCGAGATCGGCAAACAGCCCCCGGACGTCGCCTGCCGTCACAACAGCTCCTCGCGGTAGCGACGAACGTCGAGGTCGGCGAGCTCCGCGATCAGCGGCCACACAGCGTCAGCCTCGCCGTGCGCGTCGGCGAGCAGGCGCCGCCGGGCTAAGTCGGGTTCAGGTTCGTCTGGTCGGCCTGGGGAGCGTGCCCGGCAGCGGTGGACGCGGCGGCCACGCGGCCGAGGGCGAGCGCCTACGACGGTGCGGCGCGGCAGGCAGCGCGCGCGCGCGGTCGCATGGGCGACGCGGGCGACGCGGAGCTCGTGAAAGCTCTCGCGGGCCGGTTGCCACGCCTCGGCGTAGCGGGTGAACGTCTCGCCGGCGTCCGTCTGCTCATTGCCCAGAGCGACGATCCGCAACGTCCCGTCGGGAGCTTCGACGATCATCGGCGTCGCCGCGAACGCGGCGCTCAGCTCCGCGCGGCGGTCGTCGTAATCCGCTCGCGCCGCCTTTACGGCGGCACGCGACCCTGGCCTCGGCCACTCGCCTACGTCGTCTCGGGACATCGCCGGTTCATCGTCGTGTGTATGGGCGTCCAACCCATCACGCTCAGTATGAACAGCGCGGCAGACAGCACGGCCTCCCGAACGACGAGCGCCCGCTCGAGGCGGGCGCGACGCCGGGACTTTTCACACACGGCCGAACCAGACGACCGACACCTAGCCTATCGGGGCGGTCGGCCGACTCGCGCACGAGGAGCAGGACGAGGAGCGCGACTACGTGCGTGAGATCGAAGAACTGCTCGCGGACGGCAGATGGCGGACGCCGAAAGAAATCGCGTCAGCGAAAGAAGGGAGCGAACCGGGGATCGGAGCGAACGTAGACCGGGTGAAGACGACGCTCGAGGCGAACGCCGATCGCTTCGAGTCGCGCACTGGCGAAGCGGCTAAGCAGGTTGGCCGACACCCCACCGCGGTCGTCTGGCAGGTGACTCGGGCCTCCGAGTCACCCGAGTCACCTACCCAACAGCCGGAGCTGAAAGCGGAGGTGACTCGGGTGACTTCCCCTATAAGGGAAGTCACCTCCCGAGTCAGGTCCGCTCCGGGGAAGCTGACCTCGGAGTCACCCGAGTCAGCTCACGTCGCTGAAGAAATCGAACGCCGGCTCGGCGAGGTGTACCGCGGGTGACGACGCGAGCCGAAATCGGCGAGCTGGCACGCCGGCATGTGCGTCCCGGTATCGGCGTCGACCAAGCGCTCGTCATGGCCGCCGCTGAGCTCGCTGGAGAACCGCTGGATCCGTTCGACTCTGTCGACGCCTGCGTGATTCTGCGAGCCGAGCAGCTTCTCGCTAACCACGGCGTGCTCGAGGCGCACCGTCTGGCGCGCGACGAGTTCCGCGGTTGGCGGAGCAAGGTGCCCCCGCGGTGAGCGGGCGGCGTCCTTCCGCGGCTGAGCGGCTCGAGAACCCGCACGCCGTCCTGAGCCGCACGGATCTGGGCGAGCTCGGCCTCGGGCGGCGCGCCGTCGACGCCGCCCCGTTTTCGTGCCGCCGCCGGATCGCGCTGGCGCACTGCTCCGGGCTGAGCACCGACGTGTCGACCTCGAGGTCGTACACGCCGGGCAGGTGCACGTCGTGCTGCCACCGGCGCACCGGTGCGGGAACGGGCTCCTCGGACGACCCCGTGGCGTACAACCCCGGCGGTGACGCGTTCCGTCGCTGCATGACCACGTCGAGGGGACAGCGGACGCCTACGAAGAGGACCGGCAGCCCGGCGAGGCGGCGCGCGCAGTCGCGGAGGATCTCGGGGTCGTGGTGTCCGACGTCGACGACGACATTAACCCCGGCCCGGCTGTGTGCTGCGATCGAGTCGTACAGCGCCGCGTAGAGGACGGGAACAAGCGGCGCGACCGGGTGCGCCTGCTCTCCCGGACGGAGCCCGACGCCCGGCTGGTACCGCGCCGGCGTCATCGATCGTGCAACGTCCACGCCGAGGTTCATCCACGGGCCGTCGAAGGTCTCCTGGATCACAGCCACGATCGAGGACTTCCCCGCCCGCGGGGCGCCGTTCAGGACGACGATCTGTCCGGGCGGTGTCAACCCGCGCACCTCGCGAGCCTATCGCCGTGGATTCGGGCCGCCGTCGCTATTGCCCGTGGCCACGCTCGCAGCCGCGGCCCCGGGGCGACAAGCCACCGCGCCGATTGAGGCGACTGCGGGCCGCTTCGACAAGCTTTCCGGCGTTCCGCTCAGCCGCCTCCGTTGCTGGTCGGCCCGGTTTATGCGAGGCCGGCGCGGGTTTGGCCGTCCCGAGCGCGTACTCGACGGCGGCTTCGGACGGGAGCGTTCGACCGTCTTCCTGCGCCTTGGCAAGGCGACTCGGACTGAGCAACCGTTCGAGCCGCGCGACGATGTCCTCTTGGAGCGCCTGCTCGCTCGGCTCGAGGTGCAGATCGATGTCGTCTCGGATGCGCTCGGCGGCGCCCAGCAACCGGGCCGCCGGCTCGCCCTGACCTCGGCGTGCCTCTACCGCGGCGAACACACGCAGGCAGCAAGCAATGCCGACCATGTCATCCAGTCCGCCCGCCAGGCCGAGACTTTCGCTTCCGTGCTTCTCGGCCTCGTCGAGTCGGTCGAGGTGGACGCACGCGGTCGCGATGTTGAGATGCGCAACGTGAATCAGCGTCTGATCGCCTAGGGGACGCGCGAGCTCGATCGCCTCGAGCGTGACATCGATGGCCCTTTGGTACTCCGCCGCGGCAAGCTCGAGGTCGCCGGAATTGACGAGTGTCACAGCGACTCCTCGGAGATCGCCGGCGGCGCGATGGGCCTCGGCTGCCTCCTCTAGAAGACGCCGAGCCTCGTCCAAGCCGCCCTCTGCGAGAGCGAGGCTCGCGAGGCAGTTCATCGCGGAGCCGACCAGGCGAAAGTCGCCTCCCTGCTCCGCGAGCGCGCGAGTGCGTTCTGCCGCAGCCCGCGAGGCGGTGTACTCGCCCTGGCGGTATGCGGTGAACGCGAGCGCGTACTCCGCGCGGGCACGCAGGCGGACGTCGTCGGTGCCGAGCCGAAGCGCCTCTTCGACCTGCTGGCGAAACTGGCGCTGCGACCCTCGCAGGAAGATGTCTGAACCAGCGGAGAGGATCCGCAGCTGCGACGCACTGTCGCGGGCCGCGCGGGCCCACGCCAGGGCCGCTCGCAGGTTGGCCTGCTCGGCTTCGAAACGTGCCGAGGCACCGCCAGCTTCACCCGGCCGTCGCCGCGCCTCGTCCAGCTCGTCCGCGAGTGCCGCGAAGTACTCCGCGTGCCGACGCGCGATCCTGTCCGCCTCGCCCGATTCGGCCGAGCGCTCGCGGGCGTACTCGCGAATGGTCTCGAGCATGAGGAAGCGCGCCTCCCCGAACGCCTTGACCATGCTCATGTCGACGAGCCCCGCGAGCCCGTCGAGGTCGGCCTCGCACACGAGCTCGGCCGCCTCGAGGGAGAACCCGGCGGCGAAAACGGCAAGCCGACCGAACAGCTGCTTGGCGTTCTCGTCGAGTAGGTCGTAGCTCCACTCGATCGTGGCCCGCAGCGTGCGCTGTCGCTCCGGAGCGTCGCGCGCTCCGCCCGTCAGGATCGGCAGCCGCTGTTCCAGTCGAGCGAGGAGGGAGTTCGGATCCAGCAGCTTCGTACGCGCTGCGGCGAGCTCGACGGCGAGCGGGAGCCCGTCCAGCCGTCGGCAGATCTCGGTGACGACTGCATCAGGCGCAACATCGCGGCCGACCGACCTCGCCCGCTCGCAGAACAGCGCAACCGCGTCATCGGGATGCAGGGGCTCCAGCGAGTACTCATGCTCGCCCGCCACGTGGAGAGGAGATCGGCTGGTGACGAGAACTCGTAGCCGCGGCGAAGCGGCGAGCAGCCGCCCCAGGTCCGGGGCCGCCGCAAGCAGATGCTCGGCATTGTCCAGGAGGATCAACACCTCGCGATCACGCAAGTACGTCGCGACGCCGTCACCTGCACCGAAGAGCGCACCGATGGTCGGCAGAACGAGGTCGGGGTCGGCGAGCGGCGCGAGCGGCACCCAGAAGACACCGTCGGGAACCCGACCCACGAGCTCCGACGCCACCTGAAGCGCGAGCCGCGTCTTGCCCGTGCCGCCTGGGCCCGTCACGGTCACGAGCCTCGAACCGTTCGAGAGCAGCGCGATGAGTTCCTTGACCTCGACGCCTCGCCCGAGCAAAGGACTCGCCGCGACCGGAAGATTCGTCGCGTCCAGCGTCTTCAGCGGGGAAAAGTCCGTATCGCCGAGCTGGTAAAGACGCTGCGGCGCGGTCAGGTCCTTGAGCCTGTGCTCACCCAGGTCGCGCAGCGAGAAGCGCGCATCGAGGAGCTCGCGCGTCGTCTGGCTGATCAGCAGCTGACCGCCGTGGCCGGCGCTCATGATGCGCGCGGCGCGGTGAACGTCGACTCCGACGTAGCCCTCCTCGGTCACCAGCGGCTCACCCGTGTGGACTCCCATGCGCACACGAACGGGCCCTGCCGCGAGCCGCTCTAGTCCAGCCGCACCGGCGGCGACTCCGTCGGCGGCAGCACTGAACGCGTAGAAGAGCGCGTCGCCCTGCGTGTCGACCTCGACGCCGCCGTGGCGGGCAAAGGCCTCACGCAGGATGCGGCGGTGCTCGGCGAGCACCTGCACGTAGCGGTCCCCCAGCTCATGGAGCAGCCGAGTCGAGCCCTCGATGTCGGTAAAGAGCAGGGTGACGGTCCCGGTCGGCAGATCAGCCATGTCGCTGAAGAGTATGAGTCGGCGCCGGGAGCTTCGCTAGGCC
>JBHEMZ010000084.1:0-76719 GCA_046262315.1 Gaiellaceae bacterium
TTGTTGGCGAGCAGGCCCGTGCTCTCGATCCCGAGGTCGCGCGCGAGCGCGATGATGCGCCGCCCGGACTCGAGCGACTTGAAGTACGGCTCGACGACCGCGAAGAGCATGTCGACGTGCTTGGCGGTGCCGACCTTCAGATGCTCGGTCGAGGCCTCCGTGTCGAGGATGCAGATGTGGTCGGGCCCGTCGGGCGCAGCGTCGACGATGTTGCGCATCGCGACGTGGAAGCGCCCCATGCAGCCGGTGTCGGCCTGCCGCGGCTCGGCCGCGACGAGCACGGTGACGCCGTCGGGCGCCTCCATGCCGTGCGCCGCACGGATCTCGTCGAGCGACTGCGCCAGGCGGCCGTCGACGGTGCGCACGGCCTCCTCGGACAGCGTCGAGAGGTTGCTCAGCCGCTCGGCCGGGATGCCGACCGTGAGCGACAGGTTGGGGTTCAGGTCGTTGTCGAGCGCGAGCACCTCGTAGCCGCCGCGCGCGAGCTGGCGCGCGAGCGTCCCCGAGATCGTCGTCTTGCCGGCCCCGCCCTTGCCTGCGATCGCGAGCTTCATGGACGGTGACGATATTCGTCGCAACATCCACGATCAACCTGTCCGAACGCGTGTTCGCCCGCCTACAATGGGTCGGTGGCCAAGCACGATCGCCTCGTCGTCTCGGGGGCGCGGGAGCACAACCTCAAGGACATCAGCCTCGAGCTGCCGCGCGACGCGCTCGTCGTCATCACGGGCCTGTCGGGGTCGGGCAAGTCGTCGCTTGCGTTCGACACGATCTACGCCGAGGGCCAGCGCCGCTACGTCGAGTCGCTGAGCGCCTACGCGCGCCAGTTCCTCGGGCAGATGGACAAGCCCGACGTGGACTCGATCGAGGGTCTGTCGCCGGCGATCTCGATCGACCAGAAGACGACCTCGCGCAACCCGCGCTCGACTGTCGGCACCGTGACGGAGATCTACGACTACCTGCGCCTGCTCTACGCGCGGGTCGGTCACCCTCACTGCCCGATCTGCGGCCGGCCGATCGCCGGGCAGTCGATCGAGCAGATCGTCGACCAGGTGCTCGCGCTGCCCGAGGGGACGCGCTTCACCGTCAACGCACCGGTCGTTCGCGACCGCAAGGGCGAGTACCGGGAGTTGCTCGAGGAGCTCCGCAGCCAGGGCTTCACCCGCGTGAAGGTCGACGGCGAGCAGCGGCTGCTCGAGGAGGAGTTCACGCTCGACAAGAAGTTCAAGCACACGATCGAGGTTGTCGTCGACCGGCTCGTGATGAAGCCCGACCTGCGCACCCGGCTGTGGCAGTCCGTCGAGACGGCGGCCGGGCTCGCCGAGGGCCTCGTCGGCATCGACCTGATCGACGGCGAGGAGCTGATCTTCTCCGAGCGGTTCGCCTGCCCGGAGCACGGCGTCTCGCTGCCCGAGCTGCAGCCGCGCATCTTCTCGTTCAACTCGCCGCACGGCGCCTGCCCGCGCTGCACGGGCCTCGGCTCGCAGCAGGAGATCGACCCCGACCTCGTCGTGCCGGACCCGTCGCGCTCGATCGCCGAGGGCGCGCTCGTGCCGTGGTCGGTCGGCAGCACGAGCTTCTACGAGGCCGTCATCGCCGGCGTCGCCGACCGCTACGAGATCGACCTCGACACCCCCTGGCAGGAGCTGTCGCCCGAGCAGCAGGAGAAGTTCCTGCACGGCACCGGCGGCGACCGCGTCTACGTCCAGTATCGCAACCGCATGGGGCGCCGGCGCTCCTACATGCTCGCCTTCGAGGGCATCGTCGTGAACCTCCAGCGCCGCTACAAGGAGACGGACTCGTCGCAGATGCGCGAGCGGATCGAGGAGTACATGAGCTTCCGGCCGTGCCCGGTGTGCAAGGGCGCGCGGCTGAAGCCCGAGGTGCTCGCCGTGACCGTCGGCGACCGCAACATCCACGAGTTCACGCGTATGTCGGTGACGACCGCGATCGCGTTCCTAGACGAGCTGCAGCTGACCCAGACGGAGCAGCTGATCGGCGCGCGCATCATCAAGGAGATCCGGGAGCGGCTGAGCTTCCTGGACAACGTCGGGGTTGGCTACCTCCAGCTCGACCGGGCGGCGGCGACCCTGTCGGGAGGCGAGGCCCAGCGGCTGCGGCTCGCGACGCAGATCGGCTCGCAGCTCGTCGGCGTGCTCTACATCCTCGACGAGCCGTCCATCGGACTCCACCAGCGCGACAACGGCAAGCTGATCGGCACCCTCGAGCGCCTGCGCGACCTTGGCAACACCGTGCTCGTGGTCGAGCACGACGAGCAGATGATGCGCTCGGCCGACCACCTCGTGGACATGGGCCCCGGCGCGGGCGAGCACGGCGGCCACGTCGTCGCCGAGGGCACGGCGAAGGTGATCGAGGGCAACAAGGCCTCGGTCACAGGCCAGTTCCTGTCCGGCCGGCGTGCCATCGCCGTGCCCGAGCGCCGCTCGGACGATCTCGGCTGGTTCACCGTCCACGGAGCGGCCATGCACAACCTCAAGGGCATCGACGTCGATTTCCCGCTCGGGAAGTTCGTCTGCGTCACCGGCGTGTCCGGCTCGGGCAAGTCCACGCTCGTGAACGAGATCGTCTACAAGGCGCTCGCCAATCGGCTGCACCGCTTGCGCATCAAGCCCGGCGATCACGAGTCGGTGGAGGGGATCGAGGCGTTCGACAAGGTGATCGAGATCGACCAGAAGCCGATCGGCCGCACGCCGCGCTCGAACCCGGCCACCTACACGGACCTCTTCACGCACATCCGTGAGCTCTACTCGCTGACGCCCGAGGCCAAGGTACGCGGCTACAAGCCGGGCCGCTTCTCCTTCAACGTTCGCGGCGGGCGCTGCGAGAACTGCAAGGGCGACGGGCAGCTCAAGATCGAGATGCATTTCCTGCCCGACGTCTACGTGCCGTGCGAGACCTGCCACGGCAAGCGCTACAACCGCGAGACGCTCGAGGTGCGCTTCAAGGGCAAGTCGATCGCCGACGTGCTCGAGATGTCGATCGAGGAGGCGCTGCGCTTCTTCGCCAAGATCCCCAAGCTCAGGCGGCGCCTGCAGACGCTGCACGACGTCGGGCTCGACTACATGCGGCTCGGCCAGCCGGCCACGACGCTCTCGGGGGGCGAGGCGCAGCGCGTCAAGCTGGCCGCCGAGCTCTGCAAGGTGGCGACCGGGCGCACGCTCTACATCCTCGACGAGCCGACGACCGGCCTGCACTTCGCCGACATCGAGAAGCTGCTCGAGGTGCTCCAGCGGCTGGTCGACACGGGCAACACGGTGCTCGTCATCGAGCACAACCTCGATGTGATCAAGCAGGCCGACTGGCTCGTCGACCTCGGGCCCGAGGGCGGCGAGGCCGGCGGCGAGCTCGTCGCGGCAGGCACCCCGGAACAGGTCGCAGAGGTGGGCGAGTCGTTCACGGGCGGGTTCCTGCGCGATGTGCTCCCGGGGCGCGCGGCCGTCGCTGCGTAGGTCTCGCCTCCCACACGAACGCCTGCGTCGCCGTCAGGCCCTGCGCCTCGTTGCCGACCTCGCGGGGGAGCGTGACCACGAGGCGAAACGCCCGTGACGTGCCGCGGCGCCAGATTCGCGTCGCGTGCCAGGTGGCGTCATCGGGCGCCTCGGCGAAACTGTCCGGGAAGGCTTCGAGAGTGCCCGTGTAGACGATGCCGCGCCCGAGACCCAGGTAGCTACGCCGGTCCGGTCGGAACGCGCGGCACGAGCGGGAGGTGCGCTGCGACGTCCAGCCGCGGACGACGGTGAGCTGAAGGTGGCGGTCGAGGCCAGTTCTGCCCGCCGTGCCGTACATGCGCAGGCGCACGGGCCTGTTCCCCGTGTACGTGACGGTCACGCACGCCTGGCCCGTGTCGCCGGGACCGAGGTTCCTGAGCGCGAACAGCGCCCGACCGCGATCGTTCAGCTGCAGGCGGAGCTCCCGGCTGCAGCGCGTGGCGAGCACCTCCAGCGGAACCGATTGCGAGCCGCGCCGGTAGACGATGCGATGGAGGCCCAGGCGCTGCGCTCGGAAGCTCCACCGCTTCTGCGGGGCGCCGACTCGCCGGCGGCGCTGCCAGACGAGACGACCGGCGGGATCGAAGATCTGCACGCGCAACGGCTGGATGCCGAGAGGCCGCGCCGAGCGCTCAACCCGAAACCAGGTGCCGACGCAGACACTCGTGCGCGGGCGCGCGGGCTGGCCACGGAACGACGAAGCAGCCAGCGCGAGCAGCGGGCCCGCGGCCGTGGCCAGGGCCACGACGGCGAGCGCCCACGCCGGGACTCGCATCACGCGCATTCCGATGGATCGGCACTCGCCCCTCGAAGCCTGAGCGCCAACAGATCGGCCGCCGGCGACGTCTAGGGTGAGTGCATGGCGCAACGAACGGTCTGGCTTCGCCGCGATCCGGTCGGACCGCACACGCGGCTACCGAGCCGGGACGATTTCCGCGCCCGGCACGCGCGGCGCGCCCTGGTGGCAGGAGGCGTCGGGGTCGGTGCGCTCGCCCTCCTCGTCGCCCTGCGGGTGCTGCCGCGCTGGGACGCGGCCTGGAGGCCGCTGCTCGCCGTCGCCTTCTGCTTCGGCATCGCGGGCGTGGGCGCGGGCGCGATCGCGCTCCGCACGCGCCGGCTCCGCCTGCAGGCGCTCACGGGCATCGGCGTCTCGCTCGCCGCGCTCGCCGGCGCGCTGTTCGTCGACCGGCTGATCGACCTCGCCGGCGGCTAGGTGAGAAGCCTCTAGAACTCGACGTCGACGGCGCCGGATTCGGCCGCGGACCACGTCGGCGCGTAGTTACCCGTCAGGTCGCGCGGCCCCGACGAGGGGTTCCAGTTGACCGTCTTGCCCGCGGTCTCGGTCTTGACGGTTCCGCTCGCCAGCGCTCCCAGCGTGACGGTGATCGTGGCGCCGCTCTTCACCATCGTGGCGTTGAAGGATGCGTCGGCACCGATGTAGTCGCCGAGCAGGTCGAAGGTGCCGAGCGGCAGCTGCGCCGTGTTGGCGGCGTTCCAGACCGCGACGCCGAAGTCGCTGCCCCCGTTGTCCATGATCCGCAGCGTGACGGCAGTCGACGAGCCGTTCCAGCCGGAGAGGATCGAAGCCGCGTCGAGCTCCTCGCTGTAGGTGTACGCGATCGTGTCGCCCGCCTCGGGCTTGCCCACGGTCGCGCCGCCGTTCGTTGCCTGCATATCGACCGCGTACGGCACGGCGCCGGTCCCGTAGGCGAAGAGCAGGCGCGGTTTGTTCGTGGTCTCGCGGCTCTGGAACGTGTTCACGAAGTTGGAGTCGCCCTCGACGGAATCGCGGACGACGAAACCGGTGTTCGTCGTTGACAGGTGAGCCTGGACGATGGAGGTGGCGTCCCAGCGCCGCCAGCTCCCGGCCGTGCCGTTGGAAGTCGTGGCCGCCGATCCCGTGTAGCCGGGGCGGGTGTTCCAGGTGACCGTCAGCTCGTCCCAGGACGACGCAGCCTGGTACGCCTGGAGCGTCCGCGTCCCCTGCACCGCCGAGACGTAGGCTTCCAGCAATGCCGTCAGCCTGCATCCGGCCGGGATCGCGGGGTAGTCGAAGCCGAGCAGCGTTCGCCGAGTCTTCGCAGCCTCGCTCTTGACGTCGAGCGTCGTCGAAGTGCCGTAGTTGTCGTCGCCGGCGCTGTCTTCCTGCACCATCGTGTCCTTCGACGCGTTGACGATTTCCGTGGCCTGCGTCGCGCATCCGGAACCCGAGGCGAGCGAGTACGTAACCCGCAGCCGGGCGTTGTCGACGAGCACGGGGCGGTTGCCTGAGTTCTTCATGTACACCTTGACCACGGCGTTTGTCGCCTCGTAGGCGGTGTCGATCTCCGGCAGCGAGGTGGAGATCGTCTCGAAGCTCGTCGTCGCGTTGCAATCCACGTCCGAGCCGGTCGAGCCGTGTGTTCCGATCACCGTGTCGCCGGAGTACACCTCGAAGTAGAAGCACGTGGTGTCGCCGGACGTGTTCGATTTGTAGGCGAGGTCGAAGTACGCGGCGGTGACCGTCCCGAACGTCGGCGGATACCCCGGGAACGTGAGCTTCAGGTAGCGGCCGGCTTCGTAGATGTTCTTCCAGTTGCCGGCGTTCTGGAACTGAGCGCCGTCAGCGGCGACCGCGAGGCCCCAGCGCGTCGTCGCCGCCACCGTGTCGGCAGCGTCCGTGTGCAGGATCGGATTCATGGTGAAGCCCGCCCAGGTCGTCCCGGTCACGACGGCACGGTCGACTCGCATGGCCTTCCCGCCGCCCGAGTGCTGTGCGTAGACGCGAATCGTCAGGTCGTTGGCGATGTCGCTGTTCGTGACCTCGGGCAGCGACGTCGACACGGTCTTGAACAGCGCGTCGGCCTCGCAGGCGATCGGGCTCCCGGACGATCCGTACGTGGCGAGCACCTGCGAGGTGGAGGTCCGCCGGGTCTCGAGGTAGTAGCAGAGAATGTTGCCGGCGCCGTCGTCGTCGGAGAACGTGAACGCGAACTTCGTGTTCGAAGTCGTCAGCCCGGCGGGCAGCGCGTCGTTCAGCTGGAACTCGATGTAGCGCGTGGTCGACCACGTCGCCGCCCAGTTCTTCGTCTTGTAGAAGGCGCCGTCTGCGAAGGCGATGGTGTCCGACGCCTCCGCGGCGGAGCCGTCCCCTGCGTCCTCGACCTTCCACGCGGACGTCGAGCGCTCGCCCGGGAAGATGCGCTGCGCGGCGAAGCTGCTTGCCGGATTCGAAGTCGTCGCCGTGTAGGCCGCCCACGCGAGCCCGGCGGCCGCGCCCGTGCCGGCTGTCAGCGCAATGACCAGCGCGAGCCGGCTACCGCGCATGACGCCGCTCCTTTGGGATCCAGATCCGCTTCAGCTCGAAGAGGCCCAGCAGGACTAGGGGCACGACGATCAGAGCTAGCCTGCCGGTGCGGCCGGCGACGTACATGACCGCGTAGCCCACCTTCGGGATGCGGAGCTCGACGCGTCCCAGCGTCCCGTCCAGCGGAATGCTCCAGCGCTCGACGTCACGGTTGGCGTCGCCCTTCGTGACGAAGTGGGCCGTCCCCTGCTCCACCCGGTAGCGCAGCACGCGGTGAGTCAGCAGCCGACGGTCGTCATCGGGATCGCGGAAAGTGAGGATGTCCCCGCCGCGGACGTCGAGGGGATGCACGCGCCGGTCGACGACCAGGTCGCCCACGCGCAGGGTCGGCTCCATGCTCCCCGACAGAACGGCGAAGCTCTGCAGGCCGAGTACGCGCGGTCCGACGACCGCCGTGCCCAGTACAACGGCGAAGCCCAGGAGGGCCCAGAGCGCGTGGCGCACGAGAGTCACTACAGGGCGCACGCGCGGCCGTGGCGGGGCGAGTGTGGCCACTGGGATCGCGGTCATTGGTTCCTCGCCTCCCAGGTGAAAGCGGCCGTTGAGGTTTGTCCCTGGGCCGCGGTGCTGGCGCCCAGCGTCGCCTGGATCTTGTAGACGTGTTCCTCGGTAGCGACCCACGACTCCGTCCCTCCGCCGACCGCGGGGTCGACGATGGCGGTCGCGTACGTCGTCGGAAAGCCCGAGAGCGTTCGGGAGTAAACGACGCCGGGGCCCGCACCGATGTAATCGGTCGCGTCGTTCGCGAACGTGGCGCAGTTGTCGAACGCGGGCGACGGGTCGCTGCCGCGCGTGACCGTCAGCGTCAGGTACGGCGCGAGCCCGCCGGTGACCGTGGCGTAGAGCCGCACGGACGATGCGAGTGTGCCGTCGTAACGAACCTTGATGCAGCTCGTCTCGGTGTCGCCGGGCTTCGCCGAGCCGAGCGTCGTGAACATCGCCGTGCCCGAGTCGTTGTCGCTGAGCGCCACGCTGCCGGCCGCGACCGAGTTGCGGTTGTTCTGCGTCGTCGCCACGTAGGCGGCGTACGTGGCTGCCGCGGCGACGGCCGCAGCGGCTAGACCGAGGACGAGCAGCAGCAGCGCCCGCGTGCGGTTCACGCCGCACCTTCCTGGCTGCGGCGCAGCTCGAGCGTCGCGAAGAGAATCCGGCCCTGGTACCCCGCGCGGACGGCGCGCGGCAGCCAGCCGCGCACGGTCAGGGGTCGTGAGGCACCAGTGCCCAGGTTGAAGGAGCGGCTCCAGGCGTCGAGACCGGCGAGCGGGCCGCGGTAGAGGCGCTCATCGCCTGCGCGCAGCTCGACGAAGAGCACGCTTTCGAGGTCGTCCGTATCGCCGCGCAGGCGGGCGCGCATGACGAGCGGCCGGCCGGAGGAGTTGGCCACGCGGAGCGATCCGAAGACACCGCTCTCGCCGGGGCGCAGGGCGCTGACGTCTGCGAACGGCCCGGTCTGTGAGAGCGTGACGTCGGGAGAGCGGGCGGCGCTGAGCGTGACGTCCGTGCCGAGCACGCCGCGACCGGAGGGGACGCGCCACCCGGCCAGCAGCACCAGCGCGGCTGCCGCGCCGATGACGAAGCTGATCAGGTGTGCCCAGCGCTTCATCGCATCTCTCCCTTCTGCAAACGCACGGAAGCGGGGCCCTGTGGCCCCGCTTCCTTGGCTGCGCTCATCAGCTCTTCCGGGCTAGTTGCTCCGCGCCTCCCACGTGATCGCGAAGGAGCCCGTCGAGACCGCGGTCGTATGCGCGTTCGCCGTGGGGTCGTCCTTCACCGTGAAGGTGAAGCGGTAGTCGACGGCGTCGTTCTGCGCCCAGGCTGCGTCGGCATCCTTGCCGGCCACGCCCCCTGTATAGGCCGTCGGGAACCCGCTCAGGTCGGCCGTGGCGAACGCCGTCGAGGAGGACGAGAAGCCTGCGCACGAGCCGCGCGTCGCCAGGTCGGTCAGGCCCGAGCCGCGCTCGACCTGCACCTGGAAGCTGCTGCCGTTCGCGGTCGACGGGATGTAGAAGTGCACGGTCGACGCCAGCGAGCCGGTGTACTTGATCCGGATGCACTTTGCGACCGGCACGCCCGGCGCCTGGTTGCTGACGTTGATAAGCGCCGTGCCGAGGCCGCTGTCGTCCTGGATCGCGACCGTACCCGCTGCAAAGGAGTTGCCGCTGTTCGTCGTCGTGGCCGTGAACGCCGAGTAGGTCCCGAAAGCCGCGAGGCTGCCGAGTGTCCCTACGATCGCAAGCGTGAGAAGGATCTTCCGCTTCTTGTCGCGCATGTTCTTCCTTCCGGTCTGTCTGCCGATGAGCGCGGCGCTGCGCCGCAGGCGGGTGATTACTTTTCACCCACGGTTGGTGTGTCGGCTCCCACAGGGCTCACTCAGATCCCTCGATTCGGTTATTTCCATGAGTCACGTTCGATCGAGGGACGGGTGGCCACGCCGATCTCGCAGCGCGCAGCCCCTGGCGGGAGCCGTAAGCTCGTTCCGTGGGGGCGGTGCTGGAGGAGCGGGCGGCGGGCGAGCGGGCGTGGTGGTTACGGGCGCTGCTCGTCCTGGGGGCGCCGCGCGACGTCTTCCTCGCTCTGCGGGACGACTCGCCCGAGGCGTCGTCCGACCGTCAAGAGCCCGTCACGGCGATTGTCTTCCTCGCCGGCCTGTCAGCGGCGCTCGGCGCCGCCCGGAACGTGGCGCTGCTCGAAGACGCCACGTTCGACGGACTGCTCATGGCGGTGTGGGTGGTCGCGGCCGGCGGCGTCCAGGGACTTTTCGGCTACTGGGTGCTCGGAGCGGCCCTCTACGCCGGGCTCTCCGCGGTCGGTCCGCACGGCCCGTTCCGGCACGCGCGCCACCTGCTCGCGTACGCGTCGGTGCCAGTCGCCCTCGCCGTCGTCCTCGCCTGGCCCGTCCGGCTCGCCGTTTTCGGCGGTGACGTCTTCAGGGAGGGAGGGTCCGACGACGGCGCGCTCGCGTCCGCGCTCGACGTGCTCGAGGCCGGGCTCTACGCCTGGGCGCTCGCGCTCCTCGTGCTTGGCGTACGCGTTGTGCACGGATGGAGCTGGGGCCGCTCCCTCGCCGCGTGCGCCCTGGCAGGCGTGGTGATCGGCGCCGTAGCGCTCGCGCTTGCTGTCGGCGCCTGACAGCAGCGACTCTTCCCGAACGCGGATTGCCCGGAGGCCCCTTCGTGCGCGGATGGGCGGGGGACAGGAGCTCGTTTCAGAATGACTCTAACTCGTTCCGCTGAGGCTCCTGTGCCGGGCGGGAAGAGCTGCCTCGAGCGCGGCGAGCTCGTCGTCGGGGATCGTGTAGGTGTGCTGATCCTCGGGGAAGGTGCGCGCGCGGACGTCGGCGGCGTAGGCGCCGAGTGCGCGGCGGATCTCGTCGCCGAGCTGGGCGTACTGCTTGACGAAGCGCGGCGTGCGTCCGTCGTAGAGGCCGAGCAGGTCGTGCCACACGAGCACCTGGCCGTCGCAGCCGGCGCCGGCGCCGATCCCGATCGTCGGGATCGAAAGCGCCTGTGTCACCCGCTCCGCCACCGGGGCGGGCACGGCTTCGAGCACAACCGCGAAGCACCCGGCAGCCTCGAGCGCAAGCGCGTCGTCGTAGAGTCGCCGCGCCGCCTCGGCGGTGCGTCCCTGGGCCCGGAAGCCGCCGAGCAGCGTGGCCGACTGCGGCGTCAGGCCGACGTGGCCCATCACGCCGATACCCGCGCCGACGATCGCCTGGACGCGCGAGAGTGCCGGGCCGGCGCCCTCGAGCTTCACCACGTCTGCGCCCGCCTCCTTGACGAATCGGATCGCATTGCGCACGGCGTCCTCGTCGGACACCTGGTAGGAGCCGAACGGCATGTCGCCCACGACGAGCGGCCGCCGGGCGCCGCGCGTCACCGCGCGGGTCATGAAGAGCATCTCGTCCATCGTCACCGGCACCGTGCTCGACTCGTGGCCGAGTACCACCATCGCCGCGGTGTCTCCGACGAGGATCAGCTCGACGCCGGCGGCGTCCGCCAGCCGACCGCTGGTGGCGTCGTAAGCCGTGACCATGACGATCGGCTCGCCGCGGCGTTTCAGCTCGCCGAGCTCGGGCAACGCGAACTTACCGGGGGCGGGGACGGCCGGAGCCGGCGTGTGCTGGCGGATACTCATACGGATCCTCCTTCGAGCGGGACGTTGTCGATCAGACGGGTGGAGCCGACACGCGCCGCGGCGGCGAGGACGAGCATCCCGTCAAGGCGGGCAACCTCCACGTAGTCCACGTCGAGGCCCGGTGCCCGTGCGAGTGCTGTGCCGGCTGCCTCTGCGGCGTCGCGCCCGGCGCGATGTGCCTCCGCGCCCGCGCGAAGCGCCGCGGGCAGCGCGAGGGCGATCCGGCGCTCGGCCTTGGAGAGGTAGGCGTTGCGCGACGAAAGGGCCAAGCCGTCCGCATCGCGAACCGTCGGCAGCACCCGAATCTCCACCTCTAGGTTCAGGTCGGCCACGACGCGCTTGACGACGGCCGCCTGCTGGGCGTCCTTCTGGCCGAAGTAGGCGCGCCGCGGCCGAACGAGGTTGAAGAGCTTGAGGCAGACCGTCGCCACGCCTCGGAAATGCCCCGGCCGATGCGCTCCCTCGAGCGTCTCCGACAGGCCCTCTACGTCGACCCACGTCGCGTACCCCTCCGGGTAGAGCTCGTCCGCTAGCGGCGCGAAGAAAAGGTCCACACCGGCGGCGGCCGCGCGCTCGGCATCGCCATTCTCGTCGCGCGGGTAGCGCCCGAAATCCTCGCCTGCGGCGAACTGCGCCGGGTTGACGAAGAGGCTAACGACGACGACGTCGTTCTGCACGCGGGCGGCCTCGAAGAGCGAGAGGTGGCCGGCGTGGAAGGCGCCCATCGTCGGGACGAGCCCGACGGTGCCGGAGAGCGCGTCGAGGGCCGCCCGGAGCTCGGCAATGGTGCGGACGGTCCTCATCGGGCGATCGCCTCGGTCGCGTCGGCGAGCGTTCGATAGAGCGGCTCGAGCTCGGGACTGCGCGCACGGATCTCCTCGAGGTGTGACTCGACCGTGGCCCAGTCACCGCGCGCGATCGGGCCCGTGAGCTCGAAGCCGTTGTCCACGACGCGCCGCATGAGCGGAACGAGCGCGCCCGCCGGCGCGCCCGCGGCCGCGACGAGCTCCGCGGCCGCTCGGTGGAGGGTCACGAGGTAGTTCGAGGCGACCACCGCGCCCGCGTGGTAGAGGACGCGCTCGCTGTCGTCCAGGTCGAACGGCTCGAGCCCGAGCGTTTGCGCGAGCCAGAACCCGGCCCTGCGCGCCTCGTCATCCTCAGCCGTGACGGCCGCCCATGCGCCGTCGAGCTGCTCGGGGCCGCGTGTCCGCGTGAAGGTCTGGAGAGGATGGACGCTGAAGCGCCGCGCGTGCGGCGAAAGCACCGTCAACGGGGTCGCGCCACTGGTGTGTGCGATCCAGGGGCCGGGCTCGATGCGCGCGGCCGTCTCCGCGATCGCCCTGTCGGGGACGCACAGGACGACGAGTGTCGCACCGGCGATGTCGAGCTCGCGTCCGGAGATACGCACGGCGAGTCCGCGCTCTCGCAGCCGTGCGGCGAGCGCCGAGCCGACGCGTCCCGCGCCGACGATCGTGATCGGTTCGATTTCTGGCTCCAGTTCCAATGGATACCGGGCAGAAGGGATTTTAGCGCGGGACGTAACGTTCGGCGCACGCCGCGCAACACATCGTCGTGGAGAGGAGAGCGGACAGCGAGCTGGTGGAGGCCGCGCGCGGCGGCGATACGGCGTCGTTCGCGGCGCTCGTGGACCGGCACTACGCGCGCACGCGGGCGCTCGCCCGTGCCCTTGCGGGCGACGAGGGCGAGGACGTAGCCCAGGAGGCGGTGCTCCAGGCGTTCCTCGGCCTCGAGCACCTCCGCGAGCCGGCCCGCTTCGGCCCCTGGCTGTACGGCATCGCGGCGAACCTCGCTCGCATGCGCCTGCGCCGGCGGGTGCTCTACGACGTAGCGCTGCTGCGCGTGGACGGCGCGGGGCGCGACGCGCGCCCGGAGCAGGCGGCGGAGGAGGCCGAAGCAGCCGCACTGGTACGTGACGCGCTCGACGAGCTCGCGCCGGCCCAACGTCAGGCCGTCCTGCTGCACGACGTGGCCGGCTACAGCGCGGGTGAGATCGCTGTCGGCGTGGGCAGCTCGTCCGGGGCGGTCCGCGTCCGTCTCCACCGAGCACGACGCGAGCTGCGGCGACGGCTCGCGCCCCTGAACCCTGCAACGGAGAAGGAGACAACCATGGTGGAGGTAGAGCTTCGCGACGTCGTCGTGCGGCTGGAGGACGGCGACGGCGGTCCAAAGCTGGTTGAGGAGAATCGGATCGTCCTGCTCCAGGAATGCGGCGGCCCGCGCGTGCTGCCGATCTGGGTGGGTGCGCCGGAGGGCGACGCGCTCGCGCTCCATCTGGGCAGCGAGCCCGTGCCGCGGCCGCTCACCGCGGATCTCATGGCCCGGCTCCTCGAGGCCACCGGCGCGCGCGTCGAGCGCGTCGTCGTCAGCAGCCTGCGCGAGAACACGTTCTACGGCGTCGTCCACGTGGTGGCGGCGGACGGAGCCGCCCAGGAGCTCGACTCGCGTCCGAGCGACGCGATCAACCTCGCGGTGCGCGTCGGGGCGCCCATGCTCGTGGACGACGCCGTCTTCAGCGAGACCGCCCTGCCGTCGGCCGACTTCGCCGACCTCGACCGCGAGCTCGCGCTCAAAGCCGAGCAGCAGGGGCTCGAGTCGGTGAAAGGAACGTGGACGTCGCTGTCGCCGGAGCTCGTCCGGACCGTCGGCTCGTACCGACCCTGGCAGGGGCGGAGCTCAGCTGGCAGCGAAGGGGCGGAGTGACCCGGCCTCCGAGGGACTTTCCGCAAGCGCGAAGGGCCAGGGCCGATACCCGAGGGCGAACACGTGTCGCCGTGCGCTCCGATCCATCCAGGTCTAGCTGCCCGTCAACCGCCCCATCACGTTCAAGGAGCGACCGGTCTTCCGAGGCCGGCCGCTCGATTTCTCACGGGGTAGACTCGCCGCGATGCCGGTCTACGAGTACGCCTGCATGGAGTGCGAGTCGCACTTCGAGGAGCTTCTTCGCATGGACGGCCCCGATCCGGCCTGCCCGGAGTGCGGCGCGGCCGACGTGCTGCGCCAGCTGTCGGTGTTCGCCGCCCACTCCGCGCCCGCGAGTCCGGCTTCGCGCCGCAGTCACACCGCTCGGGCGGCTGCTGCGGCGGCTCCTGTGGCTCCTGCGGCTAGCCGTCCGCGCCGCGCCGTAGACTCGCGATTCGTGGACGCCAGCCGCCGTGCGCTCGATCTGCGGGCCTACGCCGAGGTCGCCGCCGGTTGCACGCGCTGCCGACTGGCCCAGGGGCGCACGCAGGTCGTATTCGGCGTCGGCAACCCGAACGCCGACCTGATGTTCGTGGGCGAGGCGCCCGGCTTCCACGAGGACAAGCAGGGCTTCCCATTCGTCGGCCAGGCGGGCAAGCTCCTCGACCGGTTGCTCGCGGGCATCGAGTTGTCTCGCGCGGACGTGTACGTGGCGAACGTGATCAAGTGCAGGCCACCCGGGAACCGCGACCCGGCTCCCGACGAGATCGAGTCGTGCGAGCCCCACCTCTTCCGCCAGCTCGAGCTGGTTCAGCCCACGGTCGTCGCCTCGCTCGGCAACTTCGCGACGAAGCTCCTGTCCGGCAAGCAGATCGGCATCACGCGCGTGCACGGGCAGGAGCAGGAGGTGACGATCGGCGGGCGCGACGTCCGCCTGTACCCGCTCTACCACCCCGCTGCGGCGCTTTACACGCCGGCCATGCTGCGCGTGCTGGAGGAGGACTTCGCGCGGCTCCCGGCGCTCCTCGGTGCGGCACCGACAGAGGCCGAGCCAGCTCCTGAGCCGGCCGCGCTGCTGTCGCCCGAACCCGTCGTCCAGCTTGGGCTTTTCTAGCGGGTTCCTCGCGGAACTGTCCGCGGAGGCGCCCTGTCGTGCGAACCAGGACCGCGGAGGCGCAGCGGGATGGCACCCCCGAACGAGCATCGGGCCTTCGCGTGTTAGTAACACACTGTTACTAGCCTCGTGAGCCGCGCTGGACGCCGGGTGTCGCGACTACACGCGGTAGGCCGCCCCACGGGACAATCCCGCCGCGGCAGTCTCTCCACTCATCGGCCGGGTGGGCTTTGCGCGCCCAGCCGCACGCCGCATGGGTCGCGTCTGACCAACGAAGACCCGCAGCAAGTAGTCGGGCGACGCACAGCGCGCCGGACCCTCGGCGGGCTCCTGCGGCTAGCGTCCCGCCGTGGAGATCGGGTCGTCGTCGCCGGAGGAGACGGGGGCGATCGCCGGCCGGCTCGCGCGGGAGCTCTCGACCGGCGATCTCGTGACCGTCTCCGGTGAGCTGGGCTCGGGCAAGACGACCTTCGTCCGCGGCGCCTGTCGGGCCCTCGGCGTCACCCAGCCGATCACGAGCCCCACTTTCACGATCGGCCACCGCTACGAGGGCACAATCTTGGTCGCGCACCTGGACCTCTACCGCTTCCAGGGCGTCTCGCCGGCCGAGTGGGGTGACCTGGAGCCCTACTTCGATGACACGATCTGCTTCGTCGAGTGGCCGGAGGCGGCCGCCGGGGTCCTGCCTCCCGTCCGCGGCGCTGTCGTCCTCCGCCACGTAGACGCCACGCGCAGAGTCCTTACGCTCGAAGGCGACCCGGCGCTGCTACAAGCTTTCTGAAAATGCTGGTGCTGGCGTTCGACACCGCCACGAGCGTGGTCACGACGGCGCTCGTCGACAGCGGGCGCGTGCTCGGCGAGCGCGTCTCGCGGCCCGTCTCCGTGCTGGAGGACGCCAACGCGCTGCTCGAGGAGGCGGGCCGCAACCCAAGCGACCTCGGTGGCGTGGCAGTCGGCATCGGGCCGGGGAGCTTCACCGGAGTCCGGATGGGAGTCGCGACCGCGCGAGCGCTCGCGTTCGCCCTCGACATCCCGGTTGCGGGCGTGTCCACGCTGCGCGTGCTCGCGGCGGGCTCGCCCGGCGCCGTGCCGGTCATCGACGCGAAGCGCCGCGAGATCTTCGCGGAGCTCGACGGCGAGCCGCGGGTGCTCGCTCCCCAGGACCTCAGGCTCGTGCCCGGCACGATCTGCGTCGGCGACGGTGCCCTCCGCTACCGGGCCGTGCTCGAGAGTGCCGGCGCGGACATCCCGCCGGACGGCAGCGAGCTGCACGTCCCGCGCGCCTGCTTCCATGCGCTGCTGGCACGCGAGTTCGGCCTTGCCGAGAACGTCGAGCCGCTGTACCTCCGCATTCCCGACGCAGAGCGGGCTTTCCCATGATCGAGATCCGCGCCCTCCGCGCGGCCGACCTCGGCGCCGTCGAGCGCATCGAGCGCCGCTCGTACCCGACCCCGTGGTCGCGGTCGATGTTCGCGACCGAGCTGGCGAAGCCCTCGTCCATCTGCCTCGGCGCGTTCGACCCCGAAACCGGGGCGCTGCTCGGCTATCTGATCATTTCGCGCTACGTCGACGCCTGGCACGTGATGAACGTCGCTGTTGACGACGAGCAGCGCGGCCGGGGGATCGCGACGCGTCTCTTCGACCGGCTCTGGGATCTCACCGCCGGCGACGGCGACCGCGGCTACACGCTCGAGGTACGCGTCTCGAACGAAAGCGCGATCCGGCTGTACGAGCGTCTCGGCTTCCGCTCGCGCGGGGTCCGGCGCGCTTACTACACGGACAACCGCGAGGACGCGCTGATCATGTGGAAGGGATCGCAGCCTTCGCAAGCGCTTGCGAAGGCTGGAAGCGCCGAGGGCTCGTGACAGCCGGCGAGACGCGTGAGCCCGGCGCTGGGGGACTCTCGCCTGACCTTCTCGCGAAGCGAGCAGGCGTGATCCTCGGGCTCGAGACCTCCTGCGACGAGACAGCTGCCGCGCTCGTCACCCCAGAAGGTGTGATCCGCGCGAACGTCGTCTCGTCTCAGGCTGACCTGCACGCCCGCTACGGCGGAGTGGTACCGGAGATCGCGTCCCGCCGGCACCTGGAGCTCATCGTGCCGGTCGTCCGCGAGGCGCTTCGCGAGGCCGGGGCGACGCTGGACGACGTGCGGACGGTTGCGGTCACGAGCGGGCCAGGACTGATCGGGGCGCTCCTCGTCGGGCTTTCGGCCGCGAAAGCGCTCGCCTGGGCGCGCGGACTGCCGCTCGTCCCGGTCGACCACCTGCACGGGCACGTCGCGGCGCTCTACCTCGCGCCCGACCCGGTCGAGCCGCCGTTCCTCTGCCTGCTCGCGAGCGGTGGCCACACACTGCTGCTCGACGTCCAGGACCGCTCGGGCTACCGCGTGGTCGGGACGACGCTCGACGATGCCGCCGGCGAGGCCTTCGACAAGGGAGCGCGCCTGCTCGGGCTCGGCTATCCGGGCGGGCCGGAGATCGACCGCCTCGCGCGCGCGGGAGACCCGGAAACGTTCGCCTTCCCCGTAGCGCGCGTGCCCGGGCTCGACTTTTCGTTCTCGGGTCTCAAGACGGCTCTGCTCTACGCGGTGCGCGACCTCGCGCCCGGGGAGCTCGATCGGCGCCGGGCCGACCTGGCGGCGAGCTACCAGCGGGCGATCGTGCGCGCCCTCGTCAAGCGTGCCCGAGCCGCGGCGGCCGAGCTCGGCGCGGCGCGGATCGCCGTCGTCGGCGGGGTGGCTGCGAACTCCGAGTTGCGCGCAGCCCTGCCGGACGCCGCCCTTGCGCCGCTCGAGCTCTGCACCGACAACGCGGCCATGATCGCGTCGGCCTCGCGCTTCCGCGAGGCGATCCCGCCCCCGCGCTACCTTGCGGTGGATGCGCGCGCGTCCGTCGCCTGAAGGTCCGCAGCTCGCCGTCCTCGTCGTCGTCGCCGTGGCCGCGACGCTGCTCGCGGCCGGGATCGCCGCCGTCCGTCGCGACGGCGGCGACGATGGGCGCAGAGCAGGAGAGCTCCCGGCCTCGGCCTGGTACGGGCTCGTCGGTGAAGCGCCCGTCCCAATCTCGGTCGGCCAGCGCGTCGTCGTCGTGCTCGACGTGCCATCGCTCGCGCAGCGCGTCGCCCGCGCGGGCGGGAGGGCTACCGAGGCGCAGGAGCGGCGCTGGTCGGCGGCCATCTTCGCCGCCCAGCGCCAGGTGATCGCCGAGCTGGCCACGCGCGGGGTCCGCCTCCAGCCCGAGTTCGCGTACGCGCGGGTGATCGCGGGCTTCTCGGTCGCCCTCGAGGCACGCGCCGTCGCCGTGCTCGAGCGCGCGCCGGGAGTCGCCGGCGTCTATCCGGTCCGCGTCGCCTACCCGGCCGCCGTCCCTACGGCGGGACGCTCGGCGCCCCCGCTGGACATGCGGCTGACGGGTGCTACCGGTCGCGGCGTGACGATCGCGCTGCTCGACACGGGCGTGGACCGCGCCCACCCGTTCCTCGCGGGGCGCGTGCGCGAGGGCTTCGACGTTGTTGCGCGAGACGGGTCCGCGGCCGCCGAGGCGAAGCCGGGCGACCCGCGCGACATCGAGCGTCACGGTACCCAGCTCGCCGGCATTCTCGTCGGCGCCGGAGGGCCGCAGGGGGCGGTCGGCATCGCGCCGGGAGCCCGCCTGCTGCCCGTGCGCGTCGCCGGCTGGCAGCCGGATGCTGGAGGCGGCTGGACGGTCTACGGTCGAACCGACCAGCTGATTGCGGGCCTCGAGCGAGCCGTCGACCCGAACGCCGACGGCGACTCGCACGACGCGGCTCGCATCGCGGTCGTCGGCGTCGCCGAGCCCTATGCCGCCTTCCCAGACAGCCCGGAGGCACTCGCGGTTGCCGGCGCGCAGGCACTCGACACACTCGTCGTCGCCCCCGCGGGGAACGACGGGCCCGCCGGCCCGCGATACGGGAGCATCGCGGGACCGGGAGGGGCGACCGCGGCGCTCACCGTGGGAGCCGTCGAGGTACGCGGCAGCGGCCGCATGGCGCAGGTGGCGCTGCGCGTGGGCCTCGATTCAGTGTTCGACGGCGCCGTCCCGCTTGCGGGCGAGACCTCTCCCGACGAGCGCCTCTCACTCCCGCTTGCGCTCCCGCGCACGTCCGAGCCGCCCGGATCGCCAGAGGCCGTCGACGTCACCCAGGCAGACTTCTTCGACTCCGAAGGCTTGAGCCTCGTGGCCGGCCGCGCGGCACTCGTTCCGGCGGGTACCGCTCCTGAGCGGGCCGCCGCTGCTGCCGTGCAGGCCGGCGCGCGGGCAGTCGTCCTCTACGGGGGCCGTCTGCCCGCCGGTGCTCTGAACGTCGGCGAGGCGGCGCGCGTGCCGGTGGTCGGCGTGCCAGAGCCGGCCGGGCTCGAGCTCGTGTCCGCGCTGCTGGACGGCGCCGGCGCGCGGGTCTCGCTCGCCGCCGCCGGCAGCTCGACCGTGGGCGGAGGCGTCGCCCCGTTCTCCTCGCGAGGGCTCGCCTTCGACGGCCGGCTGAAGCCGGAAGCGGTCGCCCCAGGTGTGGCGCTGACGACGTCTGAGCCGGGCGAGAACGAGGATGCGTCCCCGCGCTTCGGCTCCCTCAGCGGAGCGAGCGCGGCCGCCGCCGTGGCAGGAGCCGCCGCCGCTTTGCTCGCGGACGCCCGCCCGGATCTCGACGCGACCGCGCTCAAGGGAGTGCTCGTGGGCTCCGCGCGACGGCTCGACGGCGAGCCGCGCACCGCGCAGGGAGCGGGCGTCCTGGATGTCGGCGCCGCGGCCGCGGCCGAGCTCGCCGCCGATCCTGCAACGCTCGCGTTCGACCGTTCGTCGCGCGGGACCTGGAAGGAGTCGCAGGCACTCACGGTGCGAAACGTCTCGACGCGCGTCGTGCGGGTGGCCGTGCGGGCGCGAGCGGACGGCACGCCGTTCGGTGTGAAGCTCTCCGTGTACCCGCAGCGGTTCCGGCTTCGGCCGAAGCATCGCGCGACGGTCTACGTCGACGCTGAGTCGCATGCCGCCGGGGGCGGAACGCTGTCCGGCACCGTCGAGCTGCTGGTGGCCGGCCGCGTCGCGCTCACTGTTCCTTGGGCCGCAGCGCCGCGTGCTCGCGAGGCGAACCTGCTCGCGACCGTCATCCTCGGCCAGGCACGATTCCGTCCCTCCGATCGCGCGTCGTCGGTGCTGGCGTTCACCGCCGGCCGGCTCCTCCGCGACCAAGGCCGTTACGAGGTGCAGGCGGTCGCGCGGCTCGATCTCGAGCTCAGGCGTGTCGGAGCGCGCAAGCCGCTCGGCGTGCTCGCCCGTCTCCGTCACCTGCTCCCGGGACGCTACGCCTTCGGCCTCACCGGCCGCGGCCCCGGCGGCAAGGTGCTGCGACCCGGCCGGTACGAGCTGCGACTCACCGCCTATCCCACCGGCGAGGGGCCTCCGACCCGCCGCGTGGTGCGGTTCACAATCCTCTAGCGACGCGGAGAAAGCTGTGGAAAACGCGGTGTAAGATCGACGCCGCCGGTGACCTGACGAGCAAGGAGCGCCTGTGACGACCGTCGAGCTTCCCGAGTCTCACCTCCAGGAGAACCCTTTCCACATCGCGCAGGAGCAGCTCCAGCGCGTGGCCGAGGTGTTTGCCATCGACCAGAACCTCATCAACGTGCTGCGGGAGTGCAAGAAGGCGGTCGCCGTCTCCATCCCCGTGTACATGGACAACGGGACGATTCGGAATTTCCAGGGCTACCGCGTCACCCACAACATCGCGCGCGGGCCCTCGAAAGGCGGGATTCGCTACCACGCCGACGTCACACTGGACGAGGTCAAGGCGCTCGCGATGTGGATGACGTGGAAGTGCGCGCTCGTGAACATCCCGTTCGGCGGCGCCAAGGGCGGGGTGGTCTGCAACCCCAAGGAGCTCTCGCGGCTCGAGCTCCAGAAGATGACCCGCCGCTTCACGAGCGAGATCATCAACGAGATCGGCCCGGAGAAGGATATCCCGGCTCCAGACGTGGGCACCGATCCGTCGGTGATGGCCTGGATCTTCGACACGTACTCGATGAACAAGGGCCACTCCGTGCTCGGCGTGGTCACGGGCAAGCCGCTCAACGTGGGTGGGTCGTTGGGGCGGCTCGAGGCCACGTCGCGGGGAGCGCTCTACTGCATCCGCGAGGCGCTCCGCAAGGAGAACGGGTCGATCGAGGGGACACGTTTCGCCATTCAGGGCTTCGGCAACGTCGGAAGTTTCCTCGCGCGATTTCTGGCGGAGGAAGGCGGCATCGTCGTCGCCGTCTCGGACTCGGGCGGCGGCCTGCACAATCCGAACGGCCTCGACGTGAGCGCAGTACTCGCCCACAAGCAGGAGACCGGGCGTCTGCAGGGGCTGCGCGGTGCGGACGCGGTCACGAACGACGAGCTGCTGCTGCTGGACTGCGACGTGCTCGCGCCGTGTGCACTGGAGCAGGTGATCACGGCAGACAACGCCGACCGCATCAAGGCGCGCATCATCTGCGAGGGCGCGAACGGCCCGACGACACCGGCTGCGGACGAGATCCTCGACGACCGCGGCGTGCTCGTCCTGCCGGACATCCTCGCGAACGCGGGCGGGGTGGTCGTGTCGTACTTCGAGTGGGTGCAGGGGCTCCAGGAGTACTTCTGGAAGGAGAACGAGGTGAACGCGCGGTTGAACGACATCATGACCCGGTCGTTCAACGAGACCTGGAACCTCCACGACCAGCGCGGCACGAGCATGCGCATCGCGGCGTACGGGCTCGCCGTGCAGCGCGTCTCGGAAGCGACGATGACGCGCGGCCTCTACCCCTAACGGGGGAACCCTTGGTTCCCCCGTTGGCCCCCTCCTTGCGGGCGTTGGCTCGGGTTCGTTTGTGGACGGAGCCGGCGGCTCGCGCGGTGGTTCCACCGTTGCCTTCTTGTCGGTAAGCCTCCCGCCGGGACAAGCCCGGCTCCGGCGTCGGTTCGTCCGATCTCACCGACGGCCGCCGTTCGGGAACCTGCGGTTCCCTTGCCCCTCCGCCTATGGCAGCTTCTGACTCGTGACGCCTCGTGTGACGCTGTACTCCTCGCCCGGCTGCGGCCTTTGCGACCGGGCACGGGCGGTTCTGGCTGCCGTCCGGGCCGAGGTGCCGTTTGCGCTCGAGGAGGTGGACATTTCCGGCGACGCGGCGCTCGAGGCTGCCTACCGCGAGTGGCTGCCGGTCGTCGAGATCGACGGCGAGCGGCGCTTCGTCTATTTCGTGCCTGAGGACGTGTTGCGGCGGGCGTTGCGTGCACAATCCCCTGCTCCTGACACGACTTTGTGACTGCCCCCGCGGCGCACCGCCGCTAGCTGGCACAATCCTTGTGCGGTGTTACAAAGTTCGCCACAGGGGCCCGAGACCGGGGAACGGCTTACGGTCGGCGTGGCGGCCCGGCTCAGCCGGTACCTGCAGGTTTTGACGCAGGCGCGCAAGATGGGAAAGGAGCGCATCTCCTCCCAGGAGATCGCGGACTACACGAATATCAACGCGACGCAGATCCGCCGCGACCTCTCAGCGTTCGGCAAGTTCGGCAAGCGAGGGGTCGGCTACAACATCGATTCGCTGCTGGGCGAGATCCGCCGCATCCTACGCACGCAGGGGCAGCACAACATCGCGCTCGTCGGCGCGGGGCGGCTCGGGCAGGCAATCGCGAGCTCGCCGATCTTTGCGGAGCACGGCATCAATGTCGCGGCTATCGTCGACACCGACCCGGAGAAGATCGGACGGCGGCTGGGACACGTCGAGATCAGCGACTACCGGCGGCTCGGCGAGATCGTCCAAGAGCGCAACATCATCATCGGCGTCATCGCGGTGCCGGCCGACCGCGCCCAGGAAGCCGCGGATGACCTCGTCGAGGCGGGCGTCAAGATCGTCTTCAACTACTCAGAAGCGTTGCTCGACGTGCCCTCCGACGTCGCTGTGCACACGTCGAATCCCGCGGTCGAGCTCCTCTACGCCCTCTACTTCCATCTGACGTAGACCCGTCCGGAAGGGCGAGCCTCCGCCCATACCCTGCCGCCGTGCGCATCCTGGTCTGGCACGGCTACCTGCTCGCGGGCACGGGCTCGAACATTTACTCCCGCGCGCTCGCGCGCGCGTGGGGCCGCGCGGGGCACGATGTGGTCGTCCTGTCCCAGGAGCCGCATCCCGAGCGGTTCGACCTCGGCGGGGCGACCGTGGTGCGGCCGGACATAGGCGGGGTTCTGCCCGTCTTCGTGCTCGACCGCTACGAGGGGCTCGAGGCGCGCTACCTGCATGAGTTTTCGCCGAAGGAGCTGGACCGTTACTTCGACCGGAACGCGGCGGCCGTCCGTGATCAGCTGCCGGCCGACCTCGTCTTCGCCAATCACGTGCTGCCGGGAGGCGAAGTCGCCGCGCGAGCGGGGACCGCCTACGCCGTGAAGGTGCACGGCTCCGAGCTCGAGTACTCGCTGCGCGGCCGGCCTGAGCTCGTCGAGCGCGCCCGTGTGGCGCTCGACGGCGCACAGGCTGTCTTCGTGGGGTCGGAGCACATCCGCTCCGTGCTGGAGGACGTCGTGGGGCACGTCGACCGTGTCCACGAGGTGCCACCGGGCGTCGACGTGGACGAGTTCGTCCCCGAGACGCGCGACGCCGCGCTCGCCGCGCTTCTCTCCGAGTGCCGGCGCGACATGCCGAACCCGGGCGGCGCCGAGGTGCGGCTGCCTGACGAGGGGAACGCGGAGCGCCTCGAGCGTTTCTTCTCGGCGGACGAACCGACCGTTCTCTACTTCGGCAAGCTGCTCCGCAACAAGGGTGTCCACGTGCTCTTCGAGGCGCTGCGGCGCGTGGGCGCCCGGTCGGTAATCGTCGGCTTCGGCGACTATCGCGAGGAACTGGAGCGGATGGCGCCGCCGCGCGCGCTTTTCACGGGTGCCCTCGAGCACCGCCACCTTGTGCACCTCCTGCCCCTCTGCGACGTAGCCGTGGTGCCCTCGATCTTCCCCGAAGCGTTTGGCATGGTGGCCGCGGAGGCGGCGGCAGCCGGCTGTCCGCCGCTCGTCGCGCGACACTCGGGTCTCGCCGAGGTCGCGGCCGCGCTGGAGGAGGCGTACGGGTCTGAGCGCGCCGCGCTTGCGAGCTTCCGTACGCGCGACGCGGCCGACCTGGCGTCGAAGCTCGAGGCGCTTCTCGCGCTTCCCGCGGAAGAGCGGCGTGAGCTCGGCGCCGCCGCACGCCGGACGGCCGTCGGGTGCTGGAGTTGGGAGCGGATCGCCGAGCGGCTGCTGGCGCCCTTCGAGTGACCGGGCGGTTGTCCACGGCAGCCACGTCTCGTGCGGCCATCTTGCAGGGACTGTCCCTGACAGCCGTCTCGAGCGGACACGGCGTTCGTCACAAGGCTGTGCCGTTTTTTCCACGGACCCCCGACCTCGACCTGGCGGAAGATCCGGCAACAGGATTTGTGACGTTTCCTCGACAGGGCGGCGACGCCGGGCGGGCCAGCCGCCTCTATACGCTTCGCCCGTGGGAGACGAGCAGCGCCTGCCCTACGACGAACTTCTCCGCCTCGCACGCGAGGGGTACGAATCGGGCCGTGACTTCACTGTTGCCGTCGAGGAGGAATTCGCCATCCTCGACCCGGACACGCTTGACCTGTCCAGCCGTTTCGAAGATCTCCAGGCGGCTGCTCGCGGCACCCAGCTCGAGCAGCACCTCGTAGGGGAGCTGATCGCTTCGGAGGTCGAGGTGCGCACGGGGCGCTGTGAGACCTTCGCGGCCGCGGCCACACGGCTCCCGGAACGCCGAGAGCAGCTCCGCGATCTTGCCGGGCAGCACGGTGTCCTACTCGCCTCGCCGGGCACGCATCCGTGGAGCCCGTGGCAAGACCAGCGCATCATCGACACGCCGCACTACCGGCGCAATGACGAAATCCTTCGCTACGTCGTATGGCGCAACAACTCGTTCGGCCTACACGTTCATGTCGGCATCCGCGGCGCCGACCGCGCCATCCGGGTCGCGACCGCGCTGCGTGCGTACCTGCCGGACCTGCTCGCCCTCTCGGCCAGTTCGCCGTTCGTGGAGAACGTGAACACCGGCCTGCGCTCTGCGCGCACCCAGATCTTCACGCGCATGTTCCCACGCTGTGGCATCCCCGATCCGCACGAGACCTGGGACGAGTACGAGTCGTACGTGCGCCTGCTCTACGAGACCGCCTCGATTACCGAGCACACGCAGCTCTGGTGGAGCGTCCGCCCGCACCTCGGCTTCCCGACCGTCGAGATCCGCATCTGCGACGCGCAGCCGGACGTGGGGGAGGCCCGGGCTCTCGCGGCACTTCTCTACTCGCTGACGGCGCGCGTGGCCCGCGCTCTCGACGAGGGCGAGCCTCTCCCGGCTCCGCCACCGCGCATGATCGAGGAGAACTTCTGGCGCGCGATCCGCTGGGGACTCTCGGGCGAGCTGATTCACCTGGGCACGTACGCCGTCCGCCCCGCCCGCGCCGCGCTGGAGGAGCTGGTCGAGTGGGTGCTGCCCGTGGCCGAGGAGCTCGGCGCTGCGCCTTATCTCTCGATTCCGGCTGCCAACTCGGCCGAGCGCCAGATCGTCCGTCACGACGAGGGTGCGTCGTTGCGTGAGATCCTTGCTGAACTCGTGGTAGGCCAGCAGGAGCCGGTGCGTGGCTGAGCCCGAGCAGACCGAGGAGGAGCTGCGCGAACGCGTCGAGGCTGAGCTCAAGCGCCTCAAGGTCTCCGACGTGCTGCTCCAGTCCGTCTACACGATCTCCTCTCTCGGCTACCGCCGGCTGGCCCCCGCGGAACGCGACCTCGAGCAGGCGCGGCTGGCGATCGACTCGGTCAAGGCGCTCATGCCCGTGCTCGAGGCCGCGCTGCCGCCCGAGGCGATCAGCGAGCTGAACCAGCTTGCCGCGAGCCTCCAGCTCGCATACGCGCAGGCGGCGCTCGGCAGCAGCCGGCCTTTAGGTGCCACCGAGCCACAAGGCGAGGACGAATCCAAGGCTCAGGTCGAGGATGAGGGTGGTCGCGGGGCCACTGACAGGGCGGAGCTCGCCTGATTGCCAAGTGTCGGCGTCTTACGGCGAAGTCGGCCAGCATTGGACGGCGTGTGCGCGATGGCGCTCCGCGGGGCGACCTAGGCCGAGCGGCCTATTGAAATCCGGCCCCGGGAGTGCGACACTGAGGTCTGGTTCGGGCGGGGGGAGGGCCTCGCAGGGGTGGTGGATCCTAACGTAGGTAGCAGCGGCCGCCGGCCGCGTCGGCGTCTGATCGCGCTCGCCGCATTTGCGGCGCTGTTGGTCGTGCCCGCGCTCTCGGCCTCCACCCTGGCCGAGACGCCGGCTGTACCTCCTACCTGTGCACCAGCGTGGGGCATCGTCTCCAGCCCGAACCCGACCAGTGGCACGAACCGCCTGGGCGCTGTCAGCGCCCTCTCGCCGACGAGCGCCTGGGCGGTTGGCCACTCCGTGAACGGCACGGGCGACGAGCTACCGCTCGTCGCGCGCTGGAACGGGACGAGCTGGACGGGCTCGAATCCCGCCGCCGCCGCGGCCGGCGACTCCCGGCTGACCGGCGTCGCGCCCGTCACGGCCACCAACGTCTTCGCCGTCGGGTACACGGTCAAGGCCGACAGCTCCGTCGTACCGCTGGTACTGCGCTGGGACGGGACGAGCTGGAGCGCGTCCAACCCTGCCGCGGGCACGGGCAACCACCGGCTCACGGCCGTGACCGCCGTGTCCGCGAGCGACGTGATTGCGGTCGGCTACACCGTCGAGGCAGGCGCGAAGACTCCGCTCATCCTCCGCTGGGACGGCACCACCTGGAATGCATCGCAGCCTGCGGCCGGCACCGGCGACCACGAGCTGCGCGGCGTCGCCGCCATCTCCGGAGCCGACGTGATCGCGGTGGGTCGCACGACGACGGGTACGGGCGACGTGCCGCTCGTGCTGCGCTGGGGCGGAACCACCTGGAACGCGTCGAACCCGCCGGCCGGCCTGGGCGACAACGTCTTGAACGCCGTCCGCGCCGTCTCCGGTACGGACGTGGTCGCGGTGGGAACGGCGAGCACACCGGCTACGAAGGAGCCGCTCGTACTGCGCTGGAACGGCACCGTCTGGACGTCCGCCAACCCTTCGGCCGGACTCGGCGAGCACCAGCTGCTCGGGGTCGCCGCGTCCGCCGCCAACGACGTCTGGGCTGTCGGCACCACCGGCGGCACAGCCACGCTCGCCTTGCACTGGGACGGCACGGCCTGGACGAGGGCGACGACGCCGAACGGCACGGGCTCCAGCGCGCTCGCGGCCGCGAGCACCGCCGGCGCCGGTCACCTCTGGGCAGTCGGCTCAGGCGGGTCGAACACGCTGGTCGAGCACTTCGGGCCATGCCCCGAGCTCAGCGGGCGGGTCACCTCTGGGGGCGCGGCGCTCGGCGGCGTCACGGTCGCCCTGGGCGGCGCTGCCACGGGCACCACGACCACGGCGCTCGACGGCACTTACTCCTTCTCCGGACTGACGATCGGCGCGGACTACACCGTGACACCCAGCAAGGCGAACAACACGTTCTCGCCCCCAAGCGCATCCGCGAACGACGTCGTCTACGACCGGACTCTCAACTTCGCGGCAACACCCGACGACCCGCCGGCGGCGACCACCAACCCGGCCACGGGCGTGACGCAGACCACCGCGACGCTCAACGGCACGGTCAACCCGAAGGGCAAGGCGACCACCTACCGCTTCGAGTACGGCACCACCACCGCGTACGGGTCGACCACCTCGAGCACGAGCGCCGGCTCCGACTCGCTCGACCACCCGGTCTCGGCCGGCATCTCAAGCCTGACGGCCGGCACGACTTACCACTTCCGCGTCGTCGCGACGAGCGCCGCGGGCACGGCCAGCGGGCTCGACCGCACGTTCGAAACGGCCGATCCCGCGGTTTCGCTGTCGCCCAGCTCGCCCAGTGTCACGGAAGGCGATGCGGGCGCGCAGAACGTCACCTTTACCGTCTCGCTTTCGGCGGCGTCGAGCCAGACCGTCACCGTTCAGTACGCGACCGGTGGGGGCACCGCCGCTGCGGGTACCGACTACACCGCCAAATCCGGCACGCTCAGCTTTGCGCCTGGCGAGACCTCCAAGCCGCTGGCCGTGAGCGTGATCGGCGACGACCTCGACGAAGGCGACGAGACTTTCGGCCTCGCGCTCTCCTCGCCCACCAACGCGACGATCGCTGCGGGCAGCGCGACGGTGACGATCACGGACGACGACACCAAGCCGACCGTCGACACGACTGCGGCCACGAGCGTCACGCAGACAGGCGCGACTTTGAACGGCACGGTCAACCCGCACGGGAAGGCGACGACGTACCGCTTCGAGTACGGCACGTCCCCAGGCTCGTATCCCAACTCGACGACGACCGCGGCGGCGGGCTCCGGCACGGCCGCGCAGCCTGTCTCCGCGACACTCGTAAACCTCACCGCCGGCACGACCTACTACTTCCGTCTCGTCGCGACCAGCGCCGCGGGGACGACGTACGGGGCGGAGCGGAGCTTCACCACCGGGCAGCCGTCGCTCTCGATCGCGAACGCTTCGGCCGGCGAGACGAACGCCCCGGGGACAATGACATTCACCGTCACGCTCTCGGCCGCGTCGACCCAGCCGGTCACGGTCAGCTACGCGACCGCGGACGGTACGGCAACCGCGCCTGCGGACTTCGGTGCCACGAGCGGCTCGGTCACCTTCAACGCAGGCCAGATCTCGAAGACCATCTCCGTCGCGATCGTCGGCGATTCGCTCGATGAGATCGACGAGACGTTCACCGTCTTGCTGTCCGGCGCGACGAACGCCTCCATCGCCGACGGTCAGGCGACAGGCACGATTGCCGACGAGGACCCGACGCCCGGGCTCGCGACCGGGAATGCGAGCGTCACCGAGGGCAATGTCGGCGCCACTCCAACGGCCGCCTTCACGGTCACGCTCGGTGCTCCGAGCGGCCGCACAGTGACCGTCGACTGGTCGACCGCCGACGGCAGCGCGGTGTCCCCGCTCGACTACGTCGGCACGTCGGGCAGCCTCACCTTTGCGCCGGGTCAGACGACCAAGACGGTGAACGTGACGGTGAACGGCGACGTTCTGGACGAGCTCGACGAGACCTTCACGGTCAACCTCGCCGCTCCCGTCAACGCGACACTCACCGACGCTCAAGGCGTCGGCACGATCGTCGACGACGAAGCCGCGCCCACGCTCTCCGTGAGCGACGTCTCGGTGAACGAAGCTGACGCGGCGACGAAGAAGGCGACGTTCACGGTCACGCTTTCCGCTGCGAGCGGGCTGACGGTGACCGTGGACTACGCGACGCAGAACGTGACGGCCGTCTCGCCCGCGGATTACGACACGACGTCCGGGACGCTCACGTTCGCGCCGGGGCAGACGTCGAAAGCGGTCGACGTGACATTCCGAAACGACGCGCTCGACGAGCCTGATGAGACGTTCGACCTCAAGCTGTCGAATCCGGCGAACGCGACCATCTCCGACAGCAGCGGTACCGCCACGATCCTCGACGACGACGCCACGTCCAGCGTTTCCGTCAACGACGTCTCCGTCAGCGAGGGCGACTCGGGTACGACGATCGCCACGTTCACCGTGACGCCGTCGGCCGCGAGCGGTCGCGCGACGTCGGTCAGCTACGCGACGCAGGACGCCTCTGCGACCCAGCCGGCGGACTACGCGTCGGCGAGCGGGACGATCGCGTTCGCCGCCGGCGAGACGTCCAAGACGGTCGCCGTCACGGTCAACGGCGACCACCCGGACGAGAATGACGAGACGTTCAACCTCGTGCTCTCGTCGCCGTCGAACCTGACGCTCGGCAAGGCGACCGGCGTCGGAACGATCCGCGACGACGATACGAGGCCGGCCGCCACGACGAGCGCCGCGTCGGGTGAAGGCGAGACCGGCGCGACGCTGAACGGGAGCGTCAACCCGAACGGGAAGGCGACGACGTACCGCTTCGAGTACGGCCTGAGCACCGCGTACGGCTCACAGACGGCCGTTGCATCGCTGCCCGCGGGCACCGCCGCCCAGTCCGTCTCGGCCGCGATCTCGGGGCTGACAGCCTCGACGCTCTACCACTACCGCCTGACCGCCGCGAGCCCCGCCGGATCTACGGACGGTACCGACGGAACCTTCACCACCCGCGATCCGGTGCTGTCGGTGAGCGCAGACGCAGCGACCGTCGCGGAGGGCGACTCGGCGTCAGTGAACGCGAATTTCACCGTAAAGCTCTCGTCCGCGAGCTCGAAGAGCGTCACCGTCCAGTACGCCGCGCAGGGCAACGATGCCACTGCCGGCGAGGACTTCGCGGCCACGGCCGGGACGCTCACCTTCGCGGCCGGGCAAACGCAGAAGACGGTCACCGTGCCCGTGCTGCCCGACACGGTGGACGAAGACGACGAGACCTTCAAGCTCGTCCTCTCGAGCCCGGCGAGCGCGACGCTCGGCACGGCGCAGGCAACCGTCACGATCATCGACAACGACCCGCTGGCGAAGCTCACCGTCGACGACGTCTCCAAGCTCGAGGGCACGGGGGGAACGACGACGTTCACTTTCAACGTTCGGCTCGCGCCTACGAGCGGCCGCACCGTGACGGTTCAGTACGCGACGCAGGACGGCTCGGCGGTTGCGGGCTCCGACTACACCGCGAAGACCGCGACGCTGACGTTCGCGAAGGGTGAGACGGTGAAGCAGGTGGACGTGACCGTGACGGGGGACTCCACCTTCGAGGCCGACGAGACCTTCTCGCTGGCGCTGTCGAACGTCGGCAAGGCGGAGATCCAGGACTCGATCGGCGTGGCCACGATCCGCAACGACGACACGGCGCCGTACCTCTCCATCGACGACAAGTCGATCATCGAGGGCAACAGCGGCACCGCGAGCCTCGTCCTGACCGTCAAGCTCTGCCAGCCCGGCACGGGCCAGGCCGACCAGCCGGCGTGCGTGGCCGTTGGCAGCGGTCTGCCGGCGATGGCCAAGTACGCGAGCGCAAACGGCAGCGCGACGGCGCCGTCGGACTACGACGCGGTCGCGGGCACGCTGACGATCCCTGCGGGGCAGACGAGCGGCACGATCGCGGTCCCCGTCAAGGGCGACGCCATCTACGAGCCTGACGAGACCTTCACTGTCACGCTTACCGAGCCGGTCAACGCCAACATGGCGCGCGACAAGGGCACGGGCACGGTCCGCAACGACGATCAGCCGCCGGTGGTGTCGATCAACGACTCGAACGCGGCCGAGGGCGGCGCGGTCGAGTTCACGGTGACGCTCTGTGCGCCCGGCACGGGCGGCAAAGGTATGCCCGCCTGCGTTCCGACCGTGAGCGGCGTCGACGTCGAGGTGACGTGGGCGGCGCAGTCCGGCAATCAGTGCGGAGCGTCTCCGCCGGCGTTCGACACGCTCGACTTCCAGGCGGTTGGCGGCCTGCGCCACATCGCGCCCGGCAAGCAGACAGTGACGCTGAGCGTGCCGACGACACCGGACAAGCTCAAGGAGCCGGACAAGAAGTTCTGCGCGAAGATCACGTTGCCGGGCGGCTCGCCGGCGGTGCTCGGCCGCGACTTCGGCGTCGGGACGATCGTCGACGACGATTCGCCGCCGACCGTCTCGATCAACGACGTGACCGTCACCGAGGGGGACGCGGGTCAGCCCGTTGCGAGCTTCACGGTCACGTTCTCGAACCCGAGCGAGATCTGCGCGCCGGCGCCCGAGGACTTCTGCGGTGCCTCCGTCAAGTGGGCCACCCAGGCCGGTACGGCCGGCACGCCCGCGGACTTCTCGACGGCGAGCGGCTCGGTGCACATGACGCCCCCCGACCCCGAGGCCTCGTTCAGCTACCAGCTCTCCTATCGGGTCGACGTGCCCGTCGCGCCCGATGCGCTCGACGAGCCCGACGAGCAGTTCGCGGTCGCGCTCTCCGATCCGAAGCATGCCACCCTCGGTCGTGTAACCGGCACGGCGACGGTGGTCGACGACGACTCGCCGCCGCTTGCGACCACCGACGGCGCGGGCGACCTGACCACGTCGTCGGCGACCTTGAACGGGCGGATCTCCCCGAGCGGCAAGGCCACGAGCGTCTGGTTCGAGTACGGGCCGACGATCGCGTACGGCAGCTCGACACAGCCGATCGCGTTGGGCGCCGACGGCGCCGAGCACGCCATAGCCGCCCCGATCACGGGCCTCGCGTTCGGCACCACGTACCACTTCCGCATCGTGGCCCGGAATGCCACCGGCACCACCTACGGCGCCGACCGGCTCGCGCCCACCGCGCTGCCGAGAACACTCGTGACGACGGGCGGGGCCGCGAACCCGACCATCTCCGAGTTGACGGTCGGCGGCGCGATCAGAACCTGGGGTCAGGCGACCACGTGGTGGTTCGAGTACGGGCTCACGAGCTCCTACGGCTCATCGACTCCGGTCCAGACGATCGCCGCGGGCGCTCTCGATGCGCCCGAGCAGACGGTCTCCACGAAGATCGGTGGGCTGAGCGACAACAGGACGTACCACTTCCGTCTCGTCGCCACGCGCGGGGACGACACCGTCTACGGTGCGGACGCCACGGGCGAGACGCAGGCGCGCCAGGTCGATCGCGCCCAGCCTGTCGTGCGCTTCCTCCGTGGCAAGGGCAGGGTGCAGGCCTCGACCGTCTCGGTCGGCGTGAAGTGCCTGCAGGCAGAGGGGCTCTGCCGCGGAGTCGTGGCGCTCGAGGCGCCCACGCGCTCGCTCGCGGCCAAGGGAGCGAAGGCGGGTAACCAGACCGTCGGCAAGGCGGCGTTCTCGGCCAGGCTCGGGAAGACGGCGACGATCAAGATCCGCCTCTCGGCGAGCGCCATGCGGGTGCTCAGGCGCACGGGTGTCCTGCGCGTGACCGCGGTCGTCTCTGCGCGCGACGCGGTCCTGGCGGCGAAGACGAGCCGCCACGCCCTCACGCTGCGGGCGCCGCGCCGCTGACGTCCCGCCGCTTGTGCAGCGGCGAAGCGGCGAGTCTGATAGAAACCTGCCGCGCCGGGGAGCCCTCGGCGTTGACTTTGTGACGACATGATCGCCGCGTTCTTCCGAGACCACGCCGTGCTGTTCGCGCTCCTGTGCTCGGGCGCCGGCATCGCCTACGCGGTCGGCCTGACGGCGTGGCTGCTCTCGCGTCCGGCGGGCACCGAGCGCATGCAGGCGATCTCCCGCGCCGTGCAGGAGGGCGCTTCGGCCTATCTGCGCCGGCAGTACACGACGATCGCAGGCGTCGCCGTCGTGCTCTTCGTTGGCATCGGCTTCTGGAACGACCTCGGCTGGGGAACGGCGTTCGGCTTTTTGGTCGGTGCGGTGCTGTCGGCGGCGGCCGGCTTCATCGGCATGAACGTCGCCGTGCGCGCCAACGTGCGCACCGCCGAGGCCGCGAAGGGTGGAGTCAAGCCCGCGCTCCTGGTCGCCTTCGGCGCCGGCTCGGTCACGGGGCTGATGGTGGTCGGGCTCGGCCTCCTCGGCGTCGCCGGCTACTACGGCGTGCTCACGCAGATCTTCGACTACGGCGACAAGTCGGCCACGGAGCACCTGATCGGCCTCGCGTTCGGCGGCTCGCTCATCTCTGTCTTCGCGCGCCTCGGCGGCGGCATCTACACGAAGGCTGCGGACGTCGGCGCCGACCTCGTCGGCAAGGTCGAAGCGGGCATCCCCGAGGACGACCCGCGCAACCCGGCCGTGATCGCCGACAACGTGGGGGACAACGTCGGCGACTGCGCCGGCATGGCCGCCGACCTCTTCGAGACCTACGCCGTCACGGCCGTTGCCGTCATGTTCCTGGCAGCGCTGAACTTCCCCGGCGGCCTCGTCGTCTATCCGCTCGCCATCGGCGGTGTGGCCATCCTCGCCTCGATCATCGGCACGCAGTTCATCCGCTTCGGCAGCGGGCGCTCGATCATGGGCGCGCTCTACAACGCGGTGATCGTCTCGACGGTGCTCTCGGCGCTCGGGTTCATCCCGGTGACGATGGCGTTCGACGACTTCGTCGGCCGCTTCGGCTTCTGGGAGCTCTACGGCTGCACGCTGATCGGGCTCGGCGTGACGTTCCTGCTCGTCGCGATCACCGAGTTCTACACGGGCACCCGCTGGCGCCCGGTGCGCGGGATCTCGGAGGCCTCCGTAACCGGCCACGCGACCAACATCATCGAGGGGCTCGCCGTCGGCATGCAGGCGACGGCACTGCCGGTGATCGTGATCGCGGCCGGGATCATCGGCGCGTACGAGCTCACCGACGACGTCTACGGCGTGGGCGTGGCCGTGATGGCCCAGCTCGCAATGACGGGCATGATCGTCGCGCTCGACGCCTACGGGCCCGTGACCGACAACGCGGGCGGCATTGCCGAGATGGCTGATCTGGACGAATCGGTGCGCGGCGTCACGGATCCGCTCGACGCCGTCGGCAACACGACGAAGGCTGTCACGAAGGGCTACGCGATCGGCTCGGCCGGCCTTGCGGCGCTCATCCTCTTCGACGGCTACCGGACGGAGCTCCGGAACGAGGAGATCGTGGCGACGTTCTCGATCAACGACCCATGGGTGATCGCGGGCCTGTTCGTCGGCGGGATGATGCCGTACCTGTTCTCGTCGCTCGCGATGCAGGCGGTCGGGCGCGTCGGCGGGCAGGTGGTGCAGGAGGTGCGCCGCCAGTTCAACGAGAACCCGGGGATCATGGAGGGGACGGTGCGGCCCGAATACGGCCGCACGGTCGACATCGTCACCAAGGCCGCCATCCGGCGGATGATGCTGCCGAGCCTGATCCCGGTGGCGATTCCGGTCACCGTCGGCATCATCAACCCGCGCATGCTCGGGGGGCTGCTGATCGGGACGATCGTGACCGGAATCTTCCTCGCCATCGCCATGACCTCCGGCGGCGGCGCGTGGGACAACGCGAAGAAGCTGATCGAGGACGGCGCCCACGGCGGCAAGGGCTCGGAGGCGCACGCGGCAGCCGTCACGGGGGACACGGTGGGCGACCCGTACAAGGACACGGCCGGGCCGGCCATCAACCCGATGATCAAGATCGCCAACATCGTGGCGATCCTCGCCATTCCTCTCATCGCCTCGATTCACGGCTAAGCCACGCGTCCGCCCTCGAGGCCCTGCATAGGGTTAGGCCGTGGCTACGGGGGAGACGTCGGGGGCGCGCCGCGTCGGGCGTTCGCTGCTCGTTCTGGGGGGTGTCGTGCTCGCGGTGGTGCTCTTTCTCGTCCTGCGTCCGGGCGGCAACGACGTCGCGGCCCCGACCCCGACCACGACGACCACCACGTCGACTGCTCCTGCGACGACCACCACGACGACGGCTCCGCCGCCGGACCGCACGACCGTGATGATCACGATTCGCGACGGCCAGCCGGTCGGCGGCATTCGGCGAGCGCGTGTCGAGCGCGGGGAGCGGGTCCTCCTCGTCGTGCGCTCGGACGTCCCGGACGAGGTGCACCTGCACGGGTACGACCTCAGCCGCGACGTTCGCGCCGGCGGCATCGTGAGGCTCGCCTTCGTCGCCGACGTGGAGGGGCGCTTCGAGGTCGAGCTCGAGGAGCGGCACCTCCAGATCGCCGAGCTCGAGGTCACGCCGTGAAGCGAGCGCTGGCGGTCGCCGGGCTCGGCGCGCTGCTCGCTCCGCCCGCGGCCGCGGCGCACGGCATCGGCGGCGTGCGAGACCTGCCCCTGCCGCCGTAGCTCTTCTACTACGGGGGAACCGCGGCGCTGGTGCTCTCGTTCATGCTGCTCGGCGCGCTCTGGCGGCGTCCCCGCCTCGCCGAGCCTGCCGAGCGGCCGCTCCCCGACGGGCTGCAGCGCGTGCTGCTTTCGACTGTGCTGCGAGCGGTCGGAGGTGGCCTCGGCTTCTTTCTCTTCGTGGTCGTCCTGCTGGCCGCGCTCGCCGGCGAGAACGACTCGCGCGAGAATCTCGCGCCGACGTTCGTCTACGTGATCTTCTGGCTCGGCCTCGTGCCGGTGGTCGAGCTCTTCGGCAACGTCTGGACGGTACTGAGCCCCTGGCGGGCGGCTGCCGACGCATATGTCTGGGCGGCGCGTCGGCTCGGTGCCGAGCCGCGTGCGCTTTCGCGCTACCCGGCGGGCTGGGGGCTCTGGCCCGGCGCAGTCCTGCTCGGCGCCTGGACGGCGCTCGAGCTTGCCTACGTCGACCCGGCGAACGCGCGGGCGCTCGCGCTCGCCATCCTGCTCTACTCGTACGTGACCTGGCTCGGCATGGCGGTGTACGGCCGCGAGGCCTAGGCATCGAGCGGCGAGGCGTTCAACGTCTACTTCGGCCTGCTGGCGCGTCTCGGCCCGTTCGGCTCGCGGAAGCGCGACGACGGCGTCCGCGAGCTGGTGATCCGGCCGCCGCTCCACGGCCTCGGTCGCCCTGAGCCGCAGCCCGGACTGCTGGCGTTCGTCGCGGTCATGCTCGGCTCGGTCGGCTTCGACGGCTTCAGCCGGACGTCGTCCTGGCAGAACCTTCGCTTCGACGTGCTCGGCGAAAATCGCTCCCGGGGCCGCTGCCGACCTCGCTTCGACGCTCTTCAACCTCGCCGGACTCCCCGTCGCCGCGGCGCTCGTCGCGATCGCCTACCTGGCAGCGGTCTGGGCAGCGGAGGCCATCTCCGGCGATCGCCGGCTGCGCAACGAGTTCCTGCTCAGCCTCGTGCCGATCGCGCTCGCCTATGCCGTGGCGCATTACTTCTCGCTGCTCCTGACCCAGGGTCAGTTCGCGCTGCCGCTTGCCTCGGATCCGCTCGGGCGGGACTGGGACCTGCTTGGAACCGCCGACTACCGGTCGAACCTGGCTCCGCTCTCGCCAACGCGATCTGGTATGTGCAGGTCGGCGCCCTCGTTGCGGGCCACGTGCTTGGGCTGGTGCTGGCGCACGACCGCGCCGTCGCGCTGGTGGGCTCCGCACGCACCGCGCTTCGCAGTCAGTACGCGATGCTCGTCCTGATGGTGATGTACACGGTCGGCGGCCTGTGGCTGCTCTCACAGGGCTAGGCACGCCAGTACGCGCGCGTGAAGAGCACCGCGACGGGGAGGATCTCCAGTCGCCCGAGCCACATCAGCACCACCATGACGCCGGTCGAGAAGTCGCTGAACGCCTCGAACGAGCCCATCGGTCCCGCCGGCCCGAGCCCGGGGCCCACATTCCCGAGCGTCGTCGCGGACGCCGCGACGGCGTCGATCACCCGCAGCTCGAGCCCCGTGCGGGAGGCGTCCAGAACGAGCAGCAGCGCGCCGACGGCGAAGATGCCGATGTAGAGCAGCACGAACGCGAGGATCGCCCGCAGCGTCCGCTCGTCCACGACGCGTCGGTTGAGCCGCACGGGCGCGACCAGCTCCGGATGCACCGTCTGGTCGAGCTCGCGCCGGAGCAGCCGGCCGATCAGCAGGTGGCGCACGACCTTGACGGAGCCGCCCGTCGAGCCCGCGGAGCCGCCGGCGAACATCAGCCCCACCAGGATCACGAACGCGAGCGTTGTCCAGAGGTTGAAGTCGGTGCTCGCGAACCCGGTTGTCGTCATCGTGGACACCGCTTGGAAGACCCCGTGCCGCAGAGAGTCGGAGGCACCGTAGAGGTCCTCCGTCCAGATCTCCACTGCGAGAATCGCCGACCCGAGTATCAGCAGCGTGAGGTAGAGGCGTAGCTCCTCGTCGCGTAGAAGCGGGCGGAAGCGTCCGCGCACCACCACCGCGTACGTGAGCGCGAAGTTCGCGCCCGCGAGGAGCATGAAGAGCACGATCACCCACTGCGACGCGGCCGCGAACACCTCGATGGAGCGGGCTTCGGTGGAGAACCCGCCAGTCGGCAGCGTGGTGAATGCGTGCGCGACGGCCTCGTAGAGCCCCATCCGGCGGTCGACCCCCGTCCAGCCGAGCGCCGCGAGCGCGAGGATCTGGGCGAGCGTCAGCCCGATATAGAGCAGCCACAGGCGTCGCGCCGTGTCGCGGATGGACGCAGCGAGGGGCTCGATCTCGGGACCGGGGAGCTCGGTCTCGAGCAGCTGCCGTCCGCCGACACGCAGGCGCGGCAGCACGGCGAGGAAGAGGACGATGATGCCCATGCCGCCGAGCCACTGGGTGAACTGCCGCCAGAGCGCGAGCGAGTGGTTCAGGTCGTTGACGTCGACGAGGATCGTCGCGCCCGTGGTGGTGAACCCGGACATCGCCTCGAAGTAGGCGTTCAGCGGATTGGCGAACTGGTCCTCGCCCGAAAGCAGGTACGGCAGGGCGCCGAAGCCGGCGGCGAGCACCCACGTGAGCGCGACAATGAGAAAGCCCTCTCGCAGGCCGGCCTGCTCGTGGCCGCGGGTCGTCCGCTCGAGGGCGAGGCCGGCCCCCGCTGCGATCGCGCCTGCCCCGAGAAACGGCCACGGCGGCTCCCCGTACCCGACGGCGACCGCGGCGGGGAGAGCGGCCGCGAGCGAGAGGTACTTGAGCAATGTCCCCGTCAGGTTCAGCGACGCGGGCACGTCGACGCCGAAGCCGGGGGAGAGCGCGCGGCGAAGCCCGGAGGCGATACTCAAAGCGCGCGCTCGACCTCGCCGACGCGGCGCGCCTCGGTGAAGAGGATCACGCGGTCGCCCGGCTCGAGCACGTCGTGGCCGCGCGGGAAGAAAGCGCGGCCGTCGCGGACGATGGCGCCGATCACGATGCCGGTCATCGGCAGCTCCCGGAACGGCTTGCCGACCAGCTCGCTGTCGTCGCGCACGACGATGTCGACCACCTCGTAGCGGTCGCCCTCGAACATCGCGACCTGCTGGGTGCGCGGGTCGTGCGTGAAGCGAACGATCTCCTCGGCGGTCAGACGCCGCGGGTCGATGGCGACGTCCACGCCAGCCTGCTCGAAGACACGAATCGAGACCGCCTCGTGCGCGATCGCGATCGTCAGCGAGACTCCGTGCAGCCGCGCGAGCGTCGCCGCGTAGAGATTCTTCGCATCGTCGCGCATCGCGAAGATTGCCGCCTCGGCGTCGCCGATCCGCTCGCGGGTCAGAAAGTCCGGGTCGAAGCCCGTCGTGCGCAGGACTCGCGCGTCGGGCAGGGCGTCCGCGATCACGCGCGCCCGGTCGGCGTCCGCCTCGAGGATGCGCACGCCGATGCCCTCCTGGAGGAGCAGCCGTGCGGCGGCCGTCCCCGCCTGGCCGCACCCGAAGATGACCACGTCCTCGACCCGCTTGCGCCCGCGCGTGACGAGGTCGCTCCATTCGCGCGCGGCGGCCGGCGAGCCGATCACGACGATCCGGTCGCCGGCCTGGATCGTCTCGACACCGCGGGGCAGGATCTGCCGGTCGCCGCGGATGATCCCGACGACGCGGGAGTCGCCGGGCAGGCGTGCGTCGCGGAGCGGCACGCCGATCGCGTCCGGCCGCCGTGAATCGGTCGCGACCTCGAGCTCCACGATCTGCACCTGCCCGCCTGCGAAGACGTCCGTCTGCTTGGCCGCGGGGACGCCGATGTTCTGAGAGATGGCGTGAGCGGTTTCCTCCTCGGACGAGACCATGTGGTCGAAGTCGAGCTCGCGCTCGCGCCAGACGTCGAGGTACTCGATGTTCCCGGTGCGGACGATCGTCTTCGTCTCAGGCGAGAGGCGGCGGCACAGCAGGGCCGCGATGATGTTGATCTCGTCGCGCGACGTGCAGGTAATGAACAGGTCGGCATCGCGCACGCCGGCGTCGAGCAGCGTCCGGCGGCTGGCCCCGTTGCCCTCGATCGCATTCACGTCGTAGCGGTAGGCGAGCGCGCCCAGACGACCCGAGTCGACATCCAGGACCGTGACGTCGTGCTCGTCGTGGAGCGCCTCCACGATCGTCGTGCCGACCTGGCCTGCGCCGATGACGAAGAGCTTCATACCGCGGGGCGGGAGGCTAGCGCGCCGCGGGGTCGCCGGCGGGCGACGTGCGTAGAGTCCCGCCGTGCCTCGGCGGCGGCGGCAGCAGCAGAGCCTCGAGCGGGTGCTCGGCTCCCCGGCTCTCTTCGCGACCGCGTACGGCAACGTCGGCTCCTCGATCTACTACGCACTCGGTGTCACCGCGGCGTTCGCGCTGGGGCTGACACCACTGATCTTCGTGATCGCGGGCGTGATCTTCGTCTTCACCTCGCTCACCTACACGGAGGGCACAGTGCGCTTCCCGGAAGCGGGCGGCTCGTCGAGCTTCGCGCGTCACGCCTTCGACGAGCTCGTCTCGTTCGGGGCCGCCTGGGCGCAGATGCTCAACTACATCATCACGATCGCCATCTCGGCGTTCTTCGTGCCGCACTACCTGTCCGTCTTCTGGGAGCCGTTGCGCGAGAACCCCTGGGACGTCGTCGGCGGAGCCTTCGTGATCGCCGCGCTCGTGGCGCTGAACGTCGTGGGCGTCAGGGAGGCGGCGCGACTCAACATCGTGCTTGCCGTCGTGGACTTCGCCACGCAGCTCCTGCTCGTACTGCTCGGCTTCGTGCTCGTCTTCAGCCCTTCGACGCTCGTCGACAACGTCGATTTCGGGGTGGCTCCGACCTGGAGCCAGTTCCTGCTCGCGATCCCGATCGGGATGATCGCCTATACCGGGCTCGAGACCATCTCGAATCTGGCCGAGGAGACACGGAACCCGCCGCGCGACGTGCCCAACGCGTACAAGGGCGTCGGCGCAGCCGTCTTCGCCATCTACCTGACGCTGCCGCTGATCGCGCTCTCGGCGCTGCCTGTGAAGCGCGAGGGCGGCGAGTTCCGCACGCTGCTCGGCGAGGCGCCCGACGACGGTGGGTTCCAGAACGACCCTGTGCTCGGCGTCGTCCAGAACCTCGGTCTCGACGATGGCAGGCTCCTGGACGGACTCGAGATCTACGTCGGGGTGCTCGCGGCGACCATCCTCTTCGTGGCCACGAACGCGGGGGTGATCGGCGCCTCGCGCATCACCTACGCGATGGCGAGCTACCGGCAGCTTCCGGAGGTCTTTCGCCGCCTGCATCCACGCTTCAAGACGCCGTGGCTGTCGCTCGTCGTCTTCGCGGGGCTGATCTCGATCCTCACGCTGCTGCCGGGAGAGACGACGTTCCTCGGCACGATGTACTCCTTCGGCGCGATGCTCTCCTTCACCGTCGCACACGCGTCGATCGTCGGTCTCCGCTGGCGCTTCCGCGACGAGGAGGTGGCCTACCGCGCGCGGCCCAACCTGCGCTTCCGCGGCGTGGACTGGCCGCTCTTCGCGTTCGTCGGGGGGCTCGGCACCGCGGTTGCGTGGTTGGTCGTGGTCGTGCAGGAGGAGGCGACGCGCTGGGCCGGGCTGGGCTGGCTCGCCATCGGCTTCGCCTTCTACGTCGTGTACCGGCGCCGCTTCGTGCGCGTCCCCGTGCGTGAGGTGGTGCGCGCGCCGGCGCTCGTGCTCGGACCGTCGCTGACCGTGGAGTATCGAACGATCATCGTGCCGGTCGTGCGGTCGGCGGAGGCGGAGGAGGCGCTGGTCGCCGCCGCGCGCCTCGCGTCCGAGCGCGGCTCGCGGATCGCGGCCCTTCACGTCATCGAGGTGCCGCTGCACCTGCCGCTCGACGCCCCGCTTCCCGAGGAGGAGGCCGAAGCCGACGTCCTGCTCGACGACGCCGAGGCGATCGTGGAGCGCTACGGCGTGCCGGTGATCGGCCGCGTCGCGCGGGCGCGCAGCGCCGGGCCGGAGATCGTCGCCGAAGCGGAGCGGCGGAATGCGGAGCTGATCGTGGTCGGTGCGCCGCGCCGGCGGCGCTTCGGCCAGTTCCAGCGGGAGCTGTTCGGGCGGACCGTCGACTACGTGCTGAAGGCGAGCCCCTCGCGGGTGCTCGTCGCGGCGGGGAAGCGGGCCGCGTGAGACGCGCGACGATCGTCCTCTCAGTGCTGCTCGTCGCCCTCGGCGTGGCCGTCGTCGTGCGCACGGCGCTGGCAGGAGCCGGTGCGGAACCGGCCTTCGGCTACGTCTTCGGAGCGGCGCTCGCCCTGGCGGGCGCGGCCCGCCTCTATCTAGCCATCGCTCGAAGGGGAGCCTAGTGCCCCTCCAGGCAATGCTCGCCGGCTTCTGGCCCGCGATCACGCGGCGCGAGAGTCCACCCTCCTCCTTGCCAAGGTATCCGACCTTGGCCGCGGACGAGTGCGGCCTCTCGCTTGGTGCTCGCGACCCAGACGCTCGACAGCTCTCGCGACCCAGACGCTCGACAGCATCACTGAAGGGGCACTAGCGTGGCCCGTAAGCTCCCCGTCCTCGAGCGCGCGCTGGACGTCCCGTCGCTGGCCGCCGTTGCGTACGGCGAGATCGCCTGCTCGCTCTACTTCGCGCTCGGCGTCGTTGCCCTGCACGCGCTCGGGCTGACCCCGTGGGTGCTGCTGGTCGTCGGCTTGCTCTTCCTCGTCGTCGCCGCTTCCTACGCGGAGGGGACGGCCGCGATCCCTGAGACGGGCGGCGCGGCCATGTTCGTGCGCCGCGCGTTCAACGACCAGGCCGGCTTCCTGACCGGCTGGGTGCTCTTCCTCGACTACCTGATCGTCATCGCGCTCGCGGCGCTCTTCGCGCCGCACTACCTGGGGCACGCGGTCGGCTGGCAGGGCGTCACGCATGAGCCGTGGGACGTGGTCGCAGGCGTCGGCGTCATCCTCGGCGTGGCGGCAGTGCGCCTCGTGCGCCGGCCCGGCCTCTACGGGCTCGCCGTCGTCATTGCCGGCGTCGCGTTCGCCGTCCACCTGGGGCTGATCGTGCTCGGTGGCATCTTCTTGCTCTCGAGGGAGGGCTTGGGAGCGGGCGTGTCGCTCGGGGAGGCCCCGTCGTGGCACTCGATCGCCTTCGCGCTGCCCCTCGCCATGCTCGCCTACACCGGGCTCGAGACGGTCGCGAACCTGGCCGCCGAGACACGAGCTCCCGGCCGGACGCTGCCGCGCAGTCTCTTCTTCGGCATCGGCGCGGCGGTTGCGGTCTCCGTCGCGGTCGGCGCAATCGGCGTCTCGGCCTTCCCGGCGCACCCCGAGTCGGGCGGGCCAGGCGGCTGGGCGAGCGACCTCGGCGTGGACTGGCTGGAGGCGCCGCTCGTCGGGATCACGGTCGCGCTCGGCTCGTCGAGCCCGCTGCCGGGCGGCCTCGTCGACGTGCTGCGCGTGGTCGTCGGCGTCAGTGGCACATTCGTGCTGATCGCCGCCGTCACGACGTCGATCTCGGGGGCTGGCCGGCTCGCTTACTCGCTCGGGAAGCACGACATGCTTCCGCACGCGTTCGCGCGCCTCAACCGGCGAACGCTGATGGCGCCTGCGGCGATCGTCTCGACCGCCCTGATCGCGTGCGGCCTGCTGGTCGTTGCGGTGGTGGCCGGCCGCGAGGTCCGCTTTTTGGCGAGCCTGTTCTCCTTCGGCGTCCTGCTGGCGTTCACGGCCGCGCAGGTGGCGGTGATCCGCCTGCGGTTCACCGAGCCGGACCTCGAGCGGCCGTTCCGAGCGCCGTTCGAGCTCTCCTGGCGGGGGACGCGGGTGCCGCTGCTCGCACTCGTGGGCGTGCCGCTCACGTTCGCCGTGTGGATCGTGGCGCTCGTCACCCACCCGGCGCCGCGCATCGTCGGGCCGCTCTGGCTGCTTGCGGGCATCGCGATCTTCGTGCTCGTGCGGCGCTCGCAGGGCGAGCCCGTGCTCGGCCGGGTGACGCTCTCCGCCGGGGATCTCGACCCCGCCGAGGAGGGCGCCTACACGCGCATCCTCGTCCCGCTCAAACTCGGCCCGATCGGCGACGAGGTGCTCGCGACGGCGATCCGACTCGCTGAGGAGCGGAACTCTGCCGTGCGCGTGCTCCACGGTATCTCGGTGCCGCTCTCGCTTCCGCTCGAGGCCCAGCTGCCGGACTTGGATGAGCGCGCCTGGGCGTCTCTCGGTGAAGCGCGCGAGCTTGCGGCCGAGCACGGCGTCGAGATCGAGACCGAGACGGTGCGCACGCGGGCCTTGGGCGAAGCGATCGTCGAGCAGGCTTACGAGTGGGACGCCGACCTGATCCTCATGGGCTCGCATCCCCGCTGGCGACGGCAGGCGCGCTTCTTCAGCCCCACTGTCGACTACGTCCTGCGCAAGGCACCCTGCGAGGTGATGGTGATCGCCTACCCGCAGGGGGTGCTGGAGGAAGAGGAGGCGCAGGCATCCGCTACGCTCGCGACATGAAGGCCGTCGTGATCGGCTGCGGCCGTGTCGGCTCTTCGGTCGCGAAGGCGCTCCACCGGGACGGCTGGGAGGTCGTGGCGGTGGATGAGAAGGAGGACGCGATTGGCCGACTCGGCGAGGACTGGCGCGGAGGGTTCGTCGTCGGTCACGGGATGGACATGACGACCCTGCGCGACGCGGGAATCGAGGACGCGGAAGCCGCGGTGGTCGCAACGGATGGCGACAACACGAACATCGTGCTCGGGCAGGTGCTTCAGAAGCGTTTCGACGTCGGCTGTGTCGTCGTCCGCGTGCTCGACCCGGCCCGCGCAGAGCTCTACACGACGCTCGGGCTGCGGATCGTGTGCCCGACCTCGAACGCGATCTCGGTGCTCATCGAGGCGGCCCGCTCCTGCGAGGCGCGCCCGGACCGGGCTGCGACGTGATGTACGTCCTCATCGTAGGCGGCGGCAAAGTGGGTGCGAACGTCACGCGCAGCCTGCTCGAGCTGGGCCACGAGGTGACGCTGATCGAGCAGCGACGTGACCGTTACGAGAGGCTCGAAAACGAGTTCGAGCACCGGGTGCAGGTCGGGGACGCCACGGAGCTCTTCGTGCTCGAGCGCGCGGGCATCCGGCGGCCGCCGGACGTCGTCGTGGCCGTGACGGGCGACGACGAGGACAACATCATCATCTGCCAGATCGCGCGCGAGCACTACGGCGTCGAGAAGGTGATCGCGCGCGTCAACGACCCGCGGAACCAGGAGCACTTCGACCTGCTCGAGATCTCGCCGACCGTCTCGGCGACCGAGAACGTGATGGCCATGATCCAGCACGAGGTCCCCGAGCACAAGCTCGTCCACCTGTTGCAACTCCGCCGTGAGAATCTCGAGATCGTCGAGGTGCAGATCGACAAGGACTCGGCAGCCGACGGCAAGCGCGTCGACCGGATCTCGCTGCCCGACGGCTCGCGGCTCATCTGCGTCATGCGCGAGGGTCGCACGGAGATCGCCGACGGCTCGACCGAGCTGCGCGGCGGCGACCAGGTGCTCGCGGTGCTCGAGCCCGGCAAGGAGGACGAGCTCCGCCGGGTACTGCTCAAGCGCTAGGGCCAGGCCGCCAACCCTTTAACACGACGCCAACAGGGCCGCCGCTACGGTGGCGGTGTGGGTCGCTTCGTCGCAGTGCTCGCGCCGCTGGCGCTCCTCGTCGCTCTCGCGCTCGGGGCCTCGTCGCGTGCGGGTGCAGAGGCCGAGCAAGCGCGCCTGCGGCTCGTCACGGTCAGACGCTTCGACTCGCCGCTGCACCTGGCCTCCGCACGTGGCGTGCGCGGCCGGCTCTTCGTCGTCGAGCAGGCTGGGCGCATCCGCACGATCGTGAACGGAAAGGTCGTGGCGCGGCCGTTCCTCGACATTCGCTCACGTGTTCTGAGCGGCGGTGAGCAGGGCTTGCTCTCGGTTGCGTTCCACCCTGCGTATGCGAAGAGCCGCCGGTTCTACGTCGACTACACCGACCTGAACGGACACACGCGGGTCGTCGAGTACCGGGCGAACCGCGCCGGCACTCGTGCCCTCCCCGGCACGCGGCGGCAGCTCCTGTTCGTGCGCCAGCCCTACCCGAACCACAACGGCGGCCAGCTCGCCTTCGGGCCGGACGGCGGGCTGTACGTCGGCATGGGCGACGGCGGTTCGGGAGGCGATCCGGAGAACCGCGCCCAGAACCCGGCCAGCTTGCTGGGGAAGCTGATCCGCATCGATCCGCTGCGGCCTGCCCGACGGAAGATCGCGGCGCTCGGGCTGCGCAACCCGTGGCGTTTCTCGTTCGACCGGCAGACAGGAGATCTGTGGCTCGGCGATGTGGGGCAGGGCACTTCGGAGGAGATCGACTACGCGCCGCGCGCGCGACTCGGCGAGCTGCTCAACTTCGGCTGGGACGTCTACGAGGGGCTCACGCCCTTCGAGAACAAGGCGCTGTCGCAGGGACGGCTCGTCCAACCGGTGCACGTCTACGGCCGGACCGGCGGTTACTCCGTGACGGGCGGCTTCGTCTACCGCGGCTCCGCCATCCCCGGGCTGCGGGGCCGCTACCTCTTCGGCGACTACGGCAGCGGGAAGATCTGGTCGCTCGCCCTCTCGGGTGGGCAAGCCGAGGTTCGGCGCGAGGCGATCACGGTGCCGGAGCTCGCCTCGTTCGGCGAGGACCTGCGCGGCGAGCTGTATGCCGTCTCACTCGCCGGGCGCGTGTACCGCATCCTCGGCAGCTGAGCGGTCGGCACCGGTCTTCGGGCCTAGCCGGGTCGCCCGCTCCTTACGTGCGCGTCGGCGCGCTTTCGACACGAAGCCGACACCCACGCGTGCGTTTTTCCTCGTTACGATCGCAGCGGGGAGGAGGCTCGGGCGCCTGGGCCAGCCTGTCCGGAACGGACAGGTCCCTGCCGCGTGGGCGCCCAGCAACGTGCTACAAGCGTGTGCTGGCAAGGGCGATGCTGCGAATCGGATCGTCCCCGAACCATGCCCAGCGGCCATCCGCGAGCCGGCCCGCACAGTAGGGGAAGGTGCGTCGGTGCTCGGCTTCCGACTTCCCGCAGCGCAGCTCGGGGTACGCGTCGCGGGCGGTGTCGAGATTGTCGCCCACGCCGACGCCATCCTTGGTCTCCGCGTCGTCCGCGGTGACGATTACCCCGTACACCGCTCCGTCCGACAGGAGGAACGAGATGCTGGGGTAGCGCAGGACGGCGTGGGTCTCGCCCGGCGTCTCGATCAGGGGCGGCGCCGAGATGCGGGCGAAGTCATCGCCCACCGGCGAGATTGGCGCGGTCGGCGATGGCGTTCCTGCGCCGAAGGCCATGATCACCTCGGCAGGAGCGGCCCCGAGACCGATGCCGTCCACCGTTCCCGCGCGAGCATCAATCGACTGTGCCTGCGCCGGTTCGGCGTCGAGCGGGCTCGCCCAGCGCGCGACCGCCCACCCGAGCGGTACGAAGGAGAGCGCGACGAGCACGGCACCGATCCGGGTTGAGATGGTCGCGTTTCGCGCGAATGGACCCGCCAGCACGCCTGCCAGGACGAGCAAGGCTGCAACCAGCGCGAGCGCCAGCACACCGAGTGCCCCGAGCCGGTAGGAGAACGCATTGTGCGCGTCGCCGCCGATCGCCCACGGGGCGGCCGCCGTGATCGGTAGCGCCGGCGCCCAGGGGCGCGCGACGGCGAGCCCGAGGCCAACCTGGGGTGCGGCGAGCAGGACCACAGACAGCAAGATGGGTAGGTCGCCGAGCGGGTCGTAGACGCCGGTGAACGCAGTTGTGACGAGCAGGACGTACGCGGCCGAGATACCCGGCCGTTCGGCGAAGGCCCACACCGGCGCCGCGCTCTAGCCCGCGCGACGCCGGTGCACGCGGGGGGCCTGCTGCCCGAGAGCTGCGTAGGCGAGCGCCTGAAGCGATTCGTTGAGCACCGCGAGCTCGCGCACCAGGGGCGCCATGTTCTCGCCGCTGTCGAGCCGGCGGTTGAGTCCCCGCAGCTCGGCGGTCAGCCGGTCGAGGCGCTCGAGCAGCGCGTCGAGCTGGCGGTCGCCGACCTCTTTGCCCTCCACGGACAGAATGTTAGTCGCCGCTTCGGAGCAGATCCTCGCGCGAGTGGACGACGACCGCGTGAGGGCCGAGTCGGGCGAGCAGTCGCTCGAGGGCTCCCGCGCCGGTCTCGAGCGCATCCACGCGTCGCTCGGCGCCGAGCTGCGCGAGCACAACCCGCGCGAGCGGCTCCGGGGCGTCGGTGAAGACACCGACACGGGCGCCGTGTGCCTGCGCCCGCCTCAGGAGGTCGCCGACGTCGGCCTTGCGACGGAGGTGGAGCGGGGCGTGATCCTCGGCCCAGCGGCCGAGAGCCGCCCGCCAGTCGCCGATCCCCGCCGCCGCCCACGCGTCGAGCGCAGCCGCCGCCTGCACGCGGTCCGCCGGGAGCGCCGCCGGGTCGAGCGGGGCGATGGCCGCGAAGCGCCGCGCCGCGTCTTCCAGCCACCCCGCCCAGAGGGCCCGCGTGTCGCCGAATACGTCGAGGTCGATGGCGAGCGCTCTCATCGCCGCAGCCGCCGGAGTGCGAGGATGCCGGCCGCCACTCCCGCGGCGTCGAAGAAGACGTCCCGCGCCGTTCCCTCACGACCCGAGACGAACGTCTGGTGCAGCTCGTCCGAGATCGCGTACGCAAGCCCCGAGAGCAGCGCCACCGGCTCCGACAAGGCCCGAGCGAGCAACGCGCCGAGCACGGCGTACTCCGTCACGTGCGCGAGCTTCCGCAGCGCGAGATCCCAGGTACCGAGCCCCGTCCCGAGCGAAGGGATGGACGACAGCACGAAGATGACGGCCGCCCACGCGACCACCGGCAGCCAGAGCGTCGCGGCGCGGCGAGTCGGCACGCCGGCCATGCTAAGTTCCGCCGACAATCAGGCGAGCGGTCAAGGGAATCCGGTGCAAGTCCGGGACGGTCCCGCCGCTGTGAGGGGAGTTGCCTCCGCGCCGAATCGCCACTGGCCTCCGGGCCGGGAAGGCGGTGCGGAGGGGAGCCCCGAGTCAGAAGACCTACCGCCCGCCTCCCGACACCGAACCCCTCGCGGAAGGAGGATTCGTGCGACGTACCCTGTTCGCCTCGCTGGGGCTCTGCGCCCTGGCACTCTCGCTCGTCCCCGCAGGTCTCGCCGCGCGTGTGCACGTGCGCGTGGAAGGCAAGACGCAGACCATCTACGGCGCGGCGGAGCCGACCGTCGACGTGGCCAACCCGCTCGCCGCCATCGAGGCCGCCAGCCTCTTCGGCGAGTTCTACTACCACGTCACGACGACCGCCTTCGGGCCCTACGTCGACCAGGTCGGCCGCTACCCGGCGGGGGGCACGAGCGGCTGGGTCTTCAAGGTCAACGGCGACTCGCCGCCGGTCGGCGCCGACAAGGTCGAGCTGAAAGCCGGTGACCGCGTGCTCTGGTACTGGGCCACGTTCGGGCCGACCGGCGCCGGCCCCGAGACCCTGTCGCTGCGGCGCGTCAACCGGCGCTGTTACGCGGTGGCCGCACAGGACGACACCGGCAAGACACGGCCCGCGGCCGGCTCCGTGCTTCGTGTCGACGGCCGAGCCGTGAAGACGCGTGCCGGCCAGGGCTGCGTCGGCAAGCACCGCGGCCTCGTGCGGGCGACGCTTGCGGGGGCCGTGCGCTCGAACGCGTTGCCGTGATCCGCCGCGCGGCCGCGCTCCTCGCGTGCCTGCTCGTCGCGGCGTGCGGCGGCGGGGGCGGCGAGGAGCGCGGTACCGCCCGGCTCTGGATCACGCGCGACCGCGGCGCCGAAGTGCTGTTGACGACCACCGTGCCCGCGGGGATCTCCGCGCTCGAGGCGCTCGACCGTGTCGCCGACGTCGAGACGCGCTACGGGGGCCGCTACGTCCAGGAGATCGACGGACTGGCCGGCAGCCTGTCCGAGCAGCGCGACTGGTACTACTTCGTGAACGGCTACGAGGGCGACCGCAGTGCCGCCGAGTACCGGCTGCACGACGGCGACGTCGAGTGGTGGGACTACCGGAGCTGGGAGCGCCCAGGCGAAGCGCGCCTAGTGGTGGGCGCCTTCCCAGAGCCGTTTCTGCACGGCTACGGCGGCCGGAGACGCCCAGTGGCGGTTCGATACGCGCCGGCGCTCGAGCGCGGGGCGCGGGAGCTCGGCCGGCTGCTGCGCGCAAGCTCGGTGGCGCCGTGGGACGTCCCCGTGCCGGACGGCCACAACGCCCTTCGCGTCGCCGAGGGCCTGCAGGATGGGCTACGCGCCGGGTTCTGTGGCGGTGCCGGCTCGGCCGGAGACCCGGTGTGCTTCTCGCTCATCGGCGATCCGCTGCAACTTGCGGCGAGGCCGGAGCGAGTGCGCTACCGATACGAGTGGCGTCCGTGAGAGCGACCGCAGGGCTCTCTGTTCTGGCCGCACTTACCGCTGCGGCGCTCGCCTCCGGCCACCATGTGACCGTCGCCCTGATCTGCGTCGGGCTGCTCGTCGCATGCCTCCGTGCTCCGCGCTGGCGCGTCTATGTCGCAGGCGCGCTCGTCCCCGCGGCGCTCGTCTTCCTGCTCTCGCCGCTGGTCGGCACCGTCGGCTACGACGAGCTATGGCAGGGACCGAGGGTGCCGGTGCTCGGAGAGCTGAACGTCACCTGGGAAGAGATGGACGCCGCCGCGCTCCAGGCGCTGCGACTGGCCGCGGTCGGGCTCGCCTTTGCCGCGTACGCGCTGCTGCTCGACCACGACCGGCTCGTCGGTGCGGCGCGCTTCGCGCGGCGCTCGGTGCTCTTGGTCGCGCTCGCCACCCGGCTCGTGCCGACGCTGGAGCGCGATGCGCGCGGGTACGTGGACGCGCTCGAGGGTCGCGGAGTGGCCGTCGCTGGTGTGCGCGGGCGGGCGCGGCTGCTCTCGCCGCTCGTCGCGGGCTCGCTCGAGCGCGCGCTCAACCTGGCCGAGGCGATGGAGGCGCGGGGCTACGGACGGCCGTTGCCCCGGCGTGCGAAGGAGCCGCGGCGGCATTGGCCAACACGGGACCGGGTCGTCGTGGCGGCTGCGGTGGCGGTCGCCGTGGGGTGCTTCGTATGGCTCTAGCGGCGGCCCACGGGCTGTCGTTCTCGTATCCCGGCCCGGCGGGGCCGGCGTTGCGGGACGTGTCGCTTGCTGTCGAGCCGGGAGAGGTCGTGCTCGTGCTAGGCCCGTCGGGTTCCGGAAAGTCGACGCTCCTGCGCGCGTTCGCCGGTCTCGTGCCTCACTTCCACGGCGGGCGGTTCCAAGGTCGCGTGAAGGTTGCGGGGCTCGACACACGCGACCACCGGCCGGTTGAGCTCGCGGGCACGGTCGCGACCGTCTTCCAGGATCCCGAGGATCAGGTGGTAATGACGCGCGTCGCGGCCGAGGTCGAGTTCGGGCTCGAGAACCTGGGCGAGTCGCGCGGCGAGCGCGAGCGCCGCGCCTTCGAGGCACTGGCGGCGGTCGGGGTCGAGCACCTGGCCGAGCGGCGCACGTACGAGCTGTCGCAGGGCGAGCTCCAGCGCGTCTGCCTCGCGTCGGCTCTCGCGCTCGAGCCGCGGCTGCTCGTGCTCGACGAGCCGACGTCGCAGCTCGACCCGGAGGCGGCGGACGAGTTCCTCGAGCTCGTCGCCGGCCTCGGCCTCGCTGTCCTGCTCTCCGAGCAGCGTCCGGAGACTCCCCTGGAGATCGCCGACCGGGTCGTCTTCCTCGAGCAGGGCCGGGTGGTTTTCGATGCACCACGTGAGCGCGCGACCCGGTGGCTCGCGGAGCACCGGCCCTTGTGGCTCAGAGCCACAAGGGCCGTGGAGGTGGCTCCTGTTTTTCCGAGTCGGGTCGTTTGCCGGCTGGCCGGCGTCTCGTTCGGCTACGGCGACCGGCGCGTGCTCGACGGCGTGGATCTCGAGCTGCGACGCGGCGAGGTTGTCGCGCTGACCGGGCCGAACGGCTCCGGCAAGACCACGCTCGCCAGGCTCGCCGCCGGGCTACTCGAGCCGCAGGCCGGCCGGGTGGACCGGCGCGGGCGGGCCTCCTATCTCGCGCAGGATCCCGGACGCTACGTGGTCTGCGAGCGGGCGGACGAGGAGGTCGCACTCGGGATCGGAGGCGATCGCAGAGGGGCCGCCAACTGGCTGGCCACGGTCGGGCTTGCGGGCCTGGAGACGCGCCATCCTCGCGACCTTTCGAGCGGCGAGCGGGAGCGTCTCGCCGTCGCCGCCGTGCTCGCCACCGACCCGGAGCTGCTCGTACTGGACGAGCCCACACGCGGCGTCGATCCCGAGCGCAAAGCCGCGCTGGCGGCGCTGCTTCGCGCAGGGCGGAGCGATCGCGCCACGCTGGTCGTCACTCACGACCGCGTCTTCGCTGCGGACGTCGCGGACCGCGAAGTCTCGCTCGCGCCGGTGGGGAAGCCCGTCCTTGCGTAGGGCGGTCGCTGCCCTCGCCGCCGGCGGCGCCTTCGCGGCCGTCGTCTGGGCGGCGGCGTCGCCCGGCCGTGCGGGTCTCGCCCTGTTGCTAGTCGCGCTAGCGCTGCTCGTCGCCGGGGCCGCGTGGGTAGAGGGAAGCCCCGAATCGGCTCGCGAGGTCGCTCTCGTCGCGACGCTCGCCGGCCTCGCCGCGGCGGGCCGGGTGCTCTTCGCCGCTGTGCCAGGCGTGCAGCCGCTGACGGTCACTGCCGTGGCCTCGGGGGCTGCGCTGGGGGCGCGCCAGGGGGCGGCGGTCGGCGCGATCGGCGCGCTCGTCTCGAACTTCTTTCTCGGGCAGGGTGTCTGGACGCCGTGGCAGATGCTGGGCTGGGGGCTCTGCGGCGGCGCCGGGGCGCTGCTGCGACCGCTGCTGCGCCGCCGGCTCGCCTTCGCGCTCGCGTGCTGCGTCCTCGGCTTCGCCTTCTCGTCGTTCATGGACCTCTGGCTGTGGTGGAGCTTCTGGCCGCACACGGGCGCTGCGCTCGCGACCGTGCTCTCCGCAGGAGTGTGGTTCAGCGCCGCGCACGCCGTCGGCAACGTGCTCATCGCGCTCGCGGCCGGGCCCGAGCTACGGCGGCTGCTCGAGCGGTACGGGCGGCGCCTGCGTACGGAGCTGGTGCCGGCATGAAGCTGGCCGCGGTTGCTCTTGCGGCGCTCGCGCTCGCCACCCCAGCCCGGTTGTCCCCGCTCGACACGGCCGCCGGGTACCTCACCGCGCGACAACAGGCCGGCGGCGGGTTCGCGGAGCCGGATGAAGCTGCGGATCCGTCCCTGACCGCGTGGGTCGTGCTCGCGCTTCGCGCGGCGAATCGCGAGCTGCCGGACGGGACGGCGGAGTACCTCGAGCGTCAGCCATACCCCACCGCGAACGACCTCGCGCTACGGATACTCGCCCTGCGGCTGCTGGGCCGGGACGTCGACGCCCTCGCGGACACGCTCGATAGCCTGCGCCGCCCGGACGGGCGCATCGGGCCCCTCGTCAACTCGACCGCGTGGGGCGTGATCGCGCTGCGCGCCGCCGGCCGGACCGCGCCGACGGCGTCCGTGCGTTACCTGCTCGCGCGCCAGCACGCGGGCGGCGGCTGGTCGTGGGCGCCCCGCGGCGGTCCCGACTCGAACGACACCGCGGCGGTCGTGCAGGCTCTCCGGTCGGCAGGGACGCGCGGGCGGCCGATCGAGCGGGGCCTCGCCTACCTGCGCCGTCTCCAGGCGCCCGGCGGAGGCTTTCGTCTCGTGACGGGGCGTGCTCCCGACGCGCAGTCAACCGCCTGGGCGGTCCAGGCGTACCTCGCGGCCGGGAAGAAGCCGCCGAGGGCCGCGCTCGCGTTCCTGATCTCGCTGAGGCGCGCCGACGGCTCGTTCCGCTACTCGCGGCGCTACGCGACCACGCCCGCGATCGTGACCGCGCAGGTCGTGCCCGCTCTCGCCGGGAAGCCCTTTCCGCTCCGCTAGGAGAAGTCGCCGCGCGCGAGCGCCTGGCGCTTCGCGAGGTCGGCCGGGTCGACGAGCTGCCCGTCCCGTCCGACGTAGCCTTCCTTGCCGCCCACGACGAGGAGGACGAGATCGTCGTCGCCGACGTTCGAGAACTTACGGGGCGTGGTCGACTCGACGTGGCAGAGGCCGCCCGGCCCGAGCTCGCGGACGTCGTCGCCGACCTCGAAGCGCGCCGTCCCGCTGTGGACGAAGTAGAGCTCGTCCTGGGCGTCGTGGTAGTGGTGGATGCCCTCGGCGCCCGGCGGGAGGACGAGCGCGTTGGCGCCGAAGGCGGTCACGCCGAGCTCCTGGCGGATCTTCCGAAAGCCGTAGCCCTTGCCGAGCTCCTCGATCGAGCCGAACGCGTGCGCCATGGGCGCGACCCTACCAGGAGCTTCAATCCCCCCTTCGCCCCGCGAAGTCGCGTCCTAGACTCAGGGCGATGCGCTGTCCGAGCTGCGGCAAGGAGAACCCGGAGGGCTTCCAGTTCTGCGGCTTCTGCACCGCGCCGCTCGAGGAGGCTGCGGCGCCCGCTGCGGAGGAGCGCAAGGTCGTCACCGTGCTCTTCTGCGATCTCGTGGGCTTCACCGCCCGCTCGGAGAGCGCCGACCCAGAGGACGTCCGCGCGCGGATCCGCCCCTACCACCAGCGCCTGCGCACCGAGATCGAGCGGTACGGCGGCACGGTGGAGAAGTTCGTGGGCGACGCGGTGATGGCCGTGTTCGGCGCCCCCGTCGCCCACGAGGACGACGTCGAGCGGGCGGTTCGCTCGGGCCTGCGCATCCTCGAGGCGATCGAGGAGCTGAACGACGCCGACGCCGGACTCGAGCTGCAGGTACGGATCGGGATCAACACGGGCGAGGCGGTCGTGGCCCTCGGTACCAGGCCCGAGCAGGGCGAGGGCATCGTCACCGGCGACGTCGTCAACACCGCCTCACGCCTGCAGTCGGCAGCGCCGGTGGGCGGAATCGCGGTCGGCGAGCTCACGTACCGCCAGACGAAGGAGATCTTCGACTACGAGGAGCTCGAGCCCGTCTCCGTCAAGGGCAAGGCGGGACCGCTGCAGATCTGGCGGGCGCGCTCGGCCCGGGCCCGCTTCGGCACCGACCTCACTCGCAGGCACTCGACGCCGCTCGTCGGCCGCGAGCTCGAGCAGGACCTGCTGCGGGGCACCTTCGAGCGCTGCGCGCGCGATGCCTCCGTCCAGCTGGTGACGATCGTGGGCGAGCCCGGTGTCGGCAAGAGCCGCGTCGCCGGCGAGCTCTTTCGCCACCTCGACGACCGCTCGGACCTGATCATCAGCTGGCGCCAGGGCCGCTGTCTGCCCTACGGCGAAGGGATCAGCTTCTGGGCGCTGGGGGAGATCGTCAAGGCGCAGGCGGGGATTCTCGAGTCCGACGCGCCCGACGTGGCTGCCCAAAAGCTCGAGGCCGCTCTCCCCGCCGACGTGGAGGAACGGGAATGGCTCTTCGCCCGCCTCGCACCCCTCGTCGGCGCCGAGGCAGAGCCGGCGCCGCAGGAGGAGTCGTTCACCGCCTGGCGCCGCTTTCTCGAGTCGCTCGCCGCCGAGCGCCCGGCCGTGCTCGTCTTCGAGGACCTGCACTGGGCCGACGAGGCCCTCCTCGCCTTCCTCGAGCACGTGGTCGAATGGTCGCAGGGAGTACCGCTCCTGCTCCTCTGCACCGCGAGGCCGGAGCTGTACGAGGCTCAGGCTGCCTGGGGCGCCGGCACGCGCAACGCCACGACGATCAACCTCGCCCCGCTCTCGGACGAGGAGACGACACAGCTCGTCTCCGCCCTCCTCGACGCGGCCGTGCTCCCGGCCGAGGTGCAGGCGCTCGTGCTCGAGCGCGCGGGCGGAAACCCGCTCTATGCCGAGGAGTTCGTGCGGATGCTGAAAGACCGGGGTCTGCTCGTGAAGAAGGGCAGGACGCTCGCGCTTGCGGCGGGGGCGGAGATCCCCTTCCCGGAGAGCGTGCAGGCGCTGATCGCCGCCCGGCTGGACACCCTCTCCGCCGAGCGCAAGAGGCTGCTCCAGGACGCGTCGGTGATCGGCAAGGTCTTCTGGGCGGGGGCCGTCGCGGAGCTGGGCAGCCGGGAGGAGTCCGACGTCCGAGACGGCCTGCACGAGCTCTCGCGCAAGGAGCTCGTCCGCCCCGCCCGCACGAGCTCGATGGAGGGGGAGTCCGAGTACGCCTTCTGGCACGCGCTCGTGCGAGACGTCTGCTACGGCCAGATCCCGAGAGCCGCCCGTGGCGTCAAGCACAGAGGCGCCGCCGAGTGGATCGAGCGCCGCGCGGGGGAGCGGGCGGAGGACCTCGCCGATGTGATCGCGCACCACTACTCGCAGGCGCTCGAGCTCGCCAGCGCGGCGGGCGAGCCTGGCGACGCAGAACTCGAGGCAAAGGCGCGCCGCTTCCTGGTGCTCGCGGGGGAGCGAGCGCTCGCGCTCGACGTCGCTCGCGCCGAGGCGAGTTTCGCAAAGGCCCTGGCGCTCGCGCCGGCCGGAGATCCGGAACGGCCCGAGATCCTGGAGCGCTGGGCGGGGGCGGCGACTCCGATGGGTCACCCGGCTGAGGCGGCGGCGGCGCTCGAGGAGGCGGTCGCCGCCTTCCGTGACCGCGGCGAGCCGGTCGCGGCCGGACGGGCCTTGATCAAGCTCTCGGCAGCGCGCTGGACGCTCGGCGATCCGCGCCACGAGCAGGCGTCCCTCGAGGCGCTGGCGCTGCTCGAGGCCGAGCCGCCCGGGCCCGAACTGGTGCACGCGCACGGGACGCTGGCAACCCTGAAGCTGGTTCAGTCCGCCGATCGGGCGGCGATCGCCGCCGCCGACCGCACCCTGGCGCTGGCCGCTGAGCTCGGTCTCGAGGAACCGTGGGCACTCAGCGTCCGCGGCTGCGCCCGTTGCTCCATGGGGGAAGCGGAGGGCCTTGACGAGATGCGGCGCGCGCTGGAGCAGGTGGCGGACCACAAGCGCGCTCACACGACGGCCGCCATTCACGCCAACTTTGCAGAGGCGCTCTGGGCGTTCGAAGGGCCGGAAGCGTCGCTCGCCGCCGCGCGCGCGGGAATCGACTTCTGCGAGCGCCGCGGGATCCGCGGCCAGGCGCTCGTAAGCGGTGCCATGAGCCTCGGAGCCCTCGAGCAGCTAGGCGAATGGGACGAGGCGCTCGCTCTGGCCGACTCGCTCGTCCGCGGCTCTGAGGGTAGCGGCTCGACATTCGTCCTGGTCCTGGCGCGCTCGACGCAGGCACGCCTGCTCGCCGCGCGCGGCGAGAACGAGCAGGCGCGTACGCACAGCAAGTGGCTGGTGGAGACAACGCGCGCGTCGGGCGAGGCGCAGCTGATCGCGCAGGCCTTCGGCGCCGTCGCGCGCGTGCGGCTCGCCGAGCGCGAGCGCGAGCGCGAGCAGGCGGCAGCGCTCCTCGGCGAGCTCGAGCGGACGCCCAACTTCCGCCAGAACCCGTTCTTCCCCGCGCACCTGCCCGACCTCGTGCGGGCGGCGCTCGCCTGCGCGGAGCCGGGCCTCGCCGAACGGCTCGCCGACGGGATCGAGCCCCGTACTCCCCTGCTCGAGCACGCCTTCTGCGCCGTCCGCGCGACGCTAGCCGAGGCGGCCGGCGAGCACGAGCGGGCGGTTGCGCTCTACGCCGAGGCGGCCGAGCGCTGGGAGCGCTTCGGCGTGGTGCCCGAGCGCGGTCACGCCCTGCTCGGCCGGAGCCGCTGCCTGCTCGCCCTCGGCCGACTGGGTGCCGAGTCCGCCCTTCGTGAGGCGCGTCAGATCTTCGCCGGCCTCGGCGCCAGACCACTGCTCGAGGAGACGGACGTGCTGCTCGAACGCGCCGCGGCCGCAGCTTCATAGCCGTCGACGTACGCGTCAGGCGGCGCTCCCTTTGACGCCGGCGCCGGCTCGGCGTACACTCGAATACTATGCGAGCCGATGTATCACGCGGCCACCTCGACCTGCTGCTGCTCGGGAGTGTCGCCCGCCGGCCGCTGCACGGCTATGCGATCGTCGAGGCCATCCGCGACGCGAGCGAGGGTGCCTTCGATCTCCGCGAGGGAACCGTCTACCCAGCGCTGTATCGCCTCGAGGCCGCGGGGCTGCTGGCGAGCGAGACGTCGGTCTCGGGCGGCCGGAAGCGGCGCACGTACCGGCTGACCCGCCGCGGCCGGAAGGAGCTCGCCGAGCAGCGGCAAGACTGGCGTGCGTTCGTCCACGCAGTCGAGGCGGTGACCACGTGAAAAAGTATTTGCGAGAGCTCGAGTCGGAACTGGCCGAGGCAGGCGTACGCGGCCGGGCGGCGCGCCGCGCGCTCGAGGAGGCCCGCGATCACCTTGCCGAGCTCGGCGAGGGCGGCGAGGCGCGCTTCGGGCCGCCGCGCGAGATCGCCCTCGAGACCGCGGCCGTACTCGCCACGTCGTTGACGCGTCGAGCCGCGCTCCAGGCGTTCGGAGCGCTGGCCCTCGCCGGCCCCGGATACCTCGTGCTGATGGCCGTGGTCGCGCGTCAGGGCTGGCCCGACATCGCTGCGGGGAGGGTTACCGCGCTCGGCGTGATCGCCGCGCTCGGAATCGTCTTCCTCCCGCAGCTTGCGTTCGTGGCCGGCTGCCTCACCGCTCTGCGCGCCCTCCGCCTGCCCCGACCTGCTCCCGACGCCCAGCTGCGCCTGCTCCGGCGCCGCGCCGGCGTGGCGCTTGTCGCAGGAGCCGGGACGCTCGCCGCGTGGGCACTGTGGGGCGTCCAGTTCGGCGCCGAGCTTACGGCAGGCTGGCCCGGGCCTACGATTGTCGTGCTGGCCACGGTGCTGATGCTTCCTCTCGGTGCGGCCGGGCTCGCCGTCCGTGCCGCCACGCACCCACGACCTCTGCCCGGGGGAGAGCCCGGCGACATGTTCGACGACCTCGCGCCTTTCATCGCCCGCACGCCCCTGCGGAGCCTCGACCTTCGCGCACATCCCTGGGGCGTCGCCTTCGGTGTTGCAGTCGCAGTCGGTCTCGTGGCAACGGCCGTCGGGTGGATTGACGAGGGAACCCCCTCCGGCGGGCTCGCGCAGGGCTTCCCCGAGGCGGTGCTCGTGCTGGGCTTCTTCGCCGCTTTCGGCCGCACGCTCGGTCTACGTTCCGGCTGACACGGTCGACGTCCGACCGCGGGCTAGAGCCGCAGACGGCGCCGCTAGCATCGGGTGCATGGCCGTCGCTGCACCCGACCACTACCTCTCCGACCTGAACAACGCCCAGCGCGACGCCGTCCTCTCGACCGAGGGGCCGCTGCTCGTCATCGCCGGCGCGGGCTCGGGCAAGACGCGCGTCCTCACGTATCGCGTCGCGCACCTGGTGCGCGCCTGCGGCGTCAAGCCGAACGAGATCCTCGCCATCACGTTCACGAACAAGGCCGCCGGCGAGATGAAGACGCGGCTGCACGACCTGCTCGAGGAGGCGGCCCGCCCCATCTGGATCTTGACCTTCCACGCCGCCTGCGGCCGCATCTTGCGGCGCGAGGCCCAGCGGCTGGGGTACCGCTCGAACTTCACCATCTACGACCAGGCCGACCAGGTGCGGCTCGTCAAGGCGTGCCTCGAGGAGCTGGAGCGCGACCCCAAGCGCTTCGTGCCGCGCGGCGTCCACGTGGCGATCTCGAACGCGAAGAACGAGCTCGTGTCGCCCGCGATGTACCGCGAGCGCGTCGCGTCGTTCTTCGACCAGACGGTCGCCGACGTCTATGAGCTGTACCAGCAGCGCCTGTTCGGCTCGAACGCCGTCGACTTCGACGACATGCTGATGCTCACGGTAGATGTGCTCGAGCGCTTCCCCGAGGCCCGCGAGCGCTGGCAGAAAGCCTTCCGCTACGTGCTCGTCGACGAGTACCAGGACACGAATCACGCGCAGTACAGATTGCTCCAGCTCCTGGCCGGAAAGCACAGGAATCTGTGTGCCGTCGGGGACCAGGACCAGTCGGTCTTTTCGTTCCGCGGCGCTGACATCCGCAACATCCTCGAGTTCGAGCGCGACTTCCGGGGCACGCGCGTGATCACGCTCGAGCAGAACTACCGCTCCACGAACACGATTCTGCGCGCCGCCAACCACGTCATCCGCCACAACACGGAGCGCAAGGAGAAGAACCTCTGGTCGGAGCTCGGCGAAGGCGATCCCGTGCAGGTGCTCGAGGTCGAGGACGAACACGCCGAGGCCCGGTTCGTCGCCGCCCAGATCGCCCAGCTCGTGGACGGCGGCGTGAACGGCAGCGAGATCGCCGTCTTCTACCGGACGAACGCGCAGTCGCGCGTGCTGGAGGACGTGCTCGTGCGCCAGGATGTCGCCTACCAGGTGATCGGAGGCCCGCGCTTCTACGAGCGTGCCGAGGTCAAGGATCTGATCGCGTACCTCCAGGTGCTCGACAATCCGGCCGACGCCGTCTCGCTCCAGCGGATCGTGAACCGGCCGCGGCGCGGCATCGGCGATACGACGGTCGCACGGCTGGCCGCCCACGCCGACGGCATGGGGGTGACGCTCTTCGAGTCGCTCGGCCGCGCCGAAGAGGCCGGCGTGGCGGGCGCGCCGCTTCGCAACGTGCAAGCGCTCTGGCGCCTGCTCCAGTCGCTCCAGGCGGCCGCACGCGAGCTGACCGTCCCCGACCTTGTCGAGCGGGTGCTCGAGGAATCCGGCTACCTGGACGCGCTCGAGGCCGAGCGGACGATCGAGGCGCAGGGCCGCATGGAGAACCTGCGCGAGCTCGTCGGCGTGGCGCAGGAGTTCCACGCCTCGGCGGCCGACCCGAGCCTCTCGACCTTCCTGCAGGAAATCTCGCTCTACTCCGACCAGGACGCGCTGACCGACAAGGAGAGCCTCGTCACGCTGATGACGCTGCACAACGCGAAGGGCCTGGAGTTCAGGGCCGTCTTCATGATCGGAATGGAGGAGGGGATCTTCCCGCACTCGCGCTCGATCGAGGAGCAGTCGCTCGAGGAGGAGCGGCGCCTGGCCTACGTGGGCATGACGCGCGCGCAGGAGCGGCTGACGCTGACGCACGCGACGACGCGCTCCCTCTACGGCAACCGCTCGTACAACCTGCCCTCGCGCTTCCTCGACGAGCTGCCGTCCGAGGGCGTCGAGCGCGAGCGGCTGCGGCCGGCGTCGTGGTCGTCGTACGGCGCGCGCTCCTACACCCCGAAGACGGACGTCCCCGATCTGTCGGCGGGGGAATCGGTGCGTCACGGGACGCTCGGTGAGGGCGTCGTGCTGCGCGTCGAGCCCGGCGGCGTCGTGACGGTGCGCTTCGCGCAGGACGGCGCCGAGCGCCGCCTGATGCTCGAGTACGCGCCGCTCGAGCGCATATGACGTGGCTGTGGGAGATCGTCGAGCGCGATCACGAGATCCAGAACCCGACGACCCCCGAGAAGATCCGTCTCCTCGGCGACTACCTGCGGCTCGGGCGGGAGAGCCATGTGCTCGACATGGCTTGTGGCCAAGGCGGACCCGCGATCGTCTTGGCCTCCGCCTACGGGTGCCGTATCCTCGGCGTCGAAAGCCGGGCGGAATTCGCGGGGAGAGCTCGCACACGCATTGCCGCCTGCGGCCTCGATTCGCTCATCGAGGTACGTACCGGCGACGCGGCGCAGTTCGCCCTCGAGGACGGCGCATGGGACGCGGCGCTCTGTCTCGGCGCCAGCTTCGTGTGGGGCAACATCCGCGACGCGACGGACGTCCTCGTCCCGGCGGTACGTGCCGGCGGGTTCGTGGCGGTCGGCGAGCCGTTCTGGCGGCGCTGGCCGCTCCCCGAGGGCGTCGACGACGAGGGCTACGTCGGCCTTGACGCGACACTCGCGCGCTTCACAGAGGCCGGCGTGGCAGTCACCGGCCTGATCGCCGCCTCGGAGGACGACTGGGACCACTACGAGAGCCTGCACTGGCGCGCCGTCGAGGAGTGGCTGGCGGACGAGCTGGAGGCGCCCGTCGGCCACGACGTCCGTTTACGACACGAGCGTTATCGCGGCGACTTCTTCCGCTACAAGCGCGCGCTGCTCGGTTGGGGCATCTTCATCGGGCGCAGAGGCCTTGCCCCTCGCGCGGCGCGGCCGTAACCTCCCGGCCGTGCTGAAGACGTCCTCCATCACTATCCGCGCGCCCGAGCAGGACGAGCTCAAGGAATTCCTGACCACCGTCGAGACGGCCTTCGGCGAGGCGCTCCATGACGACGACGTCGAGCGCTGGGGCCCGCACCTCGACCTCTCGCGCCAGCACTGGGCGTTCGACGGTGACGTGCCCGTGGGCGCTGCGGGCACGTACGACAATCGCATCCGCATCCCCGGCGCGGAGCTTGCCGCGGGCGGTGTGACGATGGTCGGCGTCCACCCGAGCCACCGACGGCGCGGCATCCTCACCGAGCTGATGCGCCGGCAGCTCGACGAGATCCACGAGCACGGCGACCCGCTGGCGATCCTGTGGGCCTCGGAGGCCCCGATCTACGGGCGCTTCGGCTACGGCGTGGCTACGCAGGCCGCGCGCATCGACGCCGAGCGCGACCGCACGGTGTTCCGTCAGCCCGACGAGCCCGCGGGGCGAACGCGGCTACTCGACGCCGACGAGGCGACGACGGTCATCCCGGAGATCTACGACCGCGTGCAGGCCGCCACGCCGGGCATGCTCGCGCGCAGCGAGTCCTGGTGGACGTCGTTCCGCCTGGCCGATCCCGAGCGCTGGCGTCACGGCGCCGGCCCGCTGTTCCGCGCCGTGTGGGAGCTCGACGGCGAGCCGCAGGCCTACGCGCTCTACCGGCTCAAGGGCTCGTGGGACGAGGGCGTTCCCGGCGGCTCGCTGCAGGTGCGCGAGGCGCTCGGCACTACGCCCCAGGCGACCCGCGAGATCTGGCGCTTCGTCTTCGGCGTCGATCTCGTACAGCGCGTGCAGAGCTGGCTGTTGCCCTCGGACCACCCGCTCTTCCTCTCGGTTACGGAGCCGCGCCGGCTGAAGCTCTCCCTGGGCGACGGCCTCTGGGTGCGCCTGCTCGACCTGGAGGCGGCGCTCGCTGCGCGTGAGTACGGCTGCGACGGGTCGGTCACGCTCGAGGTGCGCGACTCGTTCTGCCCCTGGAACGAGGGCGTGTGGCGGCTCGACGTCGAGGACGGCGAGCGCGCCGTCGAGCACGGGGGCGAGCCGGATCTGCGGCTCGACGTGGCCGACCTCGGCTCGGCGTACCTCGGCGGTTTCTCGTTCGCGGCGCTCGAGCGCGCAGGGCGCGTGGAGGAGCTGGCTGCCGGCGCCCTCGCGCGCGCAGACGCGCTCTTCCGGGCCGCGGTCACGCCGTGGTGCCCGGAGGTCTTCTAGGCGGCCGTTTGCCGAGCACCGGCGGGGGCACTACCGGCGCATGACGAAATCCACGTTGCGTTCGCTCGCGAAGCACTTCGCGAAACGCGCAATTTGCGACAAGTGACCCGTGCTTCGGACATACTCGCGGAGTGGACGAGCAGCAGATAGCCGAGCTCAAGCGCTGGGCAGAGCGTCTCCAGAGCGAAGGGGACAGCGCCGAGCTCCGTGCCGCGGGCCGCGCGCTCGACCTGGCGACGACCGAGATCGAGCGTCTGCGGGCAGCGCTGACGGTCGAAGAGCCCGCTGCGGAGCCCGCGCCGAAGCGGCGACGGCGTCGCATCTTCGACCTCGAAGCCGACGAGGACGACGAGTCGGAGGCCTTCGCCTGGCGGCCGGCGGAGCGCGCGGCCAGGCGGGAGGTAAGCGACTCCGGCCCGAACGGGCGCCCGGCGACGAGCGTTGTGCTCGAGCGACCAAGTTCACGCTCACCCAACGGCGCGCCTGCGGCCCGCCCGGCGAGCGAGCGCCCGCGCCAGCGTCCACCGCGCCGCGAGCGGCACACGCTCGAGGCGATCCGCATGCCGGGGCGCGGCACACTGATCGCGGCCGGGATGGTCGCGGCAGTCGCGGTCGGAGCCTTCGGCGCCGTGCGGATCGCCTCGCCCGACCTGGGGGTCGACGGCCCGCCTGGGAATGCGAAGATCGGTGCCGCGGAGCTGGCATCTCTCGCCTTCGCCGTGCGCGCCGACGAGCGCACGCTGCGCGAGGCGCGCTGGGTGCTTGACGACGAGGACGTCGGCTCCCGAGTCGTCCGTAAGGACGGCATCGCCACTTTCGCCGGCGCCGGCCTGGAGGACGGCGAGCATTGGCTGGCCGTACGCGCCGACGGCAGCCTGCCCGGCTCGAGCGCGAAGCACGTCTGGCACTTCACCATCGACACCAGCCCGCCGCAGGTTCGCATCGAGCCCACCTCCCGCAAGGCGGCCGTTGCCGAGCCGATGACTTTTGCCGGCATCGTGGACGAGGGCAGCACCGTGCAGGTCGCCGGCCGCCGCGTGGACTTGGACGAGGGCCGTTTCGCCGTCGACTTCTCGGAGCCTCCGGCCGCCCCGGTCTCGGTGCTCGTCACCGACTCGTTCGGCAACCACAGCTCCCGCTCCGTGCGCGTCGAGCTGGTCCCGCGCTCGCCGAAGGGCGCCGTGCGCGCCGTCCACGTGACCTTCTACGGGTGGGCGAACCCGGAGCTCCGCAAGGGGGTGCTCGACCTGATCGACCAGGGGCGCATCAACGCCGTCGAGCTCGACCTGAAGGACGAGTCCGGGACGATCGGCTTCGATGCGAAGGTACCGCTCGGCCGTCAGATCGGGGCCGTGGACGAGATCTACGACCTGCGCGAGGCCATCGACACGCTTCACCGGCGCGGCGTGATGGTGGTCGGCCGCCTCGTCGCTTTCCGCGACCCGATCCACGCAGCCGAGGCCTGGAAGCGCGGCTGGCGCAACCAGGTCGTGCAGACGCCTGCGGGCGCGCCGTATGCGGGCTACGGCGGCTTCACGAATTTCGCGAACCCGGCGGTGCGCCGCTACAACATCGACATCGCGGTTGCCGCCGCGCGCGCCGGCATCGACGACGTGCTCTTCGACTACGTCCGCCGGCCCGACGGGCCCATCTCGGAAATGGTGTTCCCGAAGCTCCGCGGCACCCCGGAGCGGTCGATCGCGGCCTTCCTGGCCGAGGCGCGGTCCGCGCTCAAGCCGTACGGAACCTTTCTCGGCGCAAGCGTCTTCGGCGTCGCGGCGACGCGGCCCACGGAGGTCGGGCAGGACATCGCGGCGATCGGGCGCAACGTCGACTACGTCTCGCCGATGGTCTATCCGTCGCACTGGGGCCCAGGCGAGTACGACGTCGCCTACCCGAATGCGGAGCCGTACGCGATCGTGAAGCGCTCGCTCGCCGACTTCGAGCAGCAGGTGCGCGGGACGGGCTCCAGGGTCGTGCCGTGGCTCCAGGACTTCACGCTCGGCGTGACGTACGGGCCGGCCGAGGTGCGGGCGCAGATCGACGCTGCGCGGGACATGGGCGTCGGCGAGTTCCTGCTCTGGGATCCCAACGTCACGTACACGGGCTCGGCGCTACCGCCCGCCCCTAAGCTCGACCCGATCGAGACGAAGGTCTACACCGGTGCGCCGAAGCCCCAGCCGCGCGCCACGACGACGGCTCCGGCCGCGAGCGAACCGGCGGCCGGGCGGAGCGCAGCGTCGGTGCACGCAAACGAGCTGGGCGAGGTGCCGGTGATCATGTACCACCAGATCCGCGCCGACGGCGGCGGCGACTATGACCTGACCCCCGCCGAGTTTCGCGCCGAGCTCGAGCGCCTGTGGCGCGACGGCTACCGGCCGGTGCGCGCGTCCGTTCTCCTCAGCGGCCGGATGAACGTTCCAGCGGGGAAGAGCCCGGTCGTGCTCACCTTCGACGACTCGACGAAGGAGCAGCTCGCGCTCGACGAGGACGGCGAGATCAAGCCAGAGACTGCGATCGGGATCATGCTCGACTTCGCCAAGCGCCATCCCGGGTTCAAGCCGGCGGGCACCTTCTACGTCAACCGCGAGCCGTTCGCCGGCGTCGCCGAGGGAGCGGAGCTCCTTCGCTGGCTACACGAGCACGGGTTCGAGCTCGGAAACCACACCAAGGATCACATCCCGCTGAACCAGATGAGCGGCAAGGAGGCGCAGCGGCAGATCGTGCTCGGCGCGCGGGTGATCCGTGCCGCGGTCCCCGAGGCGAACATCACCACGTTCGCGCTGCCGCTTGGAGCCTGGCCGACGCCGCATTCGATCGCGTGGCGCGGCAGCTGGGATGGGGAGAGCTACCGGCTGCGCGGAGTGTTCCTCGTGGGTGCGGAGGCGGCGAAGTCGCCATTCGCGGCCGCATTCGACCCGCACGCGATCCCGCGCATCCGCACGACACCGCGCAAGGCCCCGGATCAGGAGTGGGGCAGCTCGTGGTGGCTCGACATCCTCAAGCGAGAGCCCGGACGGCGCTACGTCTCGGACGGAGATCCACAGACGATCTCGTTCCCGCAAAACCGCGCCGGTGAGCTGGCGCCGCGCTTCCGCTCCCGCGCCAACCCGTACTAGAGCGCTCGATGGGGACATGATGGCGCCGGCCGTGCGTGCGCTCCCGCAAGGAACGGTCACCTTCCTGTTCACGGACATCGAGGGGTCGACGGCGCTCCTGCGGGAGCTCGGCGACGCGTACGCGGACCTGCTCGCCGAGCACCGGCGCGTGCTTCAGGAGGCCGTTGAGAGCGAGGCCGGCGTTGTCTTCGGCAGCGAGGGCGACGCGCTGTTTGCGGTCTTCGATGACGCCGCCGCGGCCGTGCGGGCGGCCGGCGAGGCCCAGCGCGAGCTCGCGGGCCTGCGCGTGCGCGTGCGGATGGGAATCCACACCGGCCGGCCTGCGCCCGCGGACGGTGGCTACGTGGGCATCGACCTGCACCGCGTCGCGCGCATCGCCGCCGCGGGCCACGGAGGCCAGGTAGTGCTTTCGGACGCAACGCGCGCGCTCGCAGGCGGGAGCTTCGTGTTCCGCGACCTCGGCGAGCACCGCCTCAAGGACCTGCCGGAGCCCGAGCGGCTTTATCAGCTCGGCGAGCGCGACTTCGCTCCGCTCCGCTCGCTGAGCAACACGAACCTGCCGGCGCCTGCGACGCCGCTGCTTGGCCGCCGCGCTGAGCTCGACGAGCTGAGGGAGCTGCTCGCGCGCGACGAGGTGCGTCTCGTCACGCTGACCGGACCCGGCGGCGCCGGCAAGACGCGACTGGCCGTCGCCCTCGCGGCGGACCTGGTCGACGCATACCCCAACGGCGTCTTCTTCGTCCCGCTCGCCGCTGTGTCCGATCCCGCGCTCGTCTTGCACGAGATCGTTCAGACGCTCGGCATCGCCGAGCAGCCCGGTGAGCCGCTCGCTCGCACGCTCGCGCGCCGGCTCGAGGACCGAACGCTCCTGCTCGTGCTGGACAACGTGGAGCAGGTCGTCGACGCGGCCTCTGAACTCGCAGAGCTGCTGGAGCGCGCGCCGGGGGTGCGCGTGCTGGCGACGAGTCGTGAGCCGCTGCGCGTCCGCGGCGAGCGCGAGTACGCGCTGCGGCCGCTTGCGGAGCCAGATGCGTTGGAGCTGTTCGTCGAGCGCGCGCGGGCGGTCGTCTCCGACTTCGAGCTCGACGGCGACGAGGCGGCCGCCCGTGAGATCTGCGAGCGGCTCGACCGACTGCCGCTCGCGATCGAGCTCGTCGCCGCACGCGTGAAGGTGCTCTCCCCACCCGCCATCCTCGACCGTCTCGGCGAGCGCCTGTCCTTCGTCGCCAGCACGCGGCGCGACCTGCCCGCGCGCCACCGGACGCTGCGCGGCGCCGTGGAGTGGAGCTACGAGCTCCTCGACGAGGGGGAGCGCTTCTTGTTCGCGCGCCTCGGCGTCTTCTCGGGCGGCTGGACGCTCGAGGCCGCCGAGGCGGCCTGCGGCTGCGATCTCGACGTGCTCGCATCGCTGCTGGACAAGAGCCTCGTCCGCCGCGACGGCGAAGATCGCTTCGCGATGCTCGAGACGATCCGCGAGTACGCGCTCGAGCGGCTCGAGGAAAACGGAGCGGAGGAGGCGCGCCGGGCGCACGCCGAGTACTTCCTGGCGCTCGCTGTCGAGGCGGAGACCAGACTCGACGGCGCGGTGCAGCTCCAGACGCTCAACCTGCTGGAGAGCGAGCACGACAACTTGCGCGCTGCGCTCGGCTGGGCCCTGGAGACGGGAGCGGGGCCGGAGCGGGAGGCGCTCGGCCTGCGCCTGGCGGCGGCGCTCGGGAGTTTCTGGTACATGCACACGCACGTCCGCGAGGGCGCGTCGTGGCTCTCGCGCGCACTGGCCGCGGCGCCCGAAGGCGACCCATCCGCACGCGCGCGTGTCATGCACCACCTGGGCGTCCTGAGCGACCTGCGCCGGGACCTTTCCGAAGCCGCCCGGCTGCTCGAGGGTGCGATCGAGCTCTACCGCGAGGCGGGCGAAGCCAGGCGCGAGACGCGGGCGCTCAACAGCCTCGGCATCGTGGCGCGCAACCGCGGCGACCTCGCGCGCGCCCGGGAGCTGCTAACGCGCTGCCTCGCGATGCGCCGCGAGCTCGGAGACCGGCGGCTCGTCTCGGTGACGCTGTGCGACCTCGGCGTCGTCGCCTTTGACGAGGGCGATCTCTCCGACACTCGGCGGCTGTTCGAGGAGAGTTTGGCGATCGACCGCGAGCTCGGCGACAGGGCGGGCGTGGCGGTCAACCTCGGCAACCTCAGCTGGCTCGCCCTCGCCGAGGGCGATCTCGACGCCGCGCCGCTGCTCATGCGCGAGGCGCTGGCAGGCTTCGAGGAGCTCAGCGACCGCGAGGGCGTCGCCGAGTCGCTGGAGCAGATCGCGTGCCTGGCGGGCCGCCGCGGCCGTCCGCAGCGCGCCGCCCGGCTTGCGGGTGCGGCTGCGGCCCTTCGTGACCAGATCGGGGTCCCCCTCGCGACGGCGGCGGACGTCGACCGGCTCGAGCGCGATCTCGCGCGTGTACGTGAGGAGCTGGGCGCCGACCGGTACGCGGCGGCCTTCGCCGCAGGCAACGAGGCTGGCCCGGACACAACCCTGGACGAGGCGCGGGCGGAGGTCGAGGAACTCGCCAGCCTGCCGGCGTGAACGGTAGCCGGGCTTTCGCGCAGACTGCGGGGGCGATGGAGTTTCGCCGCATCTCGAGCCTGCCGCCCTACGTCTTTGCGGAGATCGACCGCCTCAAGCTCGAGCTCCGCCGCGCGGGCGAGGACGTTGTCGACCTCGGCTTCGGCAACCCGGATATCCCGTCGCCGTCGATGGCGGTGGAGAAGCTGCGCGAAGCTGCGGCGATCGGACGCAACCACCGCTACTCCGCCAGCCGCGGCATCCCCAAGCTGCGGCAGGCGATCTGCGACCTCTACGCGCGCCGCTTCGGCGTCGAGCTTGACCCGGAGCGCGAGGCCATCACCACCATCGGTGCCAAGGAGGGGTTGTCGCACCTGCTGTGGGTGCTCGTCGAGCCGGGCGACGCGGCGGTCGTGCCGAGCCCGAGCTATCCGATCCACCTGTTCGCGCCCGCGTTCGCCGGCGCCGTCGTCGAGCGCATGCCCATCGGCTCCGAGGGCGACCTCTTCGCCGCGCTCGTCGAGACGTTCGAGCGCTCGCGCCCGCGGCCCAGGGTCGTGGTCCTCTCGTTTCCGCATAACCCGACCACAACAGTCGTCGAGCCTGCGTTCTTTCAGGCCGCCGTCGACCTCGCCCGCGAGCAGGAGGTGTTGCTCGTCCACGACTTCGCGTACGCGGATCTTGGCTTCGACGGCCACGAGCCGCCCTCGATCCTCCAGGCCGAGGGCGCGAAGGAGGTGGCGGTCGAGCTCTACTCGCTCACGAAGTCCTTCTCGATGGCCGGCTGGCGGGTCGGCTTCCTGCTCGGCAACGCGGAGGTGATCGGCGCGCTCGCGCGGCTCAAGTCCTACCTGGACTACGGGACGTTCCAGCCGATTCAGATTGCCTCGATCGTGGCGATGAACGAGGCGCAGGACTACCCGGCGACGGTCAACGAGATCTACCGCGGCCGGCGCGATGCTCTCTGCGACGGGCTGGCGCGGATCGGCTGGGCGGTCGAGCGGCCGAGGGGGACGATGTTCGTCTGGGCCCCCATCCCGGAGCCGTACCGGGAGCTCAGCTCGCTCGACTTCGCGGTCAAGCTCGCCCGCGAGGCGAGGGTCGCCGTGAGCCCCGGGGAGGGGTTCGGGCCGGGCGGCGAGCGGCACGTCCGCTTCGCGCTCGTCGAGAACGAGCAGCGGATCCGCCAGGCGGTCCGCGGCATCGGCCGCGCGCTCGAGCGCCTGCGCTAGGCGCCTCGCGAACCTGCGGCCCGTCGCGAGAGTGGGCTACTATGAGCCGGCCGGCAAGCCGACCAAAAGTAGGCGAACCGGCGTGACCAGGGCGGTTAGCTCAGTTGGGAGAGCACCAGCTCGACAAGCTGGGGGTCACTGGTTCGAGCCCAGTACCGCCCACCAAAGTTGCGTAATTCAAACCGCGGCCACAGGGCCGCACGATCTCACCCACGGGGTTCTCCTCGTGGGTGTTTTCGTTGAAGGACTCCTCGAACGCCCGCCAGTCCGGTTCGGCGTCGGTGGCGCTCGGCCTCGAGCCGTTTTTGGCCAGCTCGCGGATGGTGGGCCCCAGTAGCGTGCCGAAGGGCTCGGTGAGTTCGGCGTGGATGTCCCCGTCCTGCTCGATCACGATGCGTTTGAAGAGAGCCTGATTGATCTGTCGGCGAAGCTGGGGCCCGGCCGAGCGATAGGTGGTCTGTGAGTTCTCGAGGAATCGCAGCGTCCCGCTGAGGTTGCCCTCGATCAGTGTGTAGGAGCTGTCGGTAGCGACGAGTCGTTCGTTGATTTGGGCCAGCGCGCCGCGGATGCGGTCTTGCTCGCTCTTGAGAAGGTCGAGCGGGATCGCCTCGGCGTAGTGCGCTTGAAGGAGCTTCGAGCGTTCTGCCAGGAGCCGTTGTTGTCGCTTGACCAGTCGCCGTCTCTCGGTCGCGGCTTGCTCGCGGACGGCCTCGAACTCAATGGTGAGCATCTGTTCGATCGCGACGCGTACGTCGGACTTGAGCTCGTAGTCGGCGAAGCTGTCCAGGACCTTCTGCTCGATCGTCTCGATGAGGACGGCCCTGAAGGTGCAGTCGGTGCGCTTGTTGTGGCGCCCAGAGCAGACGAAATACGGGTAGATGCGGCCGGCTCGACTTCGGGCGTTGGTGATGATGAGTCGGCTGCCGCAGCCGCCGCAGAAGACGGAGCCCTTGAGGTAGTGGTTGTGTTCGCGCTGCTTCTCGCCGGCCTGGTTTTGGGCGCTGAGAATGTCTTGGACGCGTTGCCAGACCTGCGTACTAACCAAGGGTTCGTGCGTGCCGGGATACTCGGCGCCGCGGTAGCGGACGGTGCCTTTGTAGTAGGGGTCGCGAAGCCGCATGTGGAGTAGCGACTGATAGATCGGCTTGGAGGGACGCACTGGGCCCGAGACGGTTTCCAGTCCGCGCTTGTCTAGCTCGCGTACGAGTCGTCGCACGCTCCAGGCGCCCGTCGCGTAGGTCTCGAACGCCCACTTCATCAGCGGGCCGCGGACGGGATCGATCTCGACGGTTCGTATTTCGCGGCCGTTGTGGATCTGGCGGACGTTGAGGTAGCCCAGCGGTGCCTTGCCGATCGTGCCGCCAGCCTTGGCCTTTTGGGTCGATCCCTTGATGACCTCGGCCGCGAGGTTGCGCGAGTAGAACTCGGCCATGACGCTGAGGATCCCGTGCATGAACATCCCGGGCGGCGTTTCGTCGATGTTCTCGCTGCACGAGACGAGCGCCGCGCCCGCGGAGCGGATTGCGAGGTTGATCAGGGCGTCGTCGGCTCGGTCGCGGGCCAGGCGGTCGACCTTGTGGACGATCACGTAGTCGGTGGGGTTCTCGCGGAGGTAGGCGAGCATCGCTTGCAGCTGGGGTCTGTCGGCGCTTCTGGCGCTCTCGCCTTGATCCGCGAACTCGTCGGCAACGATCGCGCCCAGGTCGGCCGCCTTGCGACGGCCTGCTTCGCGCTGGGCTGGGATCGAGTAGCCCTCGGCCTCGCCGCCCTTCTGCGCCTGCTCCTTGGTCGAGACGCGCAGGTAGAGGACGGCGCGCGGGGCGTCGTTCTCTCCGTTCTCGGACCATGAAGTGCCGGGGTTGACGCCCTTGGGCGTCACTGGCTGACCTCCGCGAAAGTCGGTGACGGTGCCGGGCGAACGGGGCCGCGCCAGGTGCAGCGGGAGCGTTCCTCAGTCAGCCCGAGTTGGTCGAGCCGGTAGCGGACAGCGGCGGGGCTGACCTGCAGCTGTTCGGCGAGCTGGTCGATGTTCTGTGTTCCTCTGCACCAGAGTCGCTTGACGACTCGTTTGGGCATCAGCAGGCAGGCGGCGAAGTAGTCGGCGACCCGTTCGGCCTGAGCCTGGGCGCTCTGGAAGGGTCGGTCGGCGTAGAGCCTCTGCTTCGTCGTGTGGTCGATAACGTGCTTGAACTCGTGCATGAGGGAGAAGCGCTGCCGGAGCGGATGCTCGTCGGCGTTCAAGGCGATCAGCCAGAAGTGGCCGTCCCAGTGCGCGGAGCCGGACATCGGCAGGCCGAGCTCGGGCACGACGCGGATCCGTGGCAGCTCGCTGACCATTTCCGCCGGGACCGCATCGGTGTGGATCTCGAAGTGTTCGAGCAGTCGGTTGGCTTGCAGCTCGGCGATTCGGAGCGTCTCGAAGGGAGACAGTGGCCGCTGGGGGACGAGCGCCCGCAGCATCGCCAGGACGCTGCGTTCAGACGCGGCGGCCTTTCGATCTTGGTGTGTTAGTGGGTGCATGGCTCCCTCCTTTCTTTGGGTTAGTTGATTGCTCTTCGGGCTGTTCGTCTTCTCCGGGTGCGGGCCCGTCGGGCTCGAAGCCGTGTCGCTTGGCGAGCCGCGCGAAGGATCGCTCTAGTTGTTCGACTGCCTCGGACGGTAGACCGCGGTACTTGCTGCGCAGGTACGGCGTGAAGGCCGGCAGCTCGTCCGGGACGACGTAGTCGGCCATCGCGAAGACGTCGGCGAGGCTGACGCCGAGGGCTTCGGCGACAACCCGCAGGGTGTCCGGCCGGGGTTCGGCGAACGCGCCCTGTTCGAGGCGGACGATGGTGGCCATGTCAACCCCGGATTGGGCAGCGAGGGCTCTAGTGGAGAGGCCGAGCGCGGCGCGGTGTTCCTTGAAGAACTTACCGAGCGCTTTCGCTTGCTTCGGATTCATAGACGATGTGCTCCGATTACTCACTCAGTTTACCACGACGTGATGCGCGGACGCATCACTTGTCGACCATTCCACAACATGATTTGCTGTCTGATCTGTCATTAAGAGTTACAATTGTCTTCCTATTATTCTATCAATTTACGCTGCTGTATTTCCTGCTCGATTTCTTCTTTGGTGGCCCGAATCGTTTCCGATCCGGGCCATTCACCATCCGGCTCGACTAGCTCTTGAGCGCGGCGATCTTCGTCTGGATCGTCGCCTTGCGCTCCTTCGCCGTGTCGCGCAGGTGCTCGTACTCGGCCTTGGCGTCGTCGGCGCGCGCCTTGGCCGCGGCGACATCCTCTTCGATCGTCTCGAGCGCCTTCTCAAGGACACTCGTTGCCGACTCGATCGGGTCGACCGGCGCAAGCTCGCGCTTCGTCGAACGCTTCGGCGAGCCGCCGAGACTGCGGGTGTGGGCGTAGTAGGCACCGCGGATCGAGTTGAACTCACGTCCGTACTCGGTCGCCAGCTGCCGGAAGGCATCGGCCTTCGCTACACCCGAGGCCACCAGGGCCTCTGTCCGCTCGTACACCTCTTGAGCCTTGGTCATGGCTCCTCCTTGTAGGGGTGGATGGCTAGCGGTGGCCGGAACTGCAAAACAGCTCGTTCCGCCCACCGTCCGACCATCACGTCCCTCCTCACGCCGCCGCGCTCCGCGCACGCTGGCTCCCTTCGTCAACTCGTCGTGCGGAGCGAGCAGCCGCGATGCGCTCACTCGCGACTTGCGCGAAGGCGGGGTTCAACTCGATGGCGAGCCAGTTACGGCGGTGCTGTTCGGCAGCGATCGCCTTCGTCCCCGAGCCGATGAAGGGATCGAGCACGACTCCCGGCTCCCAGGCGGCGTGGCAGCCGCAGCTTGGCTGAAGCTCGCCGCGGACGGCCATGTGGCCGAGCTTGCGAATCGTTGCGCGCTTCCACGGGTGCCGGCAGCGTCGGCAGCGACGTTCCGGGCTACCGCTCTTGACCGGCCGTTCGATGAGCGAGAGTGGAAAGACCGCGTGATGCGCGCCGCGATAAGCGGCAGTCGACAGCGACCAGACGTCTCCAGGGTTCTTGCCGAGCAAGTGTCCAACCCGCCCCTCCGCATTGAGTAGGTCGAGCCCGCTGTGCGCGCTTGCCGAGACCCGCCACGCCGGCGGTACCGACCAGGAGGATCGGGACCCCTTCGCGGGCGGTCTGGTGCTCGTATGTGGGACGCGGATCGCGTCGAGGTCGAAGAAGTACGAGCGCTGCTTAACGAGCAGGTAGACGACTTCCCACGTGCAGGACAGCCGATCGCGCGTCGGGTTCGGCAACGGGTTGCGCTTCGCCCAGACGATCTTGTTGCGGAGGATCCAGCCGTCGCCGATCAGCGCGAGGGCGAGTCGCTCCGGCCCGAGCAGGAGACCCTTGGGCGAAGCGCCCTCCGTGCCTGTGCTGTAGCGGTCGCCTAGGTTCAGCCATAGCGACCCTGTCGGGACGAGCACGCGGTGAAGCTCGCGTGCGACCTTGCGTAGCGCCTTGGCCCATTGATCGACGTGCAGCTCGAGTCCGATCTGTCCGGCGTGCCGGTAGTCGCGCAGCCGGAAGTACGGCGGGCTGGTGATCACGCAGTCGACGAAGCCGTTAGGGAGCTGCCTCAGCTGCTCGTAGGCGTCGCCGACGATGATGCGGTTGAGGCCGATCACCCCGCGCCTCCTGCGAGCAGCCCGGCAAGCCCCTCGTCGCTCGTCACCCGGAACAGCTCGCGCTTCAGGTTCCGGACGGCACCGATGATCCGCTTGATCTGCCGCTCGCGCCCTTCGTCGAGAGCGACCCATACGACGAGCGGAAACGTCCCACGCGCCTCCTGCTCGCGGCCGCTGCGCCAGTACGTCTCGTAGGCGCGGCACTTACGAGTAAGCGCGGCCGGGCTTTCGGTCCCGCGGTCGATCTCAAGGGCCCAGCAGCACTCTTCGACGTCGCCCCAGCCTGTTACGACGTAGAGGTCGGGCCTGACGATCTCCGACGCGCCGCTGGGGCGGATGTAGCGGCGCCAGCAGACGGGCTCGATCTCCACCCTCACCAGCTCGAGCGCGCCGACCCGAGCTGCCCGAATGAGTTGGAGGTGCGCTTCGGCTACCGCGAGCGTGTGGTCGAGGAAGAGCGCCGAGGGTTCCGTGAAACGCCGACCGTGGTCGAGCAGACGACTGCCGACTGTCCCGACTGCGTACACGAAGGAGGAAGAGCCGGCCCGAACGCCTCCCAGCCTCCGGCTGAGTCGAATGAGCAGCCGTTCCTTATTAAGACGAGCGAGGACACGTCGGCAGACACGGGCGCCAGCAAGCTCGGTGGCGTGATCGGCGAAGTGGAGTTCCTCGATCTGTCGAGCGGTTAGAAAGCGATGCTCCTGTACCGAGTGAATGACGGCGAGGTCCCGCTCAGACAGCTGCCGACGGAGCTGCTCGAAGCCCCGACGGCCGAGGTATGCGCTCATCGGAACAGCCTCCGAAAGCGCAGACAGTCACTGCCGATCTCGCAGCGGAACCTCACCCCTTGCAGGAGAAACCTCCCCGCCGTGGTCCACACGAGCGGAATAGCGAGCGGAATAGCCCTCATCGCTGCTGCCTCCCGCGGCGACCGACCCGCTCGTCCCCAGGTTCGCCCTCGATGAGCTGCCTGATCTCGGCGTCGACCTCATCGACGGGCCGGCCGTAGCGGCGCCGACTCGACTCCCGCACCAGTCCCGAGTCCGAACTCGGCGCCGGCAGTGGGAGCGTTCGGGCGGACGCGAACTCGGTGACCTCGCCCTCGACGACGAGCTGGACGTACGTCTCGTAGCGGCGGAGCCGCTGAAAGTCGATCGGCTGGAGAAGCCCACCGGAGAAGCGCGCCATTGCCTGCGCGTCCTCGCCCGCCAGCTGGAAGCAGACGCGCGAGCGGGCGTTTGCCAGCACGGCCGCGCGCAGGTTGCCAGGAAGCTGCGCTAAGTGCTGGTGAGCAAGCGTCAGCCCGACTCCGTATGACCTGGCTTGCGCCAGGGCGTCGGCCATGTCCGTGGGCAGGTGCACGTAGTCCTGGAACTCGTCGGCGTAGGCGACCACCGGATGCCGTCGCTCGGCTGAAATCCGTCCACGTCCGAGAACGGCCTGCCAGAGCTCGGCAACGAACAAGGAGCCCAAGAGCGCGCTCGCCTCAGGACCAATCAAGCCCTTAGCGAGCGAGACGAGCACGATCTTCCGCTCCGTGAAGACCTCGTCGATCCGGAAGCGGGGTTCGAGCTGGCCGACGATCGCGCGCATGCTCTTGCGAAGCAGGAACGGCCGGAGCTTGTTCAAGACCGGCGCGATCGCCTGCTGGCGCTCGGCGTCCGAGATCGTCTCGAACCAGGCCCAGAACGGTTCCAGCGCGATCGGATCGTCGACACCGGCTCGGAGTCGCCTCCGGACGGCCGGGTTGGTGAGCAAGGCTGGGAGTGCGCAGAGACTGGCGTCGCCGCGGATAGCGAGCGTCAGCAGGCTCGCGTGCAGGATGTCTTGGAGCCGAGGCCCCCAGTTATTGCGCCAGAGGCCGTGGAAGACGGCCAAGACTTGGTCGGCAACTAGCTCGGGGCTCCGGCCGTTCCCCAAGAGCGGGTTGAGACCGATCGGGTAGTTGGTCTCAGTCGGATCGAGTACGACGACCTGGTCTACGCGGTTCGGCGGGATCCTCTTCAGAACCTCCTCAACGAGGTCGCCCTTCGGTTCGACCACGACAACGCCGCGACCAGCGGCGATGTCGGCGCAGATAAGACGGGCGAGCAAGGTGCTCTTGCCCGTGCCAGTCGGCCCGATGACATGAAGGTGGTGGCGCGCATCATCGATCGCCAGACCAAGCCGGCGATCGTCTCCGGGCGCAGTTGCCTGAGCGAGAGCCCGTCCGTTTTCCTTCACTCGCGGGTCGGCGCGCAGCCAACGGCTGGCGTCACGGGGTATGCCAGGAAGCGGAGACGCGCCTAAGAGCGCCTAACAGAATGACTCCTCGGTGTTGAGGAGCTTGAGGCAGATCAGGCAGCCGGCGATCTGGAGGAACGCTTCGTGGATGTCGGCGCGGCGTTCGTAGCGGACGCGGAGACGGCGGTATTGGTGTAGCCAGGCGA